>JBJXFS010000180.1:0-5696 GCA_046155625.1 Verrucomicrobiales bacterium | reverse complement strand
GTTGCTCCCCACGCCGCCTCGCAGCGACGCAGTTTCTTCAAAGTTCTCGCAGGCCCAACGGAAGCCTGCGGCCGGGGTCTCCCACCCCAGAAGAGGACGCTGCTCGGCAGCGCACGAGTGGCGGGCTGCGGCCGCCATGGAAACAAGGACGTTTTGACTTCGTTGCACCCGCTCTGAGGCAAATGCGTGAGTCGGCATGGCGGCCAGAAATCCCGCTTTCGGCGAGCGCTTGAGGTTGGGGGTGGAGGCCGCATCCCACCTCACTGCATTCCGCTGGCCTATGGTGGCGGCTGCATTACAATCGCTCTTTGCCCATCAGCCCCCATGAATCGACCCCGCCAACTGTCGCTACTTTACTTATTATTGACGCTCCCCGCGGGATGGACTCAGGGGGCACTGGTCGGCCAATGGGATTTCGACGATCCGGCGGCATTGGGTAAGGCCACGGTGGGGCAGCCTCTCGTGTTGGTGGGCAGCGCGGCGGCAGCGGCGGGCTACGGCACTGGGGATGGAGCGGCGGCGATCGGTATTGGTAGTCATTGGCGCTGCACCCCGAACATTGTCTCGAACGGCGGCAGCTCCATCCGGGTCAACGAATACACCTTGGTTTTCGACGTCTGGCTGCCGGCGTCCAGCGACGGCGTTTGGCGCACATTGTTTCAAACGGATCCGGCGAACTCGAGCGATGGCGAATATTTCATCAGCCCGAGCAACACGCTGGGCGTGGGCGTGCTCACGTATTCCACAGGGACGCTGCCGGCCGAGCGCTGGTATCGGATTGTCTTTTCCGCCGACCTCGGTTCCAATATCGACGGGGGTAACCCGTCAGCCTCGTTCCTCAGCGTGGTCACCGACGCCGAAGGCAATGGCTGGACCTTCCGCCACAGCTTCCAGGCGCTGAACGGACGCCACTCGCTCGGCAGCAAAACCAGTGGAAACCTCCTCCTCCTCTTCGCCGACGAAAATGCCGAAGATGCCCTCCTGCACGTCAGCCGTGTCCAATTATTTAACACCCCACTCAGCGAGTCTGAGGCCCGGGCGCTCGGTCCGCCCGTCGTCACCGACCCGAACAACCGTCCGCCCACCGTTTTCAGCGGGACAGCGGGTCCATCCACCGCCACCACGGGTCAATCGGTCGCCTTCTCGTTTTCCGCAGTCGACGACGACGCGGATACCGTCGCGGTCACGGTCGACTGGGGCGACAGATCATCGTCAACCAGCGCCGCCAAATCCGCCGGCGATCCGCTGCCACTGAACCACACTTGGGCCACCGCCGGCACTTACCCGCTCACCGTCAAGGCGCGCGACGAACATGGCGCCTGGTCGGATCCGGTTGTCGTGCAATCTATCACCGTGACCGGGGCGACCACCGCCACCTTCCGCACCCCACCCTACCTCCAGAATGTGCGCACCGACGGCATCGTCATCATGACCGAAACCACGCAAAACGTCCCGTTGGCCGTGGCTTATGGCGAGTCGCTTTCCCTGGGAACTTCGGTCCCCATGACCCGCGTGGCCAGCGGGGGCGGGTCTTGGTTCCATCGGGCACCCATCACCGACCTGCTTCCCGAAAGCGAATATTATTACCGCCTCACCGCATTGGACGGCACTCCGCTGACCGACCTCGCGCATTTCCACACCGCACCGGACCGCGAGATCGATTTCAAATTTTCCTCCTGGGGCGACAGCCAGGGCCAGAATCGAGGCGTCTGGACCGCCAATCCGCTCGAGCCCACCGTCTCGATGATGAAACACATGGTGACCTCGGGTGTCGCTTTTGGATTGGCGGTCGGCGACATGGCGGAGGACGGAAATAGCTACGCCGATACCCGCAGCTACTACCTCGATCGCGTGGCCCGCCACCTCGGGACCTCCGTCCCATTTTTTACCGCATGGGGCAATCACGACACGCCCAATCCGTCGTCGCCACTCCGCCTCGCCTCCGACATGCCCAGCCGTTACCGGCCCGGATTCTCACCCGGCCACGGGTCGTTCAGCTTCACGTATTCCAACTGCTTTTTCGTCTGCCTGGATGAATTTTACCGCACCGAGATCACCAATGGCTGGCTGGAACAGCAGTTGGCCTCCCCGGCCGCCCAGCAGGCGCGCTTTCGGTTTCTTGGCGTCCATGTGCCGCCATACTGCGAACGCTGGATCGACGGCAATGCCACGCTGCGCAACACGTTGGTGCCGCTTCTGGAAAAGTACAAAGTCACTGTGTGCTTCAGCGGTCACACCCATGAATACGAGCGCGGTTTCCTCAACCATGTCCACTACGTCATCACCGGTGGCGGCAGTTGGCTTGATCACACCGAGGTCGTGGTCCGCGATTGGGAACACATGACCGTCGGCGGTGCTCACAATGTCCCCGGCCAGTGGGCCAGCCAGAGCCGCTCCGGCGTACTCGGGGCACCCAAGGCGATTGTCGGCGGACTTTTCAACGAATACACTTTGATCACGATCCGGGACCGCTTCCTCCGGCTCGAAGCCCAGGCCTTCAATGCCGACGGGTCACCCATCGGTGTCCTCGATTCATTCGAAATTGGCACCGACCCCGGCCCGGACACCGATGGCGACGGGTTGCGCGACGCCTGGGAATCCGCTCACGGGTTGGACACCGCGCGCACCGACGGCCTCCACGGCGCCGAGGGCGATTGGGACGGCGATGGCCAGTCAAACCAAGCCGAGCAGCTCGCCGGCACCCGGCCCAATGATCCCGCCTCCGCGCTGACGCTGCTCCAGACCCTCACCACCGAATCCGGCTCGCTTGACCTCACCTGGTCCAGCGTCCCTGGAAAACGCTACGGAATCAGCCTGTCACAAGATCTGATCAGCTGGTCCCGCGCGGCGGACGCCGGCCAGCCTCTCGTCGTTCCCGCGGCCGAAGCCGTCGGCACCACGCGGCATGTCCTGCCGCCGCTCGGTCCGGGAAATTGGTACGCGCGTGTGCACGTCGAATCGTAAGACGGTCGTGGAGAATAGACGCCTCTGCTATCACACCGGGTAAGCCGCGGTGCCGTGGCTCTTGGTGCCGAGCCGTCATGAGTGCATCGAGCGAATCCGCTCTTTGCGGAAATCCCACGCCGGATTTTTTCAAGTGGGGAATTCCTTAACTTTGGAGAGCGGCGACAAGTCGCCGCTCTGGAGTTCGTGCATCGTTCACGCGGTTGCTCCAAAACTGTCCCGTCATTCAAGGAGATCGTTGAGCGAAGGAATGGTTCTCAGAGAGGGCGGCGCGTCTCGCCGCGCCATCGCGCGTTTCGCGCTTGGTGCGGTTCGACGCGTGCCCATCGCGGTGGCTTAAGTCAGGCTCTATCAGTCCAGCCAGGCACAATAAAGCGCCCCGCTGCGCCTAAGCTCGCGGCGCGCGGGTGCGTTCGCCGTCGACCAGGCGCCACAATTTCCGCGGATTCCCATCCTGAAGCTCGGCGGGCAGCAGGTTGGCCGGCATGTTTTGGAAACTCACGGGGCGCGTCCACCGAGTGATGGCGGCGCTGCCGACGGACGTGGAGCGGCCGTCGGTGGTGGCGGGAAACGGACCGCCGTGCACCATGGCGTGACAGACTTCGACACCGGTGGGAAATCCGTTGTGGATCAATCGGCCGGCCTTGCGGGCCAGAACGGTGAGCAGCGCGCGGGCACCATCGTGATCGGCCGGTTCCGCGTGCAGGGTGGCCGTGAGCTGGCCTTCGAGTTGCGTGGCACTTTTGATCAAATCGGCTTCGTCCTCGCACAGCACGACCAGCGCGGTCGGCCCGAACACCTCCTCGTGGAGCACGCCGTTCTTTCGCCAGGCGCGCGCCGTGGTGAGGAAAACACCAGCCTGTTGCTCGTTGACATCGGCGACCGCCTGCACCGTCGGAATGCTGCCGAGCCGCGCCCGCTTGTTCGCGAAATTTTCCGCGATGGATCGATTGAGCATCGGGCAGGATGGGGTGGTGGCCATCAGGCTGCCGAGTTTAGCCACAAACTGGTCAGCCTCCTTGCCGGCTGCTAGAAACACCAGCCCGGGTTTGGTGCAGAATTGGCCGACCCCTCCGGTCACCGACGCATGCAGCCCGGTGGCGATCGTTCCCCAGCGCTCGCGCAGCGCATGCGGCAAAATGAAGATCGGATTGACACTGCTCATTTCGGCATACACCGGAATCGGGACCCCCCGCGCCGCCGCCACGGCCGCCAAGGCGGTTCCCCCGGCGCGCGAACCGGTGAACCCGACCGCCTCCACCGCCGGGTGCCTGACCAGCGATTGGCCCACCTCGTGCCCGGCTCCATAGACCAGCGAAAACACACCCTCGGGCATGCCTGTGTCGCGCGCCGCCTCCATCACCGCCACTCCCACCATTTCCGCCGTTCCAGGATGGCCACTGTGCGCATTAACCACCACCGGACAACCGGCCGCCAATGCCGATGCCGTGTCTCCCCCCGCCACCGAATAGGCCAAGGGAAAGTTGCCCGCGCAAAACACCGCCACCGGCCCCACGGGCATAAGGAGCGACCTCACATCCGGTTTCGGCAACGGTGTTCGATCGGGTCGGGCCGTGTCGACACGCACGTCCGCCCACGTCCCCTCCTCGATCACCTCCGCAAACATCCGCAGTTGACCACACGTCCGCGCCCGCTCCCCCTCGACCCGCGCCGCCGGTAAGCCGGTTTCCAATGTCATGCGCTCGACCAACCCCGCTCCCAACCCCTCAATCCGCATCGCCACCGCCCGCAAAAAATCCGCGCGCTTCCGCGGCGACAGCGCCGCATAAACCGGAAAGGCCGATCCCGCCAACTCCCCGGCCCGGGCCACCTCCGCGTCGCTCGCGGCCACATAGGCCGGCTCCAAGTGACTTCCATCCGCCGGATTCACCCCGCAGCCGGCCGGCTCAGCACCCGTCCCGCGGCCAAACCCAATGATCGATCGTCCAGTCAATTCCACGCTCATCATGAGAGCCATCGTGCCCTCGCCCGCCCCCGTGGCAACCGTAATCCGCTACACCCTCATGGCCGTTTCCGGCGGATCACCCGCTCTCCGATTCGCTCGCCATGGTGAGAGCCAGGATCCAAGCGGCTCAGCCTCGTCCTCGCCCCCCTAAGCCGCTCGAATGAACAGGCGTTGCGCCGAGCGGCCCCATCCAAACCCTGGTGGCAACCCCCGTCAATGCGCCCACCCTCACCGCATGAGCCGACCGCTCATCACAATCGGCCGCGGCGGGCTTTGGGCCACCATCTCCCCGGCACCAGCGCTGTCGGCTCGGAATGGAAGTCGGTCCCGCCGGCGCCGAGTGTGGTCACAGCAACCCGCGGGATGCCCCGTATGCCGCGCACTTCGACGGCGCGGAAATCGTGGGGCGCGCCGTGGCCGCGCACGCCGCGTGGGACTATTTTACCTGTCACCTTATTGCCCGTTATTTTGCCCGTCACCCAATGTTGGGCCGACATTCGCAAATTACCCGCCCCTATATGAAAGTTGCGGGCGGTTGCGGCCGTATTTCCGGGACACCCCTCTCCACTCCCCATGCGCCACCCTCGATTGCTCGCTCCCGCCGGTTTCAGCTACGCCATTTATCACTGTATTTCGCGAATCGTGAACCGCGACATGGTGCTCGGCGATGCCGAAAAAGAACAATTCGTCAAATACATGCGCCTGTACGCCAAACTTTACGGGCTGCAAATCTTGACGTATTGCATCATGGATAACCATTTTCACA
>JBJXFS010000179.1:0-18756 GCA_046155625.1 Verrucomicrobiales bacterium | reverse complement strand
GATGGCCAAGGGTTGCGTTGAGGCACGGGTAGCTGATGGTAGAGAGGCCGAAACGCGCTCTGGTGGCGCGTGGCGGGCAAAAAAATGCCAAATAAAGTGTTGACAATCAATGAGTTTGAGGTTTGGGCCGCTATGGAAATTATAGACCATACCACCGACCTCCATCGTCGTTTTTTCGCTCCTCTCTGGCCAAGTTTGGAGGCCAGCCCGAAACAACGCCAGTGTCAGGATTACAGCGACCGCGACTTTCTGGAGGTTGGGATCAGCCGAGTGTTGATGTCGCTTCGAAGCGGGCGTGATCTGTTGCAGCGATTGGCACTGATGCGGGAGAACGTACCCGGTCGCTCGAACTTTTTCGAGGCCCTCAAAAGCGAACGCCGATTGTCCATGGTGGAGGATGTGGCTGAGCGCTTGCGAGGGAACTGCGCTGGGACGCTTCCCGATGCCTTGGCGCAGTTTGCGGAATTGGATGGGTTTGACGTGTACGCTGGGGATGGGCACAGCCACCAACACGCGACTCATGATGAGGCGATCAACGGCACCAAGCTCCCCATCACGCACCTGTACACACGCAATCTGCGCAATACCTGGATGAGCCATCTCAGTCTCTGTCCGGTCAAGGAGAAGGGAAACCATCACGACATGGCCGTACTCAAATCACTCGCGCCGACGATATTGCGCCAAGGGGCGAAAAAGCGCCGGAAGGTTCTCTACGTTTATGACCGCGCCGCCCTGGATTTCGAGCAGTGGAACGACTGGAAAAGGCGAAGCGGCATCTATTTTATCTCCAGGACCAAGGAGTCGTTGGCTCTTTCCCATCAGCAGTGCCGCGAATTCGACCGCGACAATCCGATCAACGCCAATGTCCACAGCGACGAATTGGTGACCGCGGCCACCTCGCCACACCCATTACGGCGGATCACTTTCTGGGACGTGCAGGAGAACGTCTGCTATGTATTCCTCACCAACGAAATGACACTACCTCCAGGCCTCATCGCCCATCTTTACAGAATGCGCTGGGAAATCGAGAAGAGCTTCGACGAGTTCAAAAACAAGCTCCACGAAAAGAAGGCCTGGGCCACCAGTGAGAATGCCAAGCGCATCCAAGCCCACCTCATTTGTATAACCGAAAACCTACTCCTCCTCCTGCGCCACCATCTCGAACTCGAGGAAGGCGTCCGCAACGAGGCCGAAATCAACCGTCGTGAGAAACGACTCAACCACGCCATAACCGAGGCACGCAAAGTTGGCGGCCGCCTGCCCCTGGCCCTGCGCAAGGTCCAACGTCTCACGCAGAACAGCGTCAAGTTCATCCGCTGGGTAGCCACCTTGCTCTATCTCCATGTGCCCTGGAAACGCGCCGTAAGCCAACTGCGCGCATCTTATGCCACTTTATGACTTCAAATGATGGACACCCATGGCTCTGCCCATCGACTCGTCTGCGAAGTGGTTCACTTCATGACCCTTGATAAACCTACTCTGCCGCGTCCGATTTAGCGGTGAAAGTTACGTCCCGGGACGGCATCGTGAAAGTGAAGGACCGTTCGTGGGGATGGGCGATGTCGATCCCCTGGTCGGTGGTCCAGAAGAAGCGGAGCGGAGAGACGAAAATGCTTCATGGGTGGTTGAGTGGCGTCGATGTTCGAAAGGCGGTCGGAATGGCTGAGTCTGAAACCCAGCCTGGACCGGTCCACAAGAAAAGACGCGTCGTCGAGCAAAATTAGATTCCACTGGCATAGGCCAGTCTGTGAGGCAGCATCGTTTTCCATGACTCGCAGCTCCAACGGCATGCTGTATCCGTTCAGCACCGGGATCTACAACCAGAAGAACAATGTTCGGGTGCTGGTGTTTGGCACGATGAAGACAAAAGGATTTCCCGTGATGTTCGACGGACGGAATGAAAAGGGTGACTGCGGCCTGCAGGGCGGCATGATCATGGCCCTCGGGAAAACGGACGAACCCAGCGATATGTACTGGCTCAGCGACTCCAGCGAAGTCCAGATCCCGATCATTGCAGTCAAACCCGGGCAGGCCATCTCCATGGAGGGATGTGAGGACTGCCACCTGGGCACGTTCCTTCTGACGCCGGGTGCGATCGCCAAAGCATGGGTAACTGGCATCCTGCCAGTGCGTTGCCGCCGGCTTCCATCAGGCAGGGCAGGGGAGTCTCCTGTTCCTCGGAGCCATCGTTCTGCCTGCCGCCACATGGCCTCTGGAGGAACCTCCCAACCTTAAAAGCCGGATGGGAACCACGAAAAGCACGAAACACACGAAAAACCAAGGCGTTGCCCAATTATCACCGTCCACCCGATGGATGAGGAGGTCGCTTGTGCTAACCCAATGGATTTTCGTGTGTCTCGTGACTTTCGTGGTTTCAATGTCCCTTTTTGGACCCAACGGCTCGAGCATCGACGTCTGTGCGATGGAGATCTTTCAGCAGAAGCAGGAGCCGACAGGACCTTGTTTCTCGACGACGAGATCATTGACTTTGATGCGGCGCAGCGATTGACGTCGAGGCCGCGTTTGCCAAAGTTTCCTTCATGACGAGCGGAGATATCGGGAAATGCCGGTCACGCCATCCGCATGACCTTCACTGACAACACTCCGAGCGCCAGCAGCAGCCCGGTGATCGCGAGTATCACCACGCGTGTGAACGGCGGCGCGGTTCCGCTGCTTTTCGCATTCAGTTCGATTTGTAAATCGGCCTGTGTATCCACAGCGACGGAGCGGCTAAAAGTAATCAGTCTCCCTTGCTCTGGGATGCTCGCCTGGATCACCGCAGGCGCGGAAACGGCAGCGTCCTGCTGCTCGATCAGGCGCTCGGCGAGCTTCGTGAGCGCGGCGTTGTCGTCGGCGCTATTGTTGTCGAGGAGTTGTTTGGCCTCCTGCTGCGAGTAGTTCGGTTCGGTCCCGGCTGCGCGGAGCTTGCTGGCGAGCGGGTCGGCGTTCCCGGCGGTTTCGTTCTTGCGGATATTCAGTCCGACGAGCGCCTGCTGGAGTTTGAGATTGTGGAGCTGCACACGGGCGTCCTCGTTGAATGCCATGTCGTGCTGGCTGAGTCCGTAGGCATTTCCAAACGCCCGCCGCGCCTGCTGCTGGTCGCCCAGTTCGAGCATCTTGTTGCCGAGCTGAAGCTGCTGCTCGGCGGCCTTGGTCTTCTCGCGCTTCTGAGTCACTTCACCCTCCAGATACATCTGCACATTCATGGTCTGTGTCGCGGCCACGAGGCTGTCAGCCTGCTTTTGCAAAGAGCCCGTCCAATCCTTCAAGTCCCACTTGTTGTTAAGATAGACGTTCCAGACGATGTTCTCGAGGGGCAGATCGAATTTCGGCGCAAGAAGCTGGAGATCGAGCGACGTCCGGCCTGGTTCTCCGATCTGGCTGCTGTAAAAAAGCGTCACCGGGATCGCCTCGCTTCCATGCGATTGCTGTTCCAGCGGGATGAGGATCTGCTCGCCTTCGCGCCACGGCCACACGCCGTTCTGATTCACGTAGGCGAACCAAAAACGCGCGTCCTTCGGCAGTCTGACCGAGAGCAGCCGCTTGTCGCCGGGAATCATTTCCATGGTGACCTCCGTCAGCATCGCGCCGCTGTCAGCGATCACCGATTTCAGCGTGATGTTGTTCACGCGCGCGGGCAGCAGCTTCGCCGCCTCGTGCCGCTGGATTTTCAGCGGAAGCACGAAGGCGGGCTCCACCAACCGATAGGCAAAACTGGCCGACGACGCGGCCAGGTCTTTCTGCAAAGTGCGGGGGATACTCTGCCACTCCGCAGGCTGGAGGGCCTCGGGAAGCGCATCCACGCTCAATTGCAGCCGACCGCCAGACTGAACCGTCACGAAGCCGCGCTGGAGGTTCACCCCCGCGGTTTGCACGCCTGTCACGTTCGTCGCGGGCGCCTGTACTGCGACCGCAGTCTGATACGTTACCTGGAGCATGTACTGCCCGATCACACGCCGTCCGAGCTTTACCTCCCACGCCTGCATTCCCGCGTTCACGGCGTCCTTTGCGGCGATGAAATCGGACACGTTGTCGCCGCTGAAATGCACATTCTCCGCGTCGGCCGGCAGCGCGACGTTGAACGACTTTAGTCCGGTGTTTTCTATCTCGTATTGGAGGTTCGCGGTCACTTTTACCTGCGCCTCGCCGACCAGTGCGTGCTGCAGGCTCGTGACCTGCACCCACGCGTCCACTTGCTCCACGTCCACTGTCAGATTCCACGGCGTTTGCAGCACGCGGAAGGCCAGCACACCCTTTTCCTTGATGCCCGATTTTTGCGGATCGAGTTGTGTGACGCCCTCGCGGGTCGACACCTGTAGGCGCATTCCCTGTTCCGGCACGACGACAATCGTGCCGCGCTGCTTGCCTGCTTCGCGGAAGACAAGCTGCGGCGCCTTCCACCCTTTCTGCGCCTTGAGTCCCGGCCCGGTCAGCGTAATGGCAAACTCTTGCCGGCCTTCCGTGCGTCCGCGCAAATGCAGCGTGATGATCCGCGCATCGCCGTCCTTTGATTCCGTCCAGTGGCTCACCGCCTCCCCCGTGATGGATTCCACGTCCATGCCCGCAGGCTGCGCGAAACTCAGGCGGAAAATGCCCGCCCGCGTAATCTCCACACTCGCATTCACGGCGAGCAGCACGCGGTCTTCCCCGAGTGAAAGCGTGTCCTGGGATTCCACTCTCACATCCGGCTCCACGGCCGACGCCGCGATTGCCGCGGTCGCCTTGGGATCCGCATAGCGGAAGGCGCGACGCACGGTGAGCCCCGGAATCTGGGACGCCAGCGAAGCGGCGAGATTCACCGGGTAGTCTTCCAGATTGATCGATGTCAGCGTCCCGGCGGTCACCGTGTCGAGCTGCACTTCATTGCCCGTCGCCACGCCAAACATCCCGATCTCGCTCGCAGCGCCGTCCGACGAAAGCAGCCCGACCGTCTGCGTCACCGGCAGCGGACCCGTCGCGATCTGCGAACGAACGAGAAGGCCGAACGGACGCGACTGCCGCGGCGTGAGCGAGACGCGAAGCTTGCCCGCATCGGGATCAAAACGCCACTGCGAGACGATGGACGGCGACACCTTATCCTCCGCCGGCGCGAGCGTGAGTGGATCGATCACGTCCGTGATCGTTGTCCCATCCGGCACCGTGAAGACCATCTCCGCGAGTTCCCCCTGCGCCGGCTTGATCGAAATGTGACTCAATCCCTCGACGACTCCCGCAGTCGGAATGGCGAGTTGCGTGAGCTCCGCGTGAAACACCGCTGTCTCCTTGGCCACATCGCGGCTGCGGGGCTTCCAGCCGATCCAGATATCGGTCGTCGGCCCCAGGATGAGTGTGGCCACTGTATCCTTGCCCACGGCTTTGCGGTCCACCGAGACGGCTTGGGGTGAGTACACATCAACGTCAAGATTTGATAGCGTGAGAGTGAGCGTGTTTACCAGTCCGAAACCCGATGGGAGCACGAGCCCCGTTCCCTTGTCGTTGGTCGTGACGGCAAATTGATACTGCAGTTCCACGTCATGACTCCCCGACTCAAGCGCGAGCAGATAGTGGGCTTGCGGTCGGTCCGCCGCGTTTTGCACGAGTTTCAATCCAGCCTCGGGATAGACCGCCTTCGTCATCACCGCGGGCTCGAAAAGCACCGGCAGCTTCTGCCCTTTCTCCGCAGGCCAGTGGATCTTCGCTGTCGCAAAAGCGAAATTTTCGTCGACGCGGATCTCCTGCACGAACGTCTCCGCGACCGGCGGATGATTCGGCGGCTCCTGCGCCGTTACTGGCAGGAAGAAAAGCGAAAGCGCACCGAGCAGCAACACCGCAGCCAGCGAACCGCCGCTCTCGGCCAGCGGCGGAGCCGGCTCGTTCTTGGGCGGCATTGGCACCTTCATGAGCCGACGAATCGCGGGGATCGCGATATGCACGAGCGCAAACGCCCCGAGTGCCGGGAAAAAGAATCGCTCGCCGTTGTCCGCCTGCAACGCCGCCCAGGCAATCAGGAGCCAGCCGACGGGAACCAAGGGCGGGCGTTTGCCCACCCACGCGTACACCCACGCGCCAATGGCAAGCAGCGCGAGGAAGCCGGAGAGGGAAAGCGCCATGTGAAACCCTCCATCTTCAACAGGGATGTTGGACACCGTCGCGGTGAGCGACGTGTCCGGCTGCTGGACCGGGGCGAGGAATGAAATTTCAGAGGGAACCGAATCGCGGATTGGACCCGTGCCGGCGGCCAGGATAAAAAGCGCGCCGATCGCGAAAAGGAATGCGAGTGCACCAACAATCAGCGCCGTGGAGTGGCGCGTCGTGTTTCGGTGAACTCCAGCTAACGTGCCTGAACGCCAGACGAGGACCGATAGCACAAGCAGTCCGATCGCCCCGATCATGATTCCGATGGTCTCGCCCGGTTCGTTTTCCAACAGCCGGGTAATGCCCGCGAATCCCGATAAATCCACCGCGCCGCCCGTCGGCGTGAGTGAGCCGCCGCGATACGAAAGACGCTGTGCGGTGTCGGGCGACAGCTTCCATTCCGCAAGCATGACTGGCGCGGCCACCGTGGGCGTCTCGACGGTGAGCAGGCGCGCGTCCTTCGAGCGCGAGGCGAGCTTGAGTTTGATGTCGAGGGCGGCGTTGGGATCGGCCTGCTGAGGCAGGGGGATAAGGTTGGCATCGCCATCTGTCACCGGAACCACGCTGGCGCCATTCACGCTTGCGGACCAAAGTTGCGTGTCCGTGGGAAGCACGATGCGGAAGTGCGTGTTGCCGCGATTTTTCACGAAATACTGAGCGTCGGTGAGTACCTGTCCTTCCTTGGAAATCTGGGTGGTGAGCGACGCACGGTCCACGATCTGACTGATGGAATCACCCTGCGCGAGCGGGCTGAGTTCGAGCTTCAAATCGAATGGCCGCGCCGAGTAGCGGTACGCGGCGAGTATGGGCGCATCGAAGAACAGTCGGTATTCGGACGGGACTTCGCCGGTCTCCAGCGGCAGCAATCCGGGAGAGATGTTCACGGGCTTCACCTGAAATTGATACGCGCTGATCACGATCGTGTGGCCCTGTTCCGATTGCGCATCGAGCGGGCGGGCGCCGGCAAAACTCAGCGTGTCGCCCTGCTCCTTGAATACTCGCTCGTAGGTCGCGAGCAGCGTGTACGCGCCACTCACGGGCGTATGGAGCTGCACGACGAAGCCGCCCTCGGCCTTCTCCCAGCTTCGGATGTCTTTTCCGGAAAACTCCACGTTCGAATACTCCCCCGACAGCTCGACCTTGAACGAAGCGATGGGCGAGCCGGTGATCACGTAGTTCAGCACGCTGCTGCCGTACGCGACACCTTCGCCGATGGAGAAAAGATTCAGCGCATCCACCTGGATGGACTGCGGCAGCCGCTCGACCGTGAGCGTCGCCTCCCACGCCGGGTCGCTCAGCCGGAACGCCGTCTGCAGGCCCGGAAGCTTGCGCGGGAAGAACGCGGTCGCGATTTCCGTGAGCGCCTGCGTCTTCGACGGTGTGAGCCGGAAACCCGCATCGGCGGAGGCCGCGAGATGTCCGCGCACGGATTTGACCTTCTGCACCTCCACGCGCGGCAGCACCCATTCCAGGGTGCCGAGCGCCTTGTTTTGCTCAATGCGGAGTTGCACGACTTGCCGCCCAGCGACCGGCTGGCCATAGACGATGCGCAGCTCCGCCACGTTCGCATCGACATCGCGCTGGAAGTAATCCACCATGCCGGGCGCGGCGAGTTTCGCGACGGCGTAGCCCTTTGGCATGTGGATGAGCAGCTCGCGCAGCGGCGCCTCGCGGATGTCCACTTCGAACTCCGCCTCCACGGTCAGCTCGGTCTCGCCGTGATGGTAGGCGAGGATTTGCGACACGGTCAGCTCCGGCTGGATTTGATCCGCCGCGATGCGCAACGCGAATTCCGCGCCGGAAAAACGATAGGCGAAGCGCTGCGCGTTCTCGTTCACTCGAAGCACCGCCTTCGTCGCGTCGGTCTCGGGAAACTGCTCGGGCGAAACTTGCGAGAGGCCCTTGGATTCCACGACTTCGAGGCGGACCGCGCCGTCATTCACGATGCGGAAATAGCCCGCAAATCGCGTGGCATTTTCCGGCCGCATTTCGAGCACGTCCACCGCCTGCGGAAAGGCGTCGATCGGCGTTTGAGTCTGAACATGCAGCGTGAAGGCGCCCTTTTGCGGCTGGTTGAATTGCACGTTCAGCACCCGTTCGCCGTCATTCGTGCCGGGTTTCACATCCCATGCCAGCACACCGTCGCCGAGCACACGCGTGATTTCTCCTGCTCCACGAAGGACGAGTCCGACGCTGCTGAGTTCGCCCTGCATCACTTTACTGTCAATGATAGCAACCTGCCGCATCAGGCCGGGACTGATGCTGATCTGCGAGAGCATCTCCGAAGCGTAAAAAAGGCGGCCCTCGGATTCGGCGGTCTTGTTCTTCCATGCCAGTTTCACCGCGCCGCCTGGGGGCAGAAAGCTGGTAAATTCATTCCCCACGCGCTCTGGCTTCGCCGCGCCAGCGAAATCAAACTGCGTGTCCGCCGCCAGCCCCTGGAGCACGACCGGCAGGAGTCCGCTTGTGGCGACACGGAAGTCCACGGCATTCCACGAGTCCGACTGGCGCACGGCAGCGCTGAATTTGAACGACAGTGGATACTCGCCCGGCTTGTCGAAGCTGAGCACGTAGCCGTCCTGCCCCGCGCCGACGCGCCAGTCAGGATGTTTCGGGAGTTCGGTCAGCGCCGCGCCGCCGGAGATGAGCGGAATGGAGCCGCCATTGGGATTCGCGACACGTGCGGTGGCGGTGAGGAGAAAAGAGGCGGTCTGCCCGGTGAGTTGTCCTGTCAGATTGAAATCGCGGAGCACGACGCGGCGCGATTCGGGATCGGCGTCTTCGATTGTAAGCGGCAGCGAGTAGGCCGTGCCGTGGAATCGGAATGCGAGCGGTTCGGCCTCATCGGGCACGAGCGCGCCCTGCATTGGCTCGGGGAGATACTTCCGCTCCATAGGGAGTAGGCCGGTCGCGCCCTCGGCTTTCACGTTGAATTCCGGCGCGGACTCGAGACGCAAGAAGCCACTGAAGAGTCCCGCATTCGGCGGCGTCACGGTGAATGCGGCGACCGTAGACTTCCACGCTTTCATGTCGCGCACGGCGATGATGGTGACGTTCAGTTGCTCGAGAGGTTTGTCGCCCTTTTTGGGTCGGAGAATCAACGTGCGCGCACCGTCGGGCTGCTGACGGATGCCCCAGTCGAGCAACGCCTCGCCGGTGACTTCCTTGATTTCGCCCTCGCCGCCGAGCGTCAGCGCGATCTCCTCCGGCGCGCCTTGCAGAACGGTGATCGTCGCCTCGATGTGGGAGTGGACCTTCTCGCGAGTGACCTTCAACCACTGCCGAACTCCGGTGGATAGGATGACCTTCGGCTCGGTCTTGGGACCGCCAAACGTGCCCTCGATGGTGATCCTCGCCTTTCCGTTGCCATCGACGCCGCCGGCGATGGCGATGTCTTTGACCGCAGCCTCCTGCGGGGCAGGAGGAGGAGCGTCTTGGGCGATGGCAACGAAGGCCAGGAGCGGCGTGATGAGAAGGTGGATGATCCTGTTCAGTTTCATGCTGAGTTCGTGTTGGAAATGGGGTGTGGGTCAGCGGCCCGAGAGGCTTTTCGCCTGACGGATCATCCATTCGAGTTTCCCGGGGCGCGGGTCGGCTCCGTAGATTGCGGGTATGCCGTTGATCATGCCGAGCAGGCGGTCGGTGGTGACTTCGGCGGCGAATGGGCTCTGGCCGAGGAACTCGGCGAATGCGGCCGCCGTGGTGGCGAGGCGCAAGCTGAAGCTAGAGTTTTCGAGAGCGGGTGCGGGTGCGTTGTACGGCACGGGCCACTCGTGTTCGTGGTAGTCCGCGGTGCCGGGCACTTTGTAGCGCACACGCACGGTCGCAATGTCGCCGGTGCCGGCCGGGTTCACCTCGATGGTGTAAAGCGCGTTGCCGGATTCTGCGGCTCCGATCTCGGCGGCATCCACCGTGTTGTCGCGGAATTGCTCTTTTTCGAGTTGATGCTTCGCGTAGCCGAGCTGGCGGTAGGAAGTCACGCGGGCGGGATTAAATTCGACCTGCACTTTCACATCCGAAGCCGCCACGCGCAGCGCACCCGCGAGCTGCCCGGCGAATTCCGTGGACGCGTCAGCGGGCGTGTTGATGAAGCCGTAGCGTCCGTCGCCATTGCGCGAAAGCTGCTCGAGGAGATCATCGTTATACCCCTCCCAGCCGACGCCGAAGCAGTCGAACGCCACGCCCTGCTGCCGGTGGGACTCGACCTTTGCCTTCAGCGCAGCGGGGTTCACGTCGCCGAGATTCGCCGCGCCGTCGGTCAGCAGCACGACGCGGTTGATGCTGCCGACGGCGTAATGTTTCAGCACCGTGGCGTAGCCGAGGTCCATCGCGGCGGAGAGATCCGTGCCGCCCTCCGGCGTGATCTCCGCGACACGCTCGGCGAATTCCGCAGCCTTGTCCGCGGCGACACCATCCGCCCACAGGCGCGGCGTGCGGGAAAACGTGATGATGCTCAGCTTGTCCTGCGGCTTGAGCTGCTTGGTGAGCACGGCCAGGGATTCCTGCAAAATGCGGACGCGATCGGCGCGCTCCATCGAGCCGGAGTTGTCGAGCAGCAGCACCAGATTGAGAGGACGCTCCGGCTCGCGGCCCTCGGCGGCGGTTTTCACGGAAAGGCGTAGCAGATCGCGATTGTGCGCAAACGGGTATCTTGCCCGCTCCGCCGCGAATGCGATCGGCTCCCCAGGTGCAGGCTGCGGGTCGCGATAGTCGAGCGCGTTGATGAATTCTTCGGTGCGGACCGACGCCACATCAGGCATCGCCCCTTTTTCGAGACTCGCACCCGCGAGCTTGAAGGACACATCGCTGACATTGAGCGAGAAGGTGGAAAAGGCGTTGTCCTTCGTGACGACCTCCGGCTGCGGGACGGGCGGAGGCTGGAGCGCTTTTGGCGGAGCGGGCGGTTCGGCGGCGGGAGCTGACGCCACCGCGTGTTCGACGACTGGCAGCTCAGGTTCCGCAGCGGGCGCCTTTTCGGGCAACCTGCTGCCGGCCTTTAAATCCGGGATTGAGATTAGGCCCTGAGCATTCTCCACCTGGGAGGGGGACGCCACCGAAGTCGCCAGCGAGATCACGCCGAAATCTTTCACCGACTTCTCCATCGGAATCACCGCAGCGCCATTCGTGTCCAAGGCCGGCTTTTCAGCCTTGTAGCGAAAATCGAGAGCACCTTCGACGGAGCCGCTGGCCGGTGCGCTCAACTTCGCCTTCTCCGCGGGCACCAATGCCCGCAAGGGATCCGAAACGCCGGCATCGATGTCGAAATTCCAATTGGCGACGCTCCCACTTCGGTGGGTTGCCTTCCCCGTTTCAGCCGTGCCATCGCCATTGATAAAGCGCGGCGCACTCTCATCGGACGGCAAAGCCTCCTTCGTCACTTCGGCTTCCTGCTCCCTCCCAGACTGCCGGGCCTTGGAGTCCCGCCCCTCGGTGTTTGAATGCGCGAGTGCTTTTTCGAGCGGCTGCGCGGGTTCCGGACTGACGCCATCCGCCGACGACGCTGCGTCCAGCGTACTGCCAAAGCGATCCGAACTCGGACTCGCCGCCTCGTGTTTGGCGAGGCTTTTCATGCGTTCAGGCGCGTCCGCGGGTGCCTGAGCAGCGTCGCTGGCGTTGGGCGCGTTGATACCAAACCCATCAGCACCCAGGTTTGGCCGCCTACCGGAAGCACCCCGGGAAGAAAATAGACTTCCTCTCACCGGCAGCCCGGCCTCTGCCACGACCGCGCCATCCCATTCGCGAGCGAGTCCCGTGGTTTCTCCCTCGGGGGTCTCCGGCACTCCGGCATCCGCGGTGTCCCGCAAACCGTCAGTCAGGTCCCCGAGCGCGTTCTCGGTCATTCGGACCGCCTTCATCCGGTGGTCTCGTGCCCGGCCATTCTGTGCGTCACCTCCCTGGAGGGCGCCGAGATTCCTATCGCTCTGTAGCGCAGCCGGCCCACTCAGATAATAGGCATCGCCCGTCGCCAGTCCCCCGTTCTCTTTCTTCTCATCCTCCGCCTCCACACGCGACAGTTGCAGATTCGGCACAGCGATGGCGTCGATCCCTCTCCGGTTGTTCTCCACAGAAACTCTCCCATCGACATCCTCCCAATACGGGCTGAACCCATGCCGAGGTGTGAGCGTGTCTTCCGCTGTCGCCACCACCTTGTCGCGCTCCTCGGGAGCTGGCGCATCCCCGAAGGAATTCAGCTTCCCAAGCTTCTCGTCGGCGGATTCCGCGTCCGTGGGATTCGACACCTGTCTATTCAGCCCCTTCTGCGTCTCAACCTTCGCAAAAAAGGCCTCTGTTAGCTCCTGCGGCTGCGCCAGCTTCCCGCCCGATTCGGTCATCGGAGCGCCTGCGGGATCAGGAGCGGCATAAGTGAGGTCGTTGTGCGCTGGATTGCCGTGCGCTGGATTGCCGTGCGCTGGCTTGTCGTCTGCTTTGCGGAAAGGTTCGTCTCCGTCCATTTCCTCGTATCGCCAATGGTCACGGGAGCTCCGGGTCGCGAATCCGCGATTCATGAGATTCCCGGCCGCGTCACTCGATTGATCGGCATCCGCGTCGGGCTGCGATTGAGCAGAATCGATGGAGGACTTGAACTTCTCTTCAGTGATCAACCTTCCCGCCGTCAAAAGCGGCTCGGACATCTCGACGTGTTCCGCCTCTGGCACGACGTCTGAACGCACCTCGCGATCCAGCCCTGCGAGCTCTGCCGCTGCGGGGCCCGGGGTCTGGGCGATGCTGTCCTTCGCACCCAGGCCGCTCTCGCGCTTCGACTCCTCGCCGTTCGCGTTGGAATGCTGGTTCGGGCCATTATCAGCCACGTGCGCCCCACCAAAGGCAGACTGGCCGGACATCGCGAGAGCTCCTGCAGCCGCCTCGCCACCGGGTGTGCCGGAAGTGAGACCGCTGAAGTCCCGGGCAAATTGTTCACCGCCATTCACCGCGACGGACACCGGGCTCTCCGCAGTCTCCCCGCGGGACGGCGCAGCGTGCGGAAGATAGATCGGGCTGTCCGCAGGTTTCGCTGAAGCGACCATTGGCTGGGCCGGGAGGATGTTCGCTCGACGCGGCGCGGGCTGCGAAGGCGGCGTAGCGGTCACGACGATCGGTGCCGCTTGCGGCTGCGGTGCTGAGAAAGCCGCGATGTGTTCGGGTGCGCGCGCGCTTTCGTCGTGAAAGGCGCGAACCACGATGGACTTTCCGTCGAAAATCCGGCCGTCGTCCGGGTCCTCTGCCGCGGAGTTTCCAGCCAGCCTTCGTCCCGCCGACATGACCTTCCACTCCATCGAAAGAAGCACCCACCCCGCCATCGCGATCACCGAGGCCGCGAGCCCCATCGGAATCGCCCATTTCCAGTCGCGCGGCGGCTTTTTCTCCGGCGCGACCGCAGGCGACGGCAGGGCCTGCATTCCCTGGAATCGCGCCAGCAATGCCTCGCGTTTTTCCGCAGAAAGCTTCAGCGGCTCGGGTTGCCCCGGCATGCCGCGTGCCTCGCGGACGAGCGCGGCGGCACGGCTCAGACGTGCGTGCAGCGCGGCCAGCTCGGTATCGGCGGCGATCTGTGCCTGGACCTGTGCCGCCTCTTCCGGCGGGAGTTGGCCCATGAGCAGAGCGGTGATCTTGATTTCCAATTCTTCGCGTGGAGTAATCGGCGTATTCATCGTGCGACCTCCGTCTTTTCCAGCTCCACGGCTATGGATTTGAGCGCGTGATGGAGCAGGTAGCCCACGTGCCCGACTTTGAGCGCCATGCGCGCGCCGATTTCGTGGTAGGACAAATCTTCGTCGAATCTCAGCCGCACAACCTCCTTGCTGCGGTCGTCCAGCGTCTGCATCACCAGCCGCACGAGTCCAATGCCCTCCCACCGGGCGATTTCCTCATCCGGCATCGGTGCGGAATCCGCGACCTCATCCTGGGGCGCATCGTCGTCCTTTTGCTTGTCGCCCGCGAGCAGCATCCGGTTTCCACGGCGCTGATGGTCCACTACAAGATTGTGCACAGTGCGGTAAAGCCAGGGCTGGGGGAGCCGGACTTCGTTGAATTGAATGTGCAATTTCATGAATGCCTCCTGAACGACATCCTCCGCCGTGCCGAAATCCCCGAGCAACCGCCGTGCATAAGCGAGCAGCGGCGACTCAAGCGAGGCGAACACCTCTTCGATCGTCCCCCATTTCGAAGACGATTCCGTTGGTTCGTTCGGTTTTCTCACGGCCATCGTTTTTTGCGTGGGGAAATCATCGGGATCTCACCACATGCGGCTGCGGTATCGTTTCGGGTTGGCAAACATCGTTCATGGGTTCTGACGGGGAGCTTGGGACTTCGTTAGAAAAACGGGGAGGATTTCTCTTGGGGGACTGTGAAACACGCAAGATCGGCGCCCTGTTTTACTCTGGGAGCGCCTTCGGATTGGAAGGGGGCGCTGGCGAAGTGGCGTCAGACTGACGGGTAAAATATAGCACAAGTGCCTTAAGAGCACCAGACCAACCAGCCCGAATCGCTTCCCCCTTATTTCCGTGGAAGAACAACCACGAAAGTCACGAAACACGCGAAGATTCATTGAGTGAGGACAAACGATCTCCTCATCCACCAGGTGGACGGCGATCGTTGGGCAATGCCTTGGCTTTTCGTGTGTTTCGGGTATTTCGTGGTTCCCATCCCGGTTCTTAGGCTAACCAACCTTGTTTCCCCACTTCCACCCGTGCGCCTCTTCTCGCAATTCTCCAGCAACCTCTGCGGGGAAGACGCCCGATGCATCGCCTTGAGGATCGACTCGCGGCCCGACGGCACCGGGAGGTGACTGTGCGAGCAGAGCTTCGGAAGATGAGCGTCCGAACGAGGTGTTGGAACGGGTGCGTCACGACCAAAGAAGGCGGGGCGCGCTTCCGCGGCCCGCAAGAGATGAACAACGGAGGACGGGGGCAACTACGGGTTCTCGCTGACCCTGAAGAAGACCTGAGAGGCGCCGGGGAGGGGGTTGGCGAATATGTGCGTGGTGCTGGTCCCTCCCGAGGGGATAAAGTTGGTTACATCATTGGGGAAGTCCGCGAGGTCGATGGAGTAGCTCAGCGTATAAGTCGTTTCCGGCTGTGAATTCCACCTCAGCGTCCACTGGTCGATCGACTGGTCATAAAGAACCGCCGTGAACTCGAGGGGGAGGGGCGTGAAGTTGCCCAGTGATTGGATCAGAATATTGTCCAGATAGGACTTAAAGCCACCTTCCCGGTTGTGGAACGTGATATTATTCTGATTAAAAGTGTCCCTCACGACGGTACCGCTCACTGTGCTGGAGGCGCCGGTAAGGACTGGCGTCATGGTGAAGGCAAGCCCTCCTTTCCCACCGTCGAGGATTTCGAAATCAAAGCTCTGTCCCGCGTCGACGGGGAGAGCGGCATCGGTATCCTGTAGCCCCTCCCAACGAGTTCGATCAATGGAACGCACCCTGAGCCAATTTGTACCGGCGGAGGAGGTGCAGAAGTTGGGATCCCTCCCCGGCACTCGGAACCGCTGGCCAACCAACAACAATGGCCTCAGCTCGGCTCGCAGAAGGCTGGCTGCGGCTTTCCCATCATCAGCCTGGTCGGCATTTTTTGTCTGACCTCAGGCGCTCTGCTGAGGGCGACGCATGGCCCGAGGACGTGGCATGAATCAAGGCTTTTTGCCTTCCTGCGCCGTTGGATGCGCAGCGGCGACATCTTGGTCGCCGATCGCGGCTTCTGGTCTTATCTCAATTTTTCCCTTCTCCCGAGCCGCGGAGTTGATCTCATCGTGCGGACGAAAGGCGCGGCGAAGATCGATTGGCGCCGGGGACGCAGGCTCGGGGTGAATGACCGGGTTATCACGATGCGCAAGCCCCGGGAGGTCAGCCAAGTGGTGGGCTCCCGCTGCTGGAACCGCTTGGCCACGAGCATTGTCGTGCGCCAAGTCAGAGTGAGAACCAAGCGCAAAGGGTTCCGTGACCTCGAACTGGTGATTACCACCACCCTGCTCGATCCGGTGCTCTGGCCGGTGGAAACCCTGGTCCGCCTCTACGAGCGCCGCTGGCGCATCGAAATGAATTTCGACGATCTCAAGACCAGCCAGGCCGCCGCCATGATGCGCTGCAAGAGCCCCGCCATGGTGCGTCGGGAACTGGTCATGCACGCCATCGCCTACAACATCATCCGCCGTCTCATGCAGGAAAGCGCCATCACCTTTGATGCGAGCTTGGACCGCATTAGCTTCAAAGGTACCGCCGATACCTTCCGCGCATGGCGTGGGGTGCTGGCTGCTGCGGGACGGACCAAGGCCGTTGATGCCTTCATCGACTTGCTCATCATCTGTGCCATGGATGAACTACCGCACCGCCCCGAGCGCCGCGAGCCCAGGGCCGTCAAACGACGGCCCAAACCCGACTCACTCCTCACCGCCCACCGAAGCCTCTTCACCGTAGCCGCCTCTCGCCGCAACAAGGGCCAACCGAAACGAAAATCAGTTCCAGTCCCGCCGATCTTGTGTGCTTAAACGAGCGCCATTGGGATCTGACCTCGGAGCCGATCGACAAGCAACCCTCCGCGGGGTGCTCCCGCGCCCGAACCGCGAACAAGCGCTCTCCCCGCCCCTAAAAGCGGATCGCGACGACACGGTCCTTAATCAACGGGGCCGGGAGGATCGCTTCGGACGCGCCTGATCGGGGAAGTCCCCGCGGCCACAAAGGCGTGGCGGAGGCAAACCCCTCCCCCCAACTCCGGTGAGCTCCACCCCAAAGTCGTTGGCGATTGAATCGCTGCCGGGCGGATTTCCCGTG
This sequence comes from Verrucomicrobiales bacterium, assembly GCA_046155625.1. Lineage (GTDB taxonomy): Bacteria > Verrucomicrobiota > Verrucomicrobiia > Verrucomicrobiales > V1-33 > CAJBME01. Next base: position 1,871 of record JBJXFS010000179.1, on the reverse strand, counting down.
GCCTTCCTGCCAGAGGGTGCCCAGGTCGCCCTCCGATCCGGTGGTCCAGCCCCCCCCGGCCACTCTCGAAATCCTCGAAGACGAGCGAAACGGGCGGAGTGTCACTCCGAGATGACAAAGAAGCGCTGCGCATCGGCCGGGAAGGGAATGGTGAGGGTGTTCACCGGCGGAGTGGCGGCGATGTTGGAATGGGCGCCGAAGATGGGCCAGTCCTCCGGTGCGGCTGCGGAGAGATCCGTGGCGCTCAGGAGATTGTAGGATTTGCCGGCTTCGCTGTCCCACTTGAAGAGGAGGTCGCCGCCGCCGGAGCGCTCGACCGTGAGGCGGGGGGCGCCGGAATTTACCACAGGATCGAAGAATACTCCAGCGAGAGCGTTGTCCGTCCAACGGCTGTCGTTCTCGCCCCACCCGGTGAAGACGTCGCCGGCCAGCCCGGTGATGTCGAAGAGCGCGTAATCCACATCGCCGTTGCGCCACGACTCGTCGCCGGGGCCGGTTCCAGCGATATAAACAAGGCCCGAGTCCGCGCCTCCGAGCCCCGTCACCTGCACGCTCCTGGAAGCCTCCCAGAACAGGTTGTTCGGAGAGTTGACGGTCTGATCCCCGATCACGCCCAGCCGAAAGCTGCCCGACTGCGTCAGTGTGATGGTAAAGAATTCCTGGACGTTGCCATCGGCACCGCCGCTAATGTAGTAGTCCCCGCAGACGAGGTTCGGGATCGGCCCCGGGCCGGGAATTTGGGTGACATCGTCGAATTCACTCTGGTGCCGCTCCGCCCCTGCTCCCTCGTACGTTAGCCCTCCAGCCAGGGCAATGGTGGCGTAGGGTGGATCGACCTGATTGCCGGCATCACCGTTCGGCAACTGCGCGATCAGGTAGCCGTCGGTGCCATAGACGTTGTCGGCATCCCCGAAAGGTTTCACCACGTCGGTGGTGCGCCAGGCGTCGTTGGTCTCAATGTCCACCCCCACGACCGTGATCCCCGCTCCGGGAATGACCACCCGGACCAGGGCGTTCGCGGCGGCGGTGGCGCTTGCGCCCCGCACCGCCACCAACCGGTAGGTGGTGGTCTCGCCGGGACCGGGATTGATGCTCCGGGAACCGCCCCCGCTGGCATTGGTGTTCCCCAGGACATTGATGTCACCGGGCTGCAGGGTCAGCGAGGTCAGGGTGGCGGGGGGATCGACCTGCCAGGAGAGGGTGAGGGCTTCGCCCGGAGCGATGGACGGTTTGTCGGAAGTGAACGAGCTGATCACGGGGGGGATGATGGTGACCCGCCGCGTAGCCGTGCGGGTCTCGCCGCCGAAGGTGGCCGCCAACGTGTAGTCGGTGGTCGCGTTCGGACCGGGATTGAGATTGAAAGTCCCCGCTCCGGCCCCATCCGTGCTGCCGAGCACATCGATGTTGCCCGGCTGCAGCCGCAGCGAGCTGAGCGGCATTTCCACTTTCCAGGTAAAATTGATCGCCGCCCCGGGAGTGGCGGTCTCTGTCGGATTGGCCGTGAAGGAGGAAATCTCCGGTCCGTCCGGGTTTCCGGTCGGGTCGATGAAGAAACCTCCGAGGGCGTTCGCGTTCCAACCCGTATTGTTTCGTCCCATGATCGTGAACACATCCCCGGCATCACCCGTGATGTCGAAGAGGTAATAATCAGGAATCGAATCCTTGTCCGGGCCCTCCAACAGTCCCGAGTCCGCTCCATCAGGGCCGACGACCTGCACGGCATCCGAGGACTCGTTGATCAAGCCGCTCGGATTGTCGGTGGTCTGATCGCCGATCACGCCCAGGCGGAAGCTGGCAGGCGCCATCAGGGTGATGGTGAAAAAATCCTGGACGTCGGGACCGCCGCCGCCGCCTCGCCAGAAATCTCCCGC
>JBJXFS010000178.1:0-3988 GCA_046155625.1 Verrucomicrobiales bacterium | reverse complement strand
ATCGATGCTCAATTCGAGTCCGGTGGTCACTGCGGCAGCGGCCCCTTGGTCCGCGGGGTTGCCGGCATTGCCGCCGATGCCGGCGGTATTTGACCCGTTATAGGCAACGAGAATGGGCAGCGTGTTGACACCGGTACGCGTCGCCCCCGAGCCCGTATTCGCGGCGCCAAACACCGAAGCATGAAAACTGGCCGACACGGCCACGAGGTCGGCAAAATCAACGTCGAATTTTCCCACGCCACCGTCGGTTCCGCGGCGGATGATGAGGTGGTATTCCGGGGTAAAGCCGTCATCGAAGACCAGACCGTTCATGGCGGCTGATCCGTCGTTCCCAGCGGACGAAAAAACCGACGAACCACCCTCCATCGTATCCAAAAAGAGTTCGAGCTTGTTGAAGTTGTCCCCGAGGTTGCCGGTCAAGAGGACGGTCATCTTGCCGCCGGCCAGCCGCGCATACGCGGCATTCCATTCATTCGTGTTGTCACCGAAGCCGGTTTCGACCGTCTGAACCGCCAGGGGCGACCCATAAAGGCCGTCACGCACCCCGTCGACCCGGGGAAGCCCGAAGGCGGCCAGCGAACTGCCAGCCTTGGTGGGATCGGTACCGTGAAAGACCTCAATTTGATCCGACTCCCCGTCGCCATCGGTGTCGGTCAGATGGGGGTTGGTGCCGGTATTGGCCGCATCGACAAAGGAGCCGGTATTCGTTTCCGCGCCGTCGGGCAAGCCATCGTCATCGGTATCGGGATCGAGTGGATTGGTCCCGGTGTTTCCTTGACTGAGGAAGGTGCCACTGCCCGTCTCCACGGCATCCCGAAGCCCGTCCCCGTCGGTATCAGGATTGAGCGGGTCCGTATTCGCCGTGAACTCGGCCTGGTTGGCCAGCGTGTCGCCATCTTCGTCCCCCCCCGCCGTCAGGCCATATGCGGCCAAATACGCCCCGACATCGGTAAAAGTGAGCCGGCTGAGTGATTGGGTGAGCGCTCCCTGATCAAAGATAAAGCGGTGGACGCCGCTGGCCGGGAGAGTCACCGCGAAATTCGCGCCAACTCCGGGCAACGCCGCACCAGCGGTGGACCCGGCCCCCCAATTGTTCGCCCATGAACCAGCGGCGTATTTATATTGGATTGGGCCGGCGGCGGTGAATCGATAGTCGAGAGTCCAGCGGTACTGGGCGGTGAGGCTGGCGGTATCTCCCTGCATCATGTCGGTGGAAGGCTGGTTGGCGTTGCTGGTCGGCGTCCACCCGGTCGGGGTATTGAACGTACCTGGCACGGTCATGGCGGTGAAGTTCGGAAGATTGGGGTTTGACACATAGCCCAGCGCGGTACCGCCCACTTCCGCGCCGTCGAGATGTCCGTCCCCATCAGTGTCCTTGTTCAAAGGATTGCTTCCCGTGTGGGCAGCGCTCACAAAGAGGCCGGTGCCGGTTTCCACCGTGTCCTCCAGCCCGTCGTTGTCGTCATCCGGGTCGACCCCGTCGGGAATCCCATCCCCATCGCTGTCGCTGTTGTCGACGGCCACCTCGAGCCTCTGGTTTCCCGGTTCGGTCTCGAAGCTGAACGACCGAATTTCGCCAGCGAGGTCATTGGTCGCGGAAGTCCGGGATCCCAGCACTTGGTTCGATCCGTAGTCTGATCCACCATTAACCAAAATGGCCAATAATTTGACCGTTTGAGCCCCTGTGGGCACCCCGAGCAACGGCAGACTGAGCGCCATCTCGATCCCGGAAGCGTGCGTGGCGTACTCGCCGGAGGGCACCGGCTGCCAGTTTACAAAAATGTCGGAGATGAACCCACTGCTTAAGTTATTGCCCCCGGCCTCGCCGGCATACGTTCGGGTGGGTACGCTGAGTAAATCCAAGGTGTACGTGTTCACGTAGGCATCGGCCCCGGCTCCAAAAATGCGCACCGCGTAGTCGGCGCCGAAGCCGGTTTCAAACGTCAAGCCCGCGGTGCCGGAGCTTCCCAAGTTATTGATTGTGTACTCCTCGCCTCCCTGCTTGATCAGGTTGTTTGGGATAATCGACTGCCCAATCCCGGGCTTGGAGTCGATGAACAAGATGATCGCATTGTTCTGCGCACTGCCTCCAATAAAGACTTTGAGCAGCCCACCCGACGCTGCCGCGCTCAGATTGGCCAGAGTATTGCCCTCACCCCAGTTGGTCGCCGTTTCCTGCACCAACGGCGGCCCATAACCTTCATCCTCACCGCGTAATCCGTCGATGATCACCTCACCTCGTGCGGCCGCCAGCAGGCACGGCACGGCCAGCGAAACCAAGGTGCACCTCGACCGGGCACAAAAAGACATCAGTATCATAGAACTATAGGGGTTGCTCTCTGGGTATACGGCAATGATCTCCTCGCCGCAAGAACGCCATCCGGCATCCGCCGGTTGCACAATCGCTCTGAATGGCACGATGGTGCCCGCGTGTCCCGCCGCCGCTTTCGCCCACTCGTCACCCTCGTCGCTTCAGTGCTCCTCGCCGCCGCCGCGGTCTGGCTGCGCCAGGCCGAACACGACACCCACCGCGGCAAGCCCAACGCCCATCGACCACCAGCGACCCCGAACATCTCCTGGACCGAATTGTCCCATGCCTCACTGCCCGGCGACCCGGCAGACGACGGGGATAGTTTTGTCATCCGTCATTCACTGGGTCAGAACGTGTTGCGCCTGTATTTTATCGACTGCCCGGAAAAACGCCGCCATCAATACAACCGTGAACGCCTCGCCGAACAAGGCGCTGCCTTCGGCGGCTTGACCGAAGCTGACACTTTAAGAGTAGGCCGCAAAGCTCGGGATTTTACACTCCAACTGCTGCAACAGCGGCCGTTTCGCATCTTCACCCGATGGGAACCGGTCTACGACGACCGCCGCCACTACGCCCATCTCATGGTCACCCTCGCCAACGGCCAGGAACGATCGCTCGCCGAATTGCTCGTCGAGGCCGGTCTCGCCCGGATCCACACCAGAGGCACTGACCTGCCCGACGGCACCCGCCGCGCCGCCTTCGAACACCGCTTGCGCACCCTCGAAAAATCCGCCCGCCTCGCCGGTCGCGGAGGATGGGCGGAGTTGGCTCAGCAAAATGCGGCGCGCGAGGAATAAACGCGCGGCTATTGGCCCCATTTTGGCCTATGCGGCCCATGGGCCAATAGACGCTATCGGCCCCATAAGCCCCATGAGAATACTCCCCCACCCCCCTCCCCCCCCACGGACAACCCTTGCACCCCTCCCAGGCCGCTGGTAAGGAAACCGTTTCCGTGGCCCCCGCTGCATGATCGAAGTCGAGCATTTGACCAAGCGTTATCCCGGCCGCACGGCCGTGGACGACATCTCGTTTTCGGTTGGTCGCGGGGAGGTGGTGGGGTTTCTGGGCCCGAATGGGGCCGGCAAAAGTACCACCATGCGAATTCTGACCAGCTATCTGCCGGCGACCTCGGGCCGAGTGAGTGTCGCCGGCTATGACGTGTTCGCCGAATCGCTCAAGGCTCGTCGCGAGATCGGATACATGCCGGAAAACGTGCCGCTCTACGACGATTTCCGAGTCAAAGAGTACCTGACGTTCCGGGCCAGGCTCAAGGGGCTGCGCGGCCGCGATTGCCGCCGGCGAGTCGGCGAAGTGATGGACCTCTGCGGACTGGCGGATGTCCGCAAAAAAATGATCGCCACCCTGTCCAAAGGCTACCGCCAGCGCGTCGGACTCGCCGATGCCCTGGTCCACCGCCCCCAACTCCTCATCCTTGATGAGCCAACCAACGGGCTCGATCCAAACCAAATCCGCCAAGTCCGCGAATTGATCCGCCAGCTGGGCGACAAACACACCATTCTCCTCAGCACCCACATTCTCACTGAAGTCGAGGCCACCTGCCGGCGCGTCATCATCATTGACAGCGGTAAGATCAAGGCCTCCGACACCCCCGAGGCGCTGCAACAGCGACTGCGCACCGCTGGGGCCATCGAGTTCGAGGCCCGCGCGGAGCCCGAC
>JBJXFS010000177.1:0-33928 GCA_046155625.1 Verrucomicrobiales bacterium | reverse complement strand
AAACGATGCTCCCAGCGCAGGAGAGCCGGCGGCATTGAGGTGGGACGAGACCTCCCGGGCTCGTAGGCGGCGGGAGCGTGGTGAAAGAAGCCCGTTCTTCGCCTTCTCAAGCGATGCCCCAAGCCAGAGAAGGCGATGAGCAATGACGCGGCAATCGGGAAGTCTCCGGGTGTGAATCACGCGACCATCACTCGAGAAGTGGAGACTGTTCCCTGGTAGCACGCCTTCACCGCCTACGCGCCCGTGAGGTCGCGTCCCACCTCAATGCCACCTTCTCTCATTTGCCTGCACCTTTAGAATTCAGGCTTCAGCGGGCGTTTGAGGCTGGAGGTGGGACGAGACCTCCCGGGCTCGTAGGCGGCGGGAGCGTGGTGAAAGAAGCCCGTTCTTCGCCTTCTCAAGCGATGCCCCAAGCCAGAAAAGGCGATGAGCCATGACGCGGCAATCGGGAAGTATACAGGTGTGAATCACGCGACCATCACTCGAGAAGTGAAGACGGTTCCCTGATAGCACGCCTTCACCGCCTACGCGCCCGGGAGGTCGCGTCCCACCTGAATGCCACCTTTTCTCATTCGCCTGCACCGTCGTTTCGTTAACCCAAAAGCACGACAAATGGACAAACTCCAGGCCGGCGGCTGAGCCGCAGGCGAGTTTTTGCACGGACGGAAGCTGTTTGTTTCGAGGTTTGCGCGAAACCACCTCCATCCGGCGCGAAACGGGATGCCACCCCCAGTGAATAAATGCGTTTCACGATCATCGCCCCTCACCCGCCGGGCGGCGGACGTTCTTGTGGCCACGCCTTGGCTATTCGTGTGATTCGTTGCTCACATCCGGTTCTCAACAAAATGATTGTTCGCCGACCGCCGACCACAGACCGCCGAAAATGAACTCACCCATTAAGCCGGCTCACTTCCGCCGCTGGTAGCGATTGCTGGCGTCGTCTAGGGTACGGCGTTCGGCGTCGGTGAGGCTGTGGAGTCCCTGGGCGGCGACTTTGTCGAGGAGGCGGTCGATTTCCGGGTCCGGGGAGGCGAGGCTTCGGGAATCCGGGCTGGGCGAGTGGATGGCTTTGGGCTGCGTGGGGCGGCCTGATCGGAGTTTGAACCGCACGACCGGGAGGCGGAGCCAGGGGAGCCCGTAGGCGGCGCCCATGTATTTCAAGGTGATGGCGGTGGCGGCGCAAAGGGTGGCGAGTTGGATGAGGCTGACGAGGTCGCGGGCGGCGAGGGCGCTCAGGGCCTGGATGGCAATGAGGATGATGGCGACCCATTTGGCGGTGAGGCCGAAGAGCATGGCGGCACCCGGTTGCATGATGGCAAACGCGATGAAGACGCCGAATCCGATCATGCCCGAACTCGCCAGCCCCCCACCCGGCAACAAGAGGGTGATGGCGGCCAAGGCGCCCGCCACCCAACCCACCAACTTGAGCAGCCCGCGTTTTCCGAGCACCCGCTCGACTTCGCGCCCAAAAAAATAGAGCATGAGCATCGACAGGGCGAACCACACGCTGGGGAGGTTGCAGAATGGCCAGGTCACCAGGCGCCAGACCTGCCCACGCCAAAATGGACGGCTTTCCAGAACCATGGCACTGACCGCGCCATCAAACTGCGCCGCTCGAAGCACGGTAACCAGAATCATCGATAGCGTGAACCCGCCGACGAGCAAGACCGTGGACGTCACGGCCACCTGCCCGATGTGAAACCAGGGCCGCCCTTCCTCGGAGTATTCGCTGAATCCAAACAACATGGGTAAAATGGGTACGCCGGCCGCCGCCGGAATCGATGCCGGGAATCAAGCGCCTTTCCGCTTTTGCTGACGGCAGACGCCCCGGAGGCGCAATTCGTCACAGCGGGCCTCGATCCGGATGGCCTTCAGGGTCGGGGTAAATCCAAGGCGCCGGGAAATGCAGTCCTCCAGCACGGAAATGTGCGCATCTTCAAATTCCACCACCTTTTCACAATCGAGGCAAATGAGGTGGTTGTGGTCGGGACTCTCGAGGAAATTGGGATCATAGCAGACGACATCCTTGCCCAAATCGATTTCCCGAAGCAGCCCGCATTCCACCAGCAGAGCGAGCGTCCGGTAGACGGTCGCGCGGGACGCGGTCCGATCGAGCTTCCGCGCCATTTCCCACAGTTCCTCTGCGGTATAGTGCTCGTTCGTCCCAAAAGCCGCCTCCACGATCACCTCCCGCTGGCGCGTGCGTCGCAGGCCCTTGGTCATGATGAAGGCGTTGAACCGCTCTTTGATTTCGTCCACCACACCGCCACCATGCCGCCAAGCCCTTCCTCAGGCAAGAAAAGATCGTGCCCGGGCTGCCGAACGTGGCGGGCGCTTGCGGCTGGAGGTGAGGCTGGAGGTGGGACGAGTCCTCCCGGGCTCGTAGGCAGTGAGAGCGTGGCACCGCCACCCTCTCATGGCCTTCTCAAGCGGTGCCCACTTCGAGGAACGGCGATCCTGGATCCTGGTTGGAAGCGATCATGGCCATAACTTTTCAAGGTGATAGACGGCATCATATCTCGAGAAATGAAAACCATTCCCAGACCGAACGCCTCTACCGCCTACCCGCCCGGAAGGTCGCGTCCCACCTCACCCCAATGCTTCGCCTTACACCCCGGCCGCAGCCCGCCACTCCCGACCCATCCGCCCTCCATTCACCCCGCCGCCGCCCCCCGCTCCTTCCTGCCCCGCGAAATTCACCGGCTTTCGTCGCTTGCCAAATCGCCAATTCAGGCCACAGGATGCGCCTCGGCGCAACCGCCCCCCCGGCCGCGCCTCCCGGACCCCGTTACACCAGTAAAGCCAAACGCCCTGCATGTCGCACGAAGCCGACTCATCCTCCGACCGCGTGCCCGTCCTCGAGCACGTCGACCAATATCTTCAACTTGGCCAGCAATACGACTGCTCGGACATCCACCTGCCCACCGACAGTACTCCCCACTGGCGCCGCTTTGGCCAACTCCAGCCGATCTGGCCAAACGCTGCCACCCTTGCCGCCCCCGATTGCGAGCGTCTCGCTTATAGCTTCCTCGGGCCCAAAGAACGCGAGCGCCTCGACCAGCGCGGCGACGTCGATTTTGCCTACTCTACCGACTTCGGCCGATTTCGAGCCTCCGTGGTCCGCCAGCGACTGGGGTTCGACATGGCGTTCCGAATCATCAGCACCAAGATTCGCACGGTCGACGAAATCGGACTGCCTGAGGTCTGCCGAACCCTCACCGCCTATCATAACGGCCTCGTGCTCGTGACGGGATCGGTCGGTTCCGGGAAATCGACCACCCTGGCCGCCCTCATCAACGAGGTGAACGAAAGCCGCGAGGATCACATTATCACGCTCGAGGATCCCATCGAGTACATCTTCCAGTCCAAAACCTGCCACGTGAACCAGCGCGAGGTTCACAGCCATACCGAATCCTTCGCCGCCGCGCTCCGGGCCGCGCTCCGCGAAGATCCGGACGTCATCATGGTGGGGGAAATGCGGGATTTGGAAACCATTTCGCTCGCCATCACGGCCTCGGAAACCGGCCACCTCGTCCTCGGCACGCTGCACACAGGCAATGCGCCGCGGACGCTGGACCGGGTGCTCGACGTCTTCCCCGTCGAACAACGCGACCAAATCCGAATCATGGTCAGCGAATCGCTCCGCGGCGTGCTCAGTCAGCAGCTTGTCCCCCGCGCCGACGGCGACGGCCGCGCTCTGGCCCTGGAAATCCTCGTCAACACCCCCGCCGTTTCGAACTGCATCCGCGAAGGCAAAACCTTCATGCTCCCGGGCATCATGCAGACCGGAAAAAATGTCGGGATGAAGCTGATGGACGATTCGCTGCGCACCCTCTTTGAGCAGGGCCTGATCAGCCAGGAGGAATGCATGATGCGCTCCGAAGACAAGACGTTGATGAAGAAATACTTCGAGGAAGTCAACAAGTAGTCGCCCCACCCCCATCGCCTACCCCTAGCGTCCCCGCCCCCACCCCCGATTCCCGCCTTTCGCCATGCCTCAGATCGACGACCTGTTCCACACCCTCATTCAGAGCGGCGGCTCCGACCTGCACCTCAGCCAAGGGCAGCCGCCAAAAATGCGCGTCCACGGCGCCATCCGCCGCATCAACGACCAGGTGCTCGACGGTCCGACCATGGAGCAACTGCTCCGGCCGCTCTGTAATCACCAGCAGTGGGACAAATACGAGGCCCGCGGCGACCTCGACCTCGCCTACGAAATGGATGCCGAGTCGCGCTTCCGTTGCAACTACCTCAAACAAACAGGAGGCATGGCGGCCGTCTTCCGGATCATCCCAACCAAAATCGCCAGCCTTGAACAACTGGGCGTGCCCAAAGTCATCGAGGAATTCGGCAAGATGCGCTCGGGCCTCGTGCTGGTCACCGGGCCGACCGGATCAGGAAAATCGACGACCCTGGCCGCCTTGGTCGATTTCATCAACGTGAACTTCTCCCGGCACATCGTCACGGTCGAGGAGCCGATCGAATTCGTGCACAAGAACAAAAAGAGCATCATCACGCAGCGGGAGGTCCCGATGCAGACGCCGTCCTTTGCCGACGGCCTCCGCGCCTCGCTGCGAGAGGACACGGACATCGTGCTCGTCGGCGAGATGCGCGACCTGGAGACGATTTCGCTGGCCCTGACCGCGGCCGAAACCGGTCTGCTCGTTTTCGGCACGCTCCACACCAACAACGCTCGTAAAACGGTCGACCGCATCATCGACGTCTTTCCCTCCGACCAGCAAAGCCAGGTGCGCACCATGCTGGCCGCCTCCCTCCGCGGGGTGGTCGCCCAGCTTCTCATGAAAAAAGCGGACGGCAAAGGCCGCGTCGCGGTGAACGAAATCCTCGTCTCCACGCCGGCGGTCGGCGCCATCATTCGCGAAGGCGCCACCCAAAAACTCTATGACGTGATCACCTCGGGCAAACAGCACGGGATGCAGTTCATGGACGAGGCGATCCGCCAAAAACTCTTCGACAGTACCGTTTCGCCCCTCGAGGCCTACATGAAGGCCATCGACAAATCGTCGTTCCGGCAATACCTGCCGAAAGAGCACGAAAGCATTGGCAAGCAATCCGAGGGCGGAAAAGCCGGACGGCCGGGTTGAGTCGCGGGCACATGAGCACGCCAATCCGGCCGCTGCGTGTCGTCATCGCCTGTGGCGGTACCGGTGGTCACCTCTTTCCGGGCATCGCGGTGGCCCAGGCGCTCCAGGCGCGCGGCCACGACGTGCTCCTGCTCATCTCGGAAAAGGCGGTGGACGCCACGGCCGCCCAGGCTCACCCCGAGCTGAAGTTCCGGACCGTGCCCGCCATCGGGCTGCCGAAACTGTGGTCGCCGCGTGCCCTGACGGCGGCGTGGAAATTCTGGACCACCTATCGCGCGACGCGCGTCATTCTGCGCGACTTCCGCGCTGATGCCGTGCTGGGCATGGGGGGATTCACCTCACTGCCGCCGGCGTTGGCCGGGCGGCGGCTGGGCGTGCGCACATTCATCCATGAGTCCAATGCGATCCCCGGGAAGGCGAACCGACTGACGGCCCGCTTCAGCGATTTTGTTTTGCTGGGCCTGTCCGAGTGCGCCACTCACTTTCCCCGCAAACCGACGCGCGTGGTGGGCACACCGCTCCGCGCGGCCATGCTGGCGCCCGTCGACCGCTCGGCGGCCTTCGCTCACTTCAACCTTGATCCCGCGAAGCGCACCGTGGTCGTCATGGGCGGGAGCCAGGGAGCCCGCGGCGTCAATCGCGCCATGATCGCCGCACTGCCGGAAATCGACACGACCACCACCCAGTTGCTCTGGCTGACGGGCCGGGAGGATGAGGCGGAAGTGCGGGCCGCGCTGACGGGCCATCCGCTGCGGACGTTTGTCGCGCCGTTTCACTCGCACCTCGAGCGGGCCTACGCCATCGCCGATCTCTGCCTCGCCCGGTCCGGCGCCTCCAGCCTGGCGGAACTCGCCCACTTCGGCATCGCCACCATTCTCATTCCCCTGCCCACTGCCGCCGAGGACCATCAGACCAGGAACGCCCTGGCGTATTCCCGGCAGGACGCCGCCATCCTCCTTCCACAGGCCGACGCAGCCCGGGCGCTCGGCCCCCTCATTCGCGAACTCCTGCACGATGACCAGCGACGCCAAGCGCTCGCCTCGCGCCTGCGTTCACTCGGTGTCAGCGACGCCGCCAAGCAGGTGGCTGGGGAAGTGGAAAAACCTAAAATGGACAATGGAAACACGAATGGCCCGCCGTAGAGAGTGCTGCGCTGCGCCAAGACCGCAGCGCTGCCCGTCGTAGCTCGAGTCAGGCTAAAGACGATGAGGCATACCCATCGTAACGAAGCCATGCTGGTGGTTCCTCCCATCATACTGGAACCACGAGTCCTTCAGCCTCGGCGAGTTCCTTCTGCTTTCTGTCAAAAGTCAGGAAATTTTTGGCGGCGAGTCGAATGGCAGCCGCCACATGGAGAATGTCAAAGCCGCGATGCCCACCGGTAAGTGTGTGGGTGGCGGAGAGCCGTTTGGCTTCATCCACCACATCGGCCAGATTGCAGACCTGCACCTTGATTCTTCCACTGGCGCGGTCCGCCTCGAATTGAGCCCAAAACAAGGCGGCTTCTCCGGCGGCGATCTCTTTGCGAAACTCCGCAAATCGAAGCGCGTTGGCTAGTTCATACTCGTTGAGTGTGCTGAGGCTCAGCGCGGTGCGGCACCTCTTCATCCACGCCACCGCACGTGGCGTGTTGGCATCATTACCATAGAGCGCGAACAAAAAGCTGGTGTCGGCACAGACTACCATTTTCCACCAGCGTCGTGAATGAGTTCAAGGGATTCCGCGGCCGTCAGCCGGGGAGTGCCAGCCCTTTCCCTCTTAACGGCGGGGCTTTGAGACCAATCCACACTGTGAGTGGACTGGTCCCGCTCTGGGATCAGCCGGGCAATCGCTTTCCCTCTCCGCGTAATCACAATTTCTTCTCCCGCCCCAATCCAACTCAACAAGCTGCTGTAGCGGTTTCTCAAATCTCGAACCGTCGCCGTTTTCATCGTGCTCCATTATTGGAGCACTCAGCCCGCTCGTCAAGTTCCGTCCTGCCGCGGTGCCGTGGCATGCCTGCGGCCCGCAAGCCGAACGTGGAGGCAGGGAGGAGCGGGCTTCCGAGCCGTCGCCGACGTTCACGGGGTCAGGTCGACCGACCTTGGGACGGCAGCGTCAACCCGATCACAGGTTCCCCAAATCGTGCGGATGTTCTCAGCTTTACGGCCGCATCGTTCGCCAGGCACTTTCCGACGCCTGTTCCACAAGTCGCGGTTCTTCAGTCGATGGTCGTGGTCCGCCTCGACGACGCACGCACCCTCGTTCTTGACCCTTCATAAGATTCCTCAGGCCCGGCCAACAGCTCAATCCCCGTTGCCAGAAAGGCTTTGGCACTGCGGAGCAGACTCCCTATTGGTGCTCCAGCAGAAAATCCGCTCTCCAAGCTCACTTTTCTCCCTTCCACACCATTCCAAACCCCCAAGAATCCTCTCCCCAAACCCCACTCTCCCACCCCCTTCGCCCTTCCCTGTCCGAAACGTACGCTCTTGATTCCGGCACCAACACTCAGTAGGGTGATTTTGTTCATGCAATCACACTCTCAGGCGGCGCCGCGCGATGGCTGGCAGGCCGTAAAATGCTCCAGCCTTGATGAGATGCGTACGCAGAACATCCGTTTCTGGCAGCGCGCCGGTGGAGCCGCCATCCGCAAGGCCGCTTGGGAACTGGTGGTGGAGACATGGGAAAAGCAGCACCGCAATCTGGATGAACTCCGATTTCGGAGACTTGCTCCGCCTGTTCGCCGAGCATGAGGTGCACTACCTCATTCCACCGAAGGTTTTCCGATTCAGTTTCTCGGCCGCAGCGACCTGATCCGAGCCAAGGAACAAGCCGGCAGACCCCAGGACCTCGCCGACCTCGATGACATGCGCCGTGCCGCGGATCATCCAGACTGATGAACAGGCTCCCGGGGCTTTGGCAAAGAAACCACCCGAGTGGACGCCAACGACGAAAAAAATTTCGGTACGCAACGGCCCTCCGCTCTCGCCATGGCCGGCTCCACTCCTTCCGCCTGCAAGCTGTCTTCGAAGCTGACGTTTACCCGAAATATGGCTCACCACGCATTGCGGCGCACGTCGCTTTCGGGCTCAATCGGCGATCCGTCGGTCAGGTGGGCCGCCAGCTGCCGGGCGAAGAACGGGGCGTGCAGCGAGCCTTTGGACCCGAGTCCATTGAAAATGGCCAGTTTCTCCCGCGCCGGATGACGACCGATGACAGCCCGGCTTTCGCGGATGATCGGTCGCACCGCGGCGTGATGGCCGATGACTTCAAAGGGCGCCGGATGGAGAGAGGCGAATCCCGCTTCCAACTGCCGCCGCCCCGAAGCCGTCGGACACCTGTCCAGCACGTCCCAATCGTACGTGGAACCCGTGCGGGCCAATTGATGCCCTGGATTTGCCGCCGCACCGGTCGCCGCCGGATCGGGCTCGGGCGCCGCCACCGGCACCACCCATTGCCCCGCACTGAGAATGCGTCCGGGGTCCAATCCAGATGTCGCAACCGTCAAGATCTCACCTTTGGCCGCCCGCCAGCGTATCCAGTCGAAAGGCGGATGACCCGCGGCCTCGAATCCCTGGCAAAACACCACATGGGCCGCCGGCCACTCGGCCGCATCCCGCGCCTCCAACTGCCCCTCAAGCAGACATCCATGCTGTCGAAAAAACTCCCGAGAGGCCGCCAAATACCCGAGACAATCGAGGTGAGCCCCGTGAAATTCGCACCCCCCGAATGGGCCGGCTTCGGGCACCCAGGCGCGGGCGATGTGATGTTGCCGCTCCGGATCAGTCTGCCGCTGCGCCCACACCGCCGCTTCCTCGGGGGATCGAAAGATGCGCCGCACGATTCGCGGGTGAAAATGTCGCGCCCGCACTTCCATCGCCACGCGGTCATAAAACGCCCGGGCCGCTTCCAGCATGGCGTCGACCCGCCAACTCAACGCCAATCGCTGGCCGGTGATCGGCGTCACCAGTCCGGCAGCGATGCGGGATGAGGTCACCGGATCTCCCGGATCGACCACCAGAACCTCGCCCCCCCGCCACAACAACTCCCACGCCAGAGCCGTCCCGGCCAACCCCTGCCCCACAATCAGAAATTCAACCGCCCTCGCCATTGTCAATGACCCCGGTACGTGAATAGCCCCTCCACCCCCTCCGCCGTCCCACTCGCCCGCGCCCACGCCTCCGCCACTTTCTTCTGCATGTGCGAAGTCAGCCGCCGCCCGCGCCGCGCCCGCTGCACTTGCTTGTGCGTCAAAGCCGCGGAACTCGCCTCCACCAGCACATGGTTCTCCATCCCCCGGGCCCGCATGAGCCCATCCAGCGGCTGCGGACCGAGATCGCGCGTCTCAATATCAACGGATTCCCCCATTCGCTTCTGCAGCCCACCCTCGCCCGCTTTCCCCCATCCTCTACCCGAATCTTCGTTCCAGCCAATCGCCCATTCGGGTGGTCTCCGGTTCTGGAATGGCCATCCCGCGAATCACCCCAACAGGGTTTTCAGGTGGAGAATGAAAACGCCCTGCAGAGGCACACGGCGGATTTTTGCACGGGCGAAAAAAGCATGAAAAAAAAATCGGGGGACGACTGGGAGTGGCGGGCTAAGACCGCCATACTGACTCGAGCATTCGACTCAGACCGCTCGCTCGCAATGTCAAAACGTGTTCGTTTCCATGGCGGATCCAGCCCGCCACCCCCAGTGAAACACTACCTTACAACCGTGCAAAAATCCGTCGTGGCAGAGGCACGGCACTGGGAGAAATCAGTTGCGCTCGGGCATGAGCGTGCCAGTATGCTCGTTTCCGCTTTCAGCCGGGATCAGCCGGTCAGGGTGACTGGGGCCTGGGCCAGGAGGTGGAACGACGACATGACCGACGACATCAAGGCCTATCAAATGCACGAAGGCGATACTGGAAGTGCCTCCGTGCAGGCCGCGCTACTGACGCAGCGCATCAATCAACTCGCTTCCCACTTCGCCAAGCACTCCAAAGACCATGCCTCGCGGCGCGGCCTGCTCAAAATGGTGGCTCAGCGGCGCAAACACCTCGATTATTTGGCCGCGACCGATCCGGAGCGTTACGCCAAAGTGCGCGACGGATTGAAGCTCCGCCGCTAGGGCGCGTGCCGGTTCCGGAGCCTCCGGGCGTTTCCCGCGCCCCCGGGCATCCCCCGCCGCCGCCCGCCAATTCATCGCATGGCCGTTCCATCCTGCCATCGTCAACTCTCCATCACTCCCTTTTACCTGGGCAGACGGTGACGTCTGCCCATTTTTTTACCCTTTCTCGGCCCCCGGCGAGGTTCGTCGGGTCTTACCAGAAAACAAGACAAGCATACCCACATCGATAGAAACACATGAGCATTCACACCATCACGAGCCAGGTCGGCTCCACCCCCATCATCTTTGAAACCGGCAAGATGGGAAAACTCGCCGACGGGGCGGTAACCGTCCGTTGCGGCGACACCATCGTTTTCGTTTCCGCCGTTTCCGCCACCTCCATCAAGCCGGGTCAGGACTTCTTTCCCCTCTCGGTGGAATACAAGGAAAAAGCCAGCGCAGCCGGCAGATTTCCAGGCGGATACTTCAAACGCGAAGGACGCCCCACCGAAAAGGAGATCATCGTTTGTCGGATGACCGACCGCCCGCTCCGGCCGCTCTTTCCCAAGGATTATTTCTTCGACACGCAGATCATCGCGCTGCTCCTCAGCGCGGACCAAATCAACGATCCGGATATTCTGAGCATCAATGGCGCTTCGGCGGCTCTCTGCGTCTCCGACATCCCGTTCAAAGGCCCGATCGGAGCCGTGCGAGTCGGGCGCATCGCCGGCCAGTTCGTGGTCAATCCCACGCAAGAACAACGGGCTGAAAGCGATCTCGATCTTATTTACGTCGGGACCAATTCCGAGGTCGCCATGATCGAAGGCGAGGCGAAAGAGCTTCCCGACGAAGATTTCATCCAAGCGTTGCAATTCGCCCACGCCCAGATCCAGCCGCTGATTGCGGCGCAGGAAGAATTGAAGCGGCTCGCCGGCAAGGCACCCCGCACCTACAAGCCTCTGACCGTCCGCGAAGAACTCCTGGCGATCGCGTATGATGTCGCCGGAAGCCGCATCGAAGACGCCCTCTACCGCAAGAGCAAAGTCGAGCGCAGTCAGGCGGTGGGCGCCCTGAAGGACGAAGTACGCTCCAAAATTCTCGCTGCCCATCCCGACGCGACCGACTTTGAGGTCAGCCAGGCGTTCGACTACCTCCAGAAAAAAGCCTTCCGTGTCAGCATCCTGGACAAGGGAGCCCGCTGCGACGGCCGCGACAACAACACCATTCGCCCGCTTTCCGGCGAAGCCGGCCTGCTCCCCCGCGTCCACGGCAGCGCCCTCTTCTCGCGCGGCGAAACCCAGGCGCTCGCCATTGCCACCCTGGCCCCCTACGACGAAAAACAAAACTTCGACAGCTACGCCGGCGGCGAGGACCACAAGACATTCATCCTGCACTACAACTTCCCGCCCTACTCGGTCGGTGAAACCGGGCGCGTGGGCGGCATGAACCGCCGGGAGATCGGCCATGGCAATTTGGCCGAGCGCTCGCTGAAGGCGCTCATCCCCGATGAAGCAAAATTCCCCTACGCCATTCGCCTGGTCAGCGAAGTGATGGAATCCAACGGATCCACGTCCATGGCCTCCGTCTGCGCGGGCAGCATGGCCCTCTTCAACGCCGGCGTGCCGATGGCCCGCCCGGTCGCCGGCATTTCCTGCGGGCTCGTCACCGAGTTCGACGACTCCGGCGCCATGAAACGATACACCCCCCTGCTCGACATCATCGGCAGCGAAGACCACTTCGGCGACATGGACTTCAAACTCTGCGGCACCACCCAGGGCGTCACCGGTTACCAACTCGACCTCAAACTGCCCGGCATCCCGCTCAGCCTGCTCGAGGAAGCCATCCGCATAACCCGCGACGGCCGCCTCCAGGTCCTCGAGGTCATGAATGCCGCCATCGCCGCCCCGGCCAAAGAACTCAGCCCGTACGCCCCGAAAATCGCCGTCACCAGCATCCCGCCCGACCGCATCGGCGAACTCATCGGCCCCGGCGGCAAAAACATCAAGGCCCTCCAAGCCGAAACCGGTACCGACGTCAGCATCAACGACGACGGCACCGTCCACATCTACTCGACCAGCCAGCCGGGCCTGGACGCCGCCCTCCGGAAAATCCGCAATATGTTCGCGGAAATCGAGATCGGGACCATCTACGAAGGCCGGGTCGTCAGCACCACGAACTTCGGTGCCTTCATGGAAGTCCTCCCGGGCCGCGATGGCCTTATCCATGTCTCCGAATTGGCCGACTTCCGCGTCGCCAACGTCGAGGACGTGGTCCGCGTCGGCGACATCGTTTCCGCCATCTGCGTCGGCGTGGACGAAAAAGGCCGCGTGAAAATGAGCCGCAAAGCCTACCTCCGCGAAATGGAAAAACGCGCCGCCGGTGCCGCCGCCCCCATCGCGCCGGCACCGGCGAGTGAGTAGGGCAGGGTTTCTCGCACCTCGCTCCGCGACCGCCTGAATGGCGGTACACCAAATCCATCCTGCGTTCCAACGATCCTCTCCGGTTCCCGTCACCGCAGGTCCTCAAGCCGTTGCCGAGCACGGGCTTTGGTGGCCTCGTCATCCTTGTAGCGAACAGGCAGAGCGATGGCGCGCTCGAAGGCGACGCGGGCGTCCGCGGACTGGCCGAGGCGGGCCAAGGCGATACCAAGTCCAAGCCAATTGGCAGCGCGCTGAGGGTTGATGGCCAGGGCGCCGCGGAAGTGCGTGACGGCCTGCTGATGGCTGGCCTCGGGCAATCGGCCGTAAACCACCCCGGCAAGACCGGCCATGACCGGGCTGAGCGAGGCCAATCCCTCATGCCAAGCACCCAGCACATAGTGGGCGAGCTCGTGGCCCGGATCGATAGCCAACGCCCTCTCGGCATGGCGCTTGATCAAGCGGGAGGCGGCGATTCTCTCCTTGTTTGACTGATAAGGCGTCATCAGCCCGAGGCAAATGGCCACGGCCACCTGCGCATCCGCGTTCTCGGGAGCCGCATCCACCGCCCGCCGGGCATAACCAAGCGCTTCGACCGCGAGTTGCCGGCCCCGCTCGGAATCTTTGACATCCTGAATCGATTCGCCCAGTTGTTTGGCGATGCGGTGCAGGATCTCCGCACGCTCGGGCGCCAGCTTTTCCGCCTGCCGGTAGACCGCGAGCGCCTCGGCCGTGCGCCGCTGCACGTCCAATCGGTCGCCCTCCCGCAGCAGGGCGGAATAGTCCGCCATCACCGGGGTCCCCATCAGGACAGTAGCGGCGGCAACGGCGGTCAGAGCGAGCCAGGCAGGGCGACGCAGGATCATGCGAAAGAGTCGTGAGAGAAATCGGACAGCGACCCATGCCAGAGCATGGGGCATCCACCCAATAAACGCGCCAAGACTGGGACAGGACGCGCCCGAGCTCGCCTGAGGAGAAATTAGCGGAAGCAGGGCGTTGCGTCCCTCGATTCGGCCGCGATGAGCCCTATCCCCCGCTAAGGCTAGAGAATTCAACCTCAAACGTGACAGCGGCGCTCCCCAATGGGCAACCACCCATTTGGGAGTGTATCAAGATCCCGAGATGCGGCGGGTTAGCCGTCGCCAGCGCTCATTCAGCCATAATTGCCATAATTAATCAGCATTTCCAGTTGACCTTTCGCTCTAAAAAGTATGATATAGTTGATTATTTGCACACCTCATGCAGAATGGACGATCGATGGCGGTGGTGTTAACCGGGACGTTCACAGTGGAGCCCTTGGGGGATCTGCTGAGGTGGTGGAATGGGAAGATGGGTGTGGCGTGGCCGGTGCGGTTGAGCGGGTACAATCAGGTGATGGGGGAGTTGTTGGAGGTGGGGAGCGGGACGCGGCGCAATGGGGGGTTGAATGTGTTGGTGATTCGGCCGGCGGATTTTGGACGCGAGGGGGTGGGCTGGGCTGGGGTGGAGTCGATGGTGGGTGAAGTGGCCGAGGCGTTTGGGACGGCTGTGGCGGGGTCGGCGGCGCGGTGGTTCGTGGTGGTGACGGCGGCTGGGAGCGTGCCGACGGCGGCTGAGACATCGGCGCTGGAGATTTTCCGGCGGGCGGCTGGTGGGGCGGGGCCTGGAGGGCTGGTCCGTGTGGTCTCGGGATGGGAGGTGGCGGCGGCTTACGGGGTGGACGAAGTGTATGACAAAGACGGTGACCAGCTCGGGCACCTGCCTCATCCCCCGGAGTTTTTAGCGGCGGTGGCGGCGGTGGTGGCGCGGGAAGTGCACCGGATAACCGCTCGCCCGACCAAGGTAGTGGCGGTGGATGCGGACCACACGTTGTGGCGCGGGGTGGTTGGGGAAGTGGGGGTTGACGGAGTGGCCGTCGAGGCGCCGCACCGGGTGCTGCAGGAGCGACTGCGCGAAATGCGCCAACGCGGAATGTTGCTGGCGCTCGTGACAAAGAACGAACCGTCGGACGTGGAGGCGGTGCTGGCGCGACACCCGGGCATGCGACTGCGACGGGACGACTGGGTGGCGGTCCGAGCCGGATGGGCACCGAAATCGCAAATGCTGAGGGATCTGGCCGGCCAACTCGATCTCGGGCTCGATTCCTTCGTTTTCCTCGACGACAATCCGGTGGAAGTGGCTGAAGTGCGCGCGCACGCGCCGGAGGTGACCGCGCTGCACTTGCCGCCGTCCGCACTTGAAGGGCCGGCGGCCGATGCGGCGATGCGGCGGTTTTTGGACAATGTCTGGGCCTTCGACACGGCCGGTACCACGACGGCGGAAGACGCGGGACGCACCGCCTTGTACCGGGCGCAGGCCGAGCGGGCGGGTGCGCGCCGTGAGGCTCCCAGTTTCGCGGCCTTTCTGGAGAGTCTGCAACTCGTCGTCGAGATCACGCCTGCCGGTCCCGAGGACACGCCCAGGCTGGCGCAACTCACGCAACGGACCAACCAGTTTAATGCGGTCGGCCTCCGTCGAAGCGACGCGGAATTCGCCGACGACCTGCGCTCCGATCTAACCGCCCTGACGGTGACGGCTCGCGACCGATTTGGTGACTATGGGCTGATCGGCTTGATCGGTTACCGGAAAGTGAATGAGGCACTGGTGGTCGACCACTTCCTGCTTTCCTGCCGCGCCCTGGGCAAACGCATCGAACACCGCATGATCGAGGCGCTCCAGGAGGCGGCCTCGCGAGCGGGAGCACTGGAAGTGCGCTTGCCGCTGCGCCGCACCGAACGCAATGAGCCGGTCGCACACTTCCTCCAGGCGCACTTTGCCGGAATGGAACGGGCCGGCACCTACCACCTGCCAACCGGCCTCGTCTGCCGACCCGAGGCCGATGTCATCGGCGAGCGACCGGCGGAGCCAGCGTCCGGCGCCGATGCCACTGCGGCCGCGAAGTGGAACCGGCCCGCCGATTGGATGCAACGGCTGGCTACCGAGTTGGCCACCGCTCAAGGCATCCTGAGGGCCGTGGCGGTCAGTCGGCACCGCGCGCGTCCCAGTGAATTAACAACGGCATTCCGGGAGCCGGGAACGGCGCTTGAACGGGCGATGGCCGACCTCTTTGAGGAAATCCTTGCCGTGAGTCCAGTGGGCGCGGACGACACCCACGTTGACCTGGGTGGACAGTCCGTGCAGGCGGCGCAGATCCTCGCCCGCCTCGCCCGTGCGCACGGTCATCGGCTGCCCCTGCGCACGATCTTCGACCATCCAACGCCCGCCTCGTTGGCCGCCCACCTCGCCAGTCTCGAGCCTGCCACCCACCAGACCATCCAGCCAGTGCCGCGCGATCAGGCATCGTATCCCCTGAGCGCCGCCCAGCGCCGCATGTGGTTTCTCGACCGCTATGCGCCCGGTCAGGCCACCTACCACATCGTCTCCGCGCACGCGCTCCGTGGACCAATCGATGCCCCCCGCCTCCGCGCTGCCCTCGACGCCCTGGCACGGCGCCACGAATGCCTGCGCGCGCGCTTCCCCGATGTCGACGGGCATCCCACCCAAGTCTTCAGTGGTCCAGGCATCGCCCTCGTGCTCCATGAGGAAGGGACAGGCCGGTCGGATCAGTCGGATCAGTCGGATCAGTCGGATCAGTCGGATCAGTCGGATCAGTCGGATCAGTCAGACAGTTTCACGGACACTGGGCTTGGGGAAACCGCCCCATCCGTGTCCTTTGACCTCGCATTGGGACCACTGGCCCAAGTTGACCTCATGCAAGGAGCCGAGGGCGAATCGGTGGCCGTGCTGACGATTCACCACATCATTGCCGATGGGTGGAGCCTCGGAGTCATTTACCGCGACCTCGAAGCCCTGGCATCGGGCCGGCCGCTCGAACCCCTGCCGCTCCAGCCGCTCGATCTTTCCAACCATCAGGAAAAGGCCTGGGCGAACGGGTCATTGGCCGAGGATCTTGCATACTGGCGCCATGAGCTGCGCCATCCGCCCGAAGCCCTGAACCTCCCGCTCGACTTCCCCCGCCCCGCCGAGCGGATCTTCGATGGCGACGTGGTCGCGGCCGAACTGCCCGCGGTGACGGTCGAGGCACTGAACCACCTGGCTCGGACTCACGGCACCACCATTTTTGCCGTACTCATGGCCGGATTCCAGGCGTTGCTCCACCGCTGGACGGGCCAGGACGACATTCTGGTCGGCACGCCTGTTTCCGGCCGCACGGAAGCCGCCGCCGAGGACATGGTCGGATGCCTGATCAATACACTCGTCATCCGCGGACGCCCGCAAAGCGACCAAAGTTTTGCCAGCTTCCTGAGCTCGATGCGCGACACGCTCATCGCCGCCCTCTCGCACCAAGATCTGCCGTTCGAACGCCTGGTCGAGGCGCTGGATCTTCCGCGCCAGCGGTCGCTGCCACCGCTTTTCCAGGTCATGCTGGTCCTGCAAAACACGCCACCCGCCGACCTGGCGCTTCCGGGCGTCACCAGCACCCGTCTCCCGATCCACAACGGCACGGCGAAATTCGACCTCGTCCTCGAAATCTTCCCCCGCCCCGATGGCGCCTACTCACTTTCGCTGGAGTTTGCCACGTCGCTCTTCCGCGTCGAATCCGTCCGCCAGATGCTTTCGTCCTACGCGTGCCTCCTCGCCCACGCCGCTCATCGACCCGACACTTCCATCGCGCAACTCCCGGTTCTGACACCTGAAGAACGCACCCGACTCGTGGACGGATTCAACCCGCATCGAGATTTTCCCACTCCCGCTCCCACCATCCACCAATGGTTCGAAGCCACTGCCTCGCGATTCCCCAACCGGCCAGCCGTCACGTGCGGTGAGTCCGGTTTGACCTACGACGCGCTCAACCGCCGCGCCAATCAGATCGCCCATCGCCTGCGCGAGGCCCGCGTTGGGCCCGGCACGCCGGTGGCTGTCTGCCTCGAAAGATCGCTGGACCTTGTGGCCGCCCTGCTCGGGATCCTCAAAGCTGGCGGCGCCTATCTGCCGATTGATCTCAGTTATCCCGCGGATCGGCTGGCCTTCATGCTCGAAGACGCCGCCGCCCCGGTCCTGCTCACCCAGCACCAACTGGCCGCTTCCCTGCCAAATCATCGGGCGCAGGTCATCCTCCTCGACGATTCATCGTCCGGCGTGGAGGCTCAACCGGCGAGCAATCCGCCACCCGCCGCGACCGCCGACGACCTCATTTACATCATTTACACCAGCGGCTCGACCGGCAAACCAAAGGGATGTTGCCTCACTCACCACAATGTCACCCGCCTCTTTTCGGCCACTCACGCGTGGTTTGAGTTCGACGAACACGACGTCTGGACGCTGTTTCACAGCTACGCCTTTGACTTCTCGGTCTGGGAACTCTGGGGCGCCCTGCTCTATGGCGGTCGACTCGTGGTCGTTCCGTACCTCGTGTCGCGCGCTCCCGATGAATTCCACTCACTGCTCGTCCGCGAACGCGTCACCGTACTCAACCAAACGCCGAGCGCCTTTCGACAACTCATCGCCGCCGATGCCGCCGCCGGACCGCCTGACTCACCCGACAGTACCATGGCCGTGCGCCTCGTCATCTTCGGCGGCGAAGCGCTCGAAATGCAGAGCCTGAGACCATGGTTTGACCGCCATGGCGACGCGCGTCCGCAGCTGGTCAACATGTACGGCATAACCGAAACCACCGTGCACGTCACTTATCGGCCGTTGACCGACCGGGATGTCGCCGCGGGTTCGGTCATCGGCGTTCCGATTCCCGACTTGCGGGTGTACGTGCTCGATCCGCAGATGCAGCCGTGTCCCCTGGGCGTGCCCGGAGAGTTGTTCGTCGGCGGCGCCGGCGTGGCCCATGGCTACCTCAACCGCGACGACCTCACGGCCCAGCGGTTCCTTCCATCGCCCTTCGTCCCGGGCGACCGATTGTACCGCACCGGCGACTTGGCCCGCCTCCTGCCCGGCCGCGACCTCGAGTACCTCGGCCGCATCGACCGCCAAGTGAAGATCCGCGGATTCCGCATCGAACTCGGCGAAATCGAGAGTGCCCTGCTCACACATCCCGATATCCGCGAAGCGAGCGTGCTCGCCCGCGAGATTCGCGCCACCCGCCAGCTTGTCGCCTACCTCGTCCAGCGCGCCGAAGCGACCGACGGCTCGTCCACCGCCGCTTCCATCGATGCCCTGCGCGCGCACCTCGGCCGCACGTTGCCCGACTACATGATCCCGTCGGCCTGGGTGATCGTCGATCGCTTCCCACTGACTCCCAACGGCAAACTCGATCTCGCCGCCCTGCCGGATCCGGAGGCCGATCGCCCCGCC
Source organism: Verrucomicrobiales bacterium (assembly GCA_046155625.1). GTDB lineage: Bacteria > Verrucomicrobiota > Verrucomicrobiia > Verrucomicrobiales > V1-33 > CAJBME01. The sequence goes on along the minus strand of JBJXFS010000177.1, from coordinate 15,051 downwards.
ACGGGATCCATCGAGGAGCCGGCCACACCGACCGAGCAATCGCTCGCCGCAATCTGGCGAAAAGTATTGCGCGTCGACCGCATCGGCCGTCACGACAATTTCTTTTCCGCGGGTGGCGATTCGATTTTGTCGATCCAAGTGATCAGTCTGGCCCGCCAGGCCGGTTGGCCGCTCTCGCCGCGCCACCTCTTCGAGCACCAAACACTCGCCTCGCTCGCCATTTGTGCCGAATCCCTGGCCGCCACGCCGCCTGAGAAACCCAAGTCCGCGCCAACCCCCGCACCAGCCGGCGCATTCGCCCCAACGCCAATCCAGCGGTGGTTCCTGGCGCAACCGCTCGCCGATCCGCATTGGTGGAACCAAGCCATCCTCCTCGAGCTGAAACAGCCGCTCTCCGAGCCGGCACTGCGCACCGCCCTGAGAATCGTGCTCGACCGCCACGACGCCTTCCGGTTGCGCGCCACCCCAGCGGCAGCGGCGGGTGTCGCGCCCTTCGCGACGCTCCGCTGCGTCGACCGCGCCAGCGATCCTTATGTGGACGTGCTCGACTCCGATGAGCGGCTTCCGGCCGCCATGGAGCTCGCCCACCGATCCCTCAACATTCAACATGGTCCGATCGCTGGCGCCGTGCTGACGCCAGATCGCTTGTTCCTGGTGATTCATCATCTGGCCATCGACGGCGTCTCGTGGCGCATCGTGCTCGAGGATCTGGAAGCCACCCTCGACGGCCGCGCGCTCGCGCCGGCCAGCGACTCGTTTCAAGCATGGGCCCGCGCCCTCGCCGAGCAAGCCGGCGCCTTCGAACCCGAACGCGCTTACTGGGAAAACTTCCTGCACCCCAGCCCGCCGGCTCTGCCTGCCGACGGTGATTCGCCCGCCCCAGACGCGCCCCCCGACATCGAAGCCGCGGTGGCCGTGGATGAGGTCGACCTGACCGAAGCCGAAACGCTCACCCTGTTGACCGAGTTACCGCAACGGACGCGCGCGCGGATCGACGAGATATTGCTGACGGCATTGGTCCTGGCTCTGCGTGACGCGACCGGTCGCTCCTCGGTCCGCCTTCACATCGAAGGCCATGGCCGCGAGGCGGTGATCTCCGGAGTCGACCCGACCCACACCGTTGGATGGTTTACCGCGTTGTATCCCGCGGAGATTTCCTTGCCCGCCAATGCCGAGCCAGCCGTCGCGCTCGCTGCCGTCAAAGATCAAATCCGCGCCATTCCCAATCGCGGTCTGGGATGGGGAGCGCTGGGCTTGGCCAATCGCGCCGGCTCGCCACCGGAGCTCGTTTTCAATTATCTTGGACAATTTGACAGCCTGGTCGCCGGATCATCGTGGTTCCAACTCTCGAACGATGCCGCGCCCCCCTGGCACGGGCCGTCGAACCACCGCCCGCACGCCGTGGAAATTGACGCCCTGGTCCGGCAGGGGAAGCTGTGCACAACATTCCGGCTGAGCCGCCATCGGTACCGCGACTCGACCCGCCGGGCACTGGCCCAACGATTCATTTCACAACTGCGCGAATTGCTCCGCCTCGAGCGCGCCCCCGCGCCCTCCGACTATCCCCTCGTCAACCTCACCGCCGCGGAGGCACTCGCGCTGGACGGAGCCGCCGACGTGTGGCCGCTCTCGCCCATGCAGCGGTTGCTTGCTGGAGCCGCCGCGTCGCGCGGCGGCACCGTGCTTGACCAATGGACCTGCCGCTTTCATGGCCCGCTGGACATCGATGCATTCCAGCGCGCTTGGGCGGCTGTGCTGCAACGCCATGCCCTCCTGCGCGCCCGTCTCCACGCGCCGCACGCCGACGCGCTGGTCGCCGTGATTCCGGAATCGAAGGGCGAGCCGCTCGCCACTTGGCGACTCGAAGACTGGAGCGGACAATCGCCAGCGGCCCGGCATGAGGCCTGGCGCACACTCCGTCACGACGACCGACGGCGTCGGGCCGATCCGACCGTCCTCCCGCTGCTGCGGTTCACTCTCGTCCGCTTCGCCGCTGACGATCATGGCTTTCTCTGGTCCGTGCCGGACTGGATGCTCGACGGATGGTCGTGGCCGATTGTCTTTCGCGAACTCGGCGCGCTCTACACCTCCTCGGGTCCACCCCTTCCTCCCGCCCCCTCGTACCGCGACTACTTGGCCTGGCTCAACCGCCGCTCGACCGGGGAATCTGAGCTCTTCTGGCGCTCGGCCCTTGCTGCCTTCCGCCAACCCACCCCATTACCCGTTGACCGACCGGAGGCCGCACCCGGCTCCCGACTCGAATCCCGCGCGCCGATCTCAACGCAGAGCTGGCAATCGGCGATTTCAAAAGCCCGATCACTCGGCCTGACCCCCAACGCGCTCCTCATGGCGGCGTGGGCCGCCGTGCTCGCCCGTTCCTCGGGTCATGAAGACGTTGTCTTTGGCGCCGCATTCAATGGACGGCCTGCCGACCTGCCGGGCGTCGATCGCATCGTCGGTCCGACCACCACAAACTTGCCGGTCCGGGTAAGCGCAGTCGGCAACCCCTCTCTCGCCAACCTCGCTGCTTCCGCGCAGCAATTCGTATTTGCCGCCTCCAGCCACCAATTCGTCTCCCCCCTCGACATCGAAGACTGGTCGGAAATCCCGTGGCGCTTCCGCCTCTTCGACAGTCTCGTCGTTTTTCAAAACTACGAAGTCGACGATCGGTCTCGTTCGCTCGGCTCCCACGTGCGCATCGACGATATGGACGGCCCTGTCCACGGAAACTACACACTCACGCTCGTTGCCACCCCGATGAATGATGGCTTCGACCTGCGCCTTTACTATGCCGGTGGCCGATGCACAGTCCACCGCGCCGAAAAAATCCTCGAGGCGCTCGTCGACACATTGACCGCCGATCTTGAACAGTCCATCGCCCACCGGCCGATCGCATGGACCACCGACTCGGCCGCCGTCCAGACTCGCGACACCGCGGCGCCGAGCCACCGTGTCCCGCCGCGATCGCCGCTCGAAGTCGCGATTCACGGCATCTGGGCGAGAGCCTTCGGTCCCGAAGTGGGCGTGGAAGATAATTTCTTTGATGCCGGCGGGCACTCGCTTCTGGTCTTTCGCGTGCTCGCCTCGCTACGGTCCGAGTTGGGGCTCGCCGTGACTCCCGCCGATCTGTTTCAATATCCCACGATCGCCTCGCTCGCCCTTAAACTCGGCGGTCTCATCGCTGGTCCGCCTTCAAACGGAGGCAACTCCACCACCCCATCGCCGGCCCCTTCCCAGGATGCCGTTCGAGAGCGCGCCGCGCGCGCCCGCCAAGCGTTGGGCCGCCGTTGAATTCCAATCCTTCTCGCTCCATGATCGCGCCTGATTCCGTCGACCCATCCGTTCCCGATCCCTCGGCTGGCATCGCCATCGTCGGATTCGCCGGGCGTTTTCCCGGGGCGGCGGACGTGCAGGAATTTTGGGAGAATTTGCTGGCAGCCCGCGAGACGATCCAGTCGTTCCGCCGCGACGAGTTGGCGCCCGGAGAACCCGCGGATGATCCGGAGTACATCACCCGTCGCGGGGTGCTGGATCGAGCGGAGTGGATGGATGCGGCATTCTTTGGGATGGGTCGCGTCGAAGCCGAGGTCACCGATCCCCAGCAACGCGTGTTCCTCGAAATCGCCTGGACCGCACTCGAGCACGCCGGTTACGACCCGCATCGACTGCCCGGCGTCTGCGGTGTTTGGGCCGGCACCGGCAACAACCACTATGTGACGCGGCAACTGGCCGCCAATCCCTCGTTGCTTGAAGCCGCCGGACCCGAGGCCGTCATGATCGGCAACGAAAAGGATTATATCGCCACTCGCGTGGCCTACCGCCTCAACCTGCGCGGCCCCGCCATCAATGTGGTCACCGCATGCAGCACCAGCCTCGTGGCCGTGACCCAGGCCGTGCAGGGCCTGCTGACATTCCAGTGCGACATGGCGCTGGCCGGTGGCGCCAGCATCCGTTGGCCGCAAAATCGCGGTTATCGGCACGAGGAGGGAAGCATCTTTTCCCCCGACGGCCACTGCCGCGCCTTTGACGAGAAATCTGCCGGGACGGTTTTTTCCAGTGGGGCCGGGTGTGTGGTTCTCAAGCGGCTCGAGGACGCCTGGCGCGATCGCGACACTGTTTACGCGGTGATCAAGAGCGCCGCGCTCAACAACGATGGGGCCGGCAAGGTCAGCTTCACCGCACCAGGCGTCGACGGGCAATCGCAAAACATTTCGATGGCCCTGGCACTCGCCAACGTTCCCGCCGCCCTCATTGATTTTGTCGAGGCCCATGGCACCGGAACGGCGTTGGGCGACGTCATTGAAGTCGCCGCGCTGACCCAAGCGTTTCGGGCCGATGGCGACACGCGGGTGGGTGAGTGTCTGCTCGGCTCGTTGAAGACCGCCACCGGCCACATGGACGCGGCCGCTGGAGTCGGCGGCTTGATCAAGGCCGCTCTGTCGCTCCACCACGGCGTGGTTCCAGGCACTCTCCACTTTCAGCGGCCCAATCCAAAGCTGAACTTGGAAGCCAGCCCATTTCGCGTCAGCGCGGCCGCGCTGCCCTTGGCCGCCGAGACGACGCCGCGTCGGGCGCTCGTCGCCGCCCTGGGCGTCGGCGGCACCAACGCGCATCTGGTGCTTGAATCGAGCCCGCCGAGCGAGCCGGAGCCCACTGAACCCGGCACGATTCCCCGCCTCCTGCTCCTGAGCGCCCGGAGCCCGATGGCGCTCGCCACCATGCAGGATCGGCTGGCCAAATGGCTGACGGCTCAGCCGGGCGTCGACCTGCGGGATGTGGCCTTTACCCTGGCGCGCGGACGCACCGCGTTCACCAATCGAGCGGCGGTGGTTGCCCACACGGCGGCAGAGGCCGCAAACGCCCTGCGTTCCCTCGCGGCCCCGGCTCCACCGACGAGCGGGCCGCGACCGATCGCGTTCTTGTTCCCCGGGCAGGGCAGCCAGCATGCCGGCATGGCCCGCGGACTGAAAGAGCAGTTCGCTGTATTCCGCGAGGCGCTCGAAAGTTGCCGAACCGTGCTCGGGTTCGATCCATTGGTGGGCACGGAGGAGGAATTGGGCCAGACGGAGCGGACGCAACCCGCGCTGTTTGTACTCGGGTATGCCTTGGCGCGCCAATTCGAGTCTTGGGGCATTGCGGCGCAGACCCTGCTCGGCCACAGCATCGGGGAATATGTGGCCGCCACGTTGGCTGACGTCTTCTCGTTCGAGGACGCGCTGCGCGTGGTCGTGGCTCGCGGGCGGGCTCTTCAGGCGCAACCGCCCGGCGTGATGCTGGTCGTGAGGGCCGCGGAAACCGCCCTCGATCTTCCGGACACGCTGGATTTGGCCGCTGTCAACGCCCCGCAACTGTGCGTCGTCAGCGGTGTGGAAGCGGACATCGCTTCCTATGCCGAGGCGTGCGCGGCCCGCGGCGTGGAAACGCGCCGCCTTCGGACGAGTCACGCCTTTCACAGTCGTCTCATGGACGGCGCCCGCGGCGCATTCATGACCGCCTTCGATGGCGTTTCGTTGCGCCCACCGAGGCGCCGTGTGGTGTCGAATCTCACAGGACGTGAACTCACCGCCGCCGAGGCCACCAGTCCCGACTACTGGTGGCAGCACCTTCGCCGGACCGTGCGCTTCGGCGAGGGAGTCCAGGCGATCGCTCAGGATCACATTCTTCTCGAAGTGGGCCCATCCAACACGCTGACCCAACTCGCCCGCCAAGTCGGCGCCACCGCCATCCACAGCCTGCCGACCGTCCGCGAAACGGCTCTCGACCCAGCATGCGCCGCACTGGCCGCTATGGGCCAACTGTGGTCCCAGGGTGCCGCCATTAATGGGGATGCGTTGTTTCCCGACGGGTCGGCCAGACGCCTCGCCCTGCCCACCTATCCCTTCGAACGTCAACGGTTTTGCCCCGAGGTGGACGCCATCACCACGGAAGCCGAAACCGCCGGTCGCCGGGACGGCCTGCCTTCTTCGTTGCCCTCGCCCGCGCTGAGCCTGCAGCCATTGTTCGACCAGGGGGCGAATCCCGCACCCCGGCCTCAGGGCACCCCATCGGCCACGACCACCGAAACCCGGCTGGCCCGTCTGGTGCGCGAACTCCAGGCCCAGTTGCTCAGGATCTCGGGAATCGACGTGGCCGCCCATCCGGTGAGCACACCGTTCCTCGATCTGGGATTCGACAGCCTGTTCCTCACCCAAGCCGGCACCGCCCTCAAAAAACATTTCGGCATCAAAATCACTTTCCGCCAACTGATGGAGGAATTGACTTCCATCGAGGCTCTGGCCCGCCACCTCGATGCTCATTTGCCGCCGGGGAAATTCGAGCCGGAAACGCCAGTCGCCGCGCCCCCCGCATCCGCGGCGGCCGCGCCTTTGGGCTCCGGCCGCGACGATTGGGACGCGCGGCTCGGTCGCATCGAGGCCGCGCTGACCCGCCTGACGCACGATCCGGCCGGCACGCCTACCCCCGATCCATTCCCCGCGCCCTTCACCGTGCGCGTGCGCGATCAAAAAGGCTCTGACGGCCGAAGAATCAGCTTCGGGCCATTCAAGCCGATCGAGACAAATCGCGATGGTTCACTGACCGCCGGCCAACGGGCGCACCTCAATCAATTGATCGCCGAGTATAGCGCGAAATACCCGCGCACGAAGGAAAGCACCTCACGACACCGCGATTATTTCGCCGACCCCCGGGCCGTGGCCGGGTTCAACCCGCTCTGGAAAGAAATGGTATTTCCCGTCGTCACCGATCGCAGCGAAGGCGCACACTTGTGGGACATCGACGGCCACCAGTGGATCGATGTCGTGCATGGCTTTGGATCAGGTTTCTTCGGCCATCGCCCGCCGTTCGTCGTCGAGGCGCTCAAGGCCCAGCTCGACCGCGGCTTCGAGATCGGCCCGACCCATCCGCTGGCGGGCGAGGTCGCCCGCCTGATCGCCGAGTTTTCCGGGCAGGACCGGGTCGCGTTTTCCAATACGGGAAGCGAATCGCTCATGGCCGCGCTCCGGGTCGCCCGCACCGTGACGGGACGCGACAAAGTCGTCATGTTCGCGGGTGCCTACCACGGCATCTTCGACGAAGTTCTGACCCGACCGCTCGTCGTCGACGGCGAACTGCGGGCCATTCCGATCGCCCCCGGCATCCCGGAATCGGCGCAGGCCAATATCATCGTTCTCGAATACGGACAACCAGAGTCTCTCGAAATCATCCGCCGCCACGGCCCTGAACTGGCGGCCGTCCTGGTCGAACCAGTGCCATCGCGCCGCCCCGACATCGCCCCGGTCGCCTTCGTCCAGGAACTTCGACAGATCACCGCCGAGTGCCAAACCGCCCTGGTTTTCGATGAGGTCGTGCTCGGCTGGCGCATCGGCCCGCACGGCGCCCAACGCGCCTTCGGCATCGACGCCGACCTCGTCGCCTATGGCAAGGTGGTGGGCGGTGGCCTGCCGCTGGGCATCCTCGCCGGCAAACGGCGATTCATGGACGCCCTGGACGGCGGCACGTGGCGCTACGGCGACGCCTCGGCGCCGGAAGTGGGCGTGACATTTTTCGCCGGCACATTCATCCGCCACCCGCTCACCCTCGCCGCCTGCAAAGTCGTGCTCGACCGCCTGCGCACCGAAGGCCCGGCCCTGCAGGCCGCCGTCGACGCGCGCACGGAGAATTTTGTCGACGCGCTCAATGCTGTTTTCCTGGAAGCCGGCGTGCCGATCACGGTGACTCGCTACAGCAGCCTCTGGATGCTCAATGCCGATCCCAAACTGAAGTTCTTCAGTCTGCTCTTCTACCATCTGCGACTGCGCGGCGTGCACATTTGGGAAGGACGCGGCAATTTCCTCAGCACGGCCCATACTGAAGGGCATTGCGCCGAAATTCTCGAGGCATTCCGCCAAAGCGTTCTAGCGCTTCAAGCCGGCGGCTTCTTCCCCGCGCTCGGCGACCAGGACAAATCGCCAGTTGACTTGGCAAGTAGTTCGCTATCAGAACCGGCTGCCCCCCTCCCGGTTCATCCCACCCCACCCATTCCACTTCCCATCGCCGCCATCAGCCCTCCGGTCACCGACACGGAAGATCCTGCCACGCTGCCGCTCACACCGGAACAGCAGGAACTCTTCCTGTCCGCGCGCCTCGGACCCGATTCATCCGTCGCCGCTCACGAATCCGTCACGTTACGGCTCCGCGGACCACTCGACCGCGCCCGACTGGAACAGGCGATCAACGCGCTCGCCGCTCGGCACCAGGCGCTCCGTGTTTCCTTCACCCACGATGGATCCCGTCAACGGGTGGACGCCGGAGCTCGACCTGTCCTGATAGATTTAGACGCCGATCGATTGGAAGAAGAAATCACGGCACACTTTAACGAGGCGTTTGACCTGACGCGCGCCCCACTTTGGCGCATCGGGATCGCGTCGCACGCCCCCGACTCGCACGCGCTCGTCATTACGGCTCACCACCTCATTTGCGACGGCTGGTCGTTCGGCGTCATCGCCCACGAATTACCCCGCCTTTACCGCGGCGAAACCCTGCCTCCCGCGGTACCACTTCTCGACGTGGCCACGGCCGAGCGCGACGAAGCGGCCGCCGCATACTGGACCGCCCAATTCAGCAGGCCTCCGGTGGCCGTGGCATTGCCGACCTGCCGCCCGCGCCCATTGTCACCCGACCTCACCGCACGATCGCTGCGCGGGTCGTTTTCCCAAACTCTGCCGGATCGCCTGAACGCCTTTTGCCGCGGCGTGCACGCCACCCCGAACACCGTGCTCCTCGCGGCCTGGCAAATCCTCCTGCATCGCCTGACCGACTGCCGGGATATCGTGGTGGGCACTCCGATCGCCGGGCAACTCGCCAGCGGTCGCACGGCGATCGTCGCCCATCAGGTTCACTTCCTTCCGCTGCGCATGGAAGTCGATCCTGCCATCAGCGTGAGCGAACTCATCCATCGCACGCGCGGCCAACTCGCCGATGCCACCGATCATCAAGACTACACCCTGGGACAACTGTACCAGGCGGTCTCCGTGCCCCGTCTTCCGGGCCGCCCCAGTTTCGTTTCCACCACCTTCACGTGCGAAGCCGCACCGCGACCGGAGCGATGGGACGAGGGGTTGGTGGCCGAGCTGACACCCAACCCCAAGCGAAAAATCGCGTTCGACGCGAGCCTCTTTATCATCCTCGATGGGGAAGCGGTGCACTGGCAGATCGTTTTCCAGAATGCGCTTTTCGACGAAGCCACCGTCGCCCACTGGATGCGTTGCCTGGAATCCGTGATCGAGGCAATGATCGCGCAACCGACGCTGGCCGTCGGCCGTCTCAACCTTCTGGCGCCCGTCGATGAACGCCTGATCCTGGAAACATGGAATCAGGCCGCGTCGCCACCGCCATCCGACGCCAGTCTGCCGGCACTGTTCGCCGAGCAAGTCGCGCGCACGCCGGACGCGATAGCCGTCCTATGGAAGGGCGGTGCCTGGTCGTACCGCGAACTCGACGAGCGCGCCAATCAGTTTGCCCACGAACTGCGGGCCGCCGGTGTGGGGCTGGGGCAGCTGGTCCCCCTGTGCGTCGAGCGCAGCCCGCAGATGGTCGCCGCCCTGCTCGGCATCCTGAAAGCCGGTGGCGCGTACGCACCGCTCGACCCCACCTACCCGAACGACCGGCTCGCGTCGCTACTGAGCGACCTGGAACCCTCGGTTATCATGTGCGACCCGAAACAACGTGATCGCCTGAACCGCTTAGTCGAGCTCCCGGCCAGCCCGTGCATCGAGGTGACCTCCATACCCACTAGGACCTGGAAGCACCACACCGCCGCCCCGGAAGTCACGTTGCCCTCCACCTCGCCCGCTTACTTGATTTTTACCAGCGGCTCCACCGGCCAACCGAAGGGCACTGTCGTGCCGCATCGCGCGGTGGCACGCCTCGTGCACGGACAGGAATTTGCCGCAATGGACGCCGAGCAAACGTGGCTGCAGTTGGCCCCGCTTTCGTTTGACGCCTGCACGCTCGAGATCTTCGCGCCCCTGCTCCATGGTGGCCGACTTGCCCTCATCCCATCCGGCCAAGCCTCGCTGCCGCAAATCGGGGACGCCATTCGCGACCACGGTGTCACCTCGCTCTGGCTCACCGCGGGATTGTTTCAGCTCATGGTGAACGAGAGACTCAACGACCTGGCCCCTCTGCGGCAACTGCTGACCGGAGGCGATGTCGTAAGCGTCGCCCACGCGCGACGCGTTCTGACTCGCTTTCCCCACCTGCGTCTCGTCAATGGCTACGGTCCGACCGAAAACACCACGTTCACCTGCTGCCATGTCATCACGTCCGCCGACCTCGACCAGCTCTCGCTGCCCATCGGACGGCCCCTCGCCCACACCACTGTCTTCATCGTTGACGAAAACGATCATCCGTGCCCCGTCGGCGTCGCGGGTGAGTTGATCACCGGTGGGCTCGGGCTGGCCGACGGCTACTGGCGACGCGAGGAACTCACCGCCCGGAAATTCGTCGATCATCCTCGATTCGGACGCGTCTATCGCACCGGCGACCGCGCCCGTTGGCGGTTGGTCGATGGCGACTCTTCGGGCCATGAAGCGGTGGTCGAATTTCTCGGACGTCTCGACACGCAGATTAAAGTCCGCGGCTTCCGCATCGAGCCGGGAGAAGTTGAAACAGCACTCGTCTCTCATCCGGGCGTGCGGCAGGCGGCGGTCCGGGTGCGCGGCGCCACATCCGGCGACCGCCGGCTCGTGGCCTGGTGGGTGCCTTCGGGAGAGGTCCTGCCGGCGACCAGCGACTTGCGGGCGCACCTGCGCCGGAGCTTGCCGGAATACATGATACCGCACTTTTTCGTTCCGGTTCCGGATGCCCTGCCGCTGACCCCCAACGGCAAACTGGACGAGCGGTCGCTGCCCGATCTGGAAGACGCCAACGCCGTCGATGACCCCGTGGCCGACACGGTTGGCGCCTCTGCACCTCCACGCAATGATGTCCAGCGACGCCTCTGCCGACTGATGGAGAAGGCACTCGGCCGATGCGGCTTTGGCGTCCGCGAGGACTTCTTTGAACTGGGCGGCGATTCCTTGCGCGGGCTGCACTTTTTCAATTTGATCGAAAGAGAGTTCGGTCGGTCGCTGCCCCTGGGCACATTGTTCACGGCACCGACCGTGGAAAAATTGGCCACGGCCTTGAGAGGCGCCGCGGATACCCTGCCACCGCATGTGATTCCGATTCAACCGAACGGCCATGAGCCCCCGTTGTTCCTGATTCACGGTGGCGATGGGGGCGTGATGTTTTATCGCGCTGCCGCTTCCCGGCTCGATCCGGATCAGCCCGTCTACGCCATCGAAGCCCGTATGCTCACCGATGCCAGCCTGACGAGCCCGGGTGACTCGATTGGTGCCGTGGCGAACCAATACCTCGAACTCGTCCGAAAAATCCAGCCGAGTGGCCCGTACCGCCTGGGCGGGTATTCCTTTGGCGGCGTGGTTGCCTATGAAATGGCGCACCGCCTGCGCGCTCAGGGGGAAGCCGTCGACCACCTCTTCCTGTTCGATACCGATAACCCGGCCGTGCCCCCGCGGTTCTTTTCCCGCTTAGGCCGCATCGCCGCTCGCTGGCGCATCGACCGCGCCGCCGGTCTCAACCACGCCCGTTGCCTGGCCAGCCTGGCCCGGCGATTCTGGTCAGGCCTGCTCGAACAGCGCCAGCGTCAATGGGAACTGGCCGCCGTGGAAACCGCCCGCACCACCGGGAGACGCGCGAACGACATGATCCGACCTCTCGAAGTGCGCGAGGCGAACGTGGCGCTCATGGAGGCGTACCTGCCACCGCCCACCGATGACGGCATAACCCTGTTCCGCTGCCGCGACCTCAACGACAAGTTCGAACACTCGCCAGCCCTCGGCTGGGAAGGCGTGGTGCGAGGCCACCTCGACGTCATCCCCGTGACCGGAACCCACCTCGAACTTTTCCAGGAACCGCACGTCACCCTGCTCGCCCAACGCCTGGCCGCCTGCCTCCGCCCGCGTCATGAGCCTCTCCCTGTCCAATCCATCGACCTCGTCCTCGTATGACTTCCCCGCTGGAAGTCCACATCGCGCGGATCGAATCCATCCACGCTCCCGCATCCGTCCCATGCCTCAGCCCACCCGAAGAGGCCCGCGCCCAACGATTTCATGACCGCACCCACGCCGCCACGTGGCGGGCTGGCCGCGCCTGGATCCGTCAGCGGCTAGCGTCCACCCTCGGCTCAGCCGCACCAGACCTCACCATCACCCCCGACCCTCGCGGTCGACCCCGCGTCGACGGCGCACCCCAAGGCTTCGATGCCAATTGGTCCCACTCCGGACCCTGGATCGCCCTCGTCATCAGCCGATCCGGCCCGGCCGGCGTCGACATCGAACAACTGCGCCCCGACCTTCCACACCAAGAACTCGCCCCGGTCGTCTGCTCGCCCGGAGAACTCAAGGCGCTCGACGCGCTCGCCCATGACACGGCCGCCCGCCACCATTTCCTCCGTCTGTGGACCGCCAAGGAAGCGTTGATGAAAGCCACGGGCCTCGGCGCCGCCCTCGACCCCGCTAGCATCGAGGTCGATCTCAATCGGTCCGGCACCGCCGCCTACCTCAGCCATCCCGGCTGGAGCCTGCAATGGCAATCGTCCGACGATTGGGTCGCCGCGTGGACGTGGTCCTCGCCTTAAACCCCCGCGGCTCTCAGCTGCCGCTCGTCCAGCGGTTCGCGCCTCCGGATTTCCACGTACGACATCCCGCCCGGCACCGTCTGCGCCAGCATGGTCAACTGATGGTCCTGGCCCAATGCCCACAGCAACTGCCGACGCGTGACCGCCAGCCGGTGAATCGTAATCAATGGGTCCTCCACCGGCCTCTCCACCCACACCACCCGCAAGTCCCGCAACGCCGGATGCTGAAATACCTCCGACATCGGCATATTCGTGATCTGGATATGCACCGGCGTGTCCAGCCAATCGTTGAAGGGACCGTGCCCAGTATACAAAAACTCCTGCGGCACTACCGCCATCTTGTCGTGCGGCTTGTAATCAGGCTTCATTTCAAAGAGGCCGCAGGACAACGTCGCCGCCGCCCCGCCCACCAACACCACTCGAGCAATAATGGAAATCATCGGATTGTTGTTCGTAAATCGCCCCAGGCAGCCGCGCCCCCAAGACTTCCCCATTAGACTCGCGCCACCCCACTCCGTTCAAGTCCTACTGCACATGAATTTTACCTCGGCCCGCCTCCCCTCCTTCCACTCCCACCCAATCCGAAATCCTTCAGTCTCCTCTGAGTGATTCATAAAAACAGCCTATACAATAATCACCATTGCGTCGCCTCGAATTTCCTTAACTATTCCGAAAATTCTGCTTTGCAAAAAGGCTTCGAATGAATATTTGGGACCAGAATCTGATAATTTGGGTTCCTAAATTATCAAATTTAAGAGAATGAGTGCCGTGCGCGGGCAGGGCACGTTTGGCGGTGTGCCACGGCAGCCGCTTCATTTATCCAGATCGATCCCATGGCTACATTTTCATTCGGGAAGTTTTTTGGGAAGGGACCCCGTCAACCGCGGTTCAAAGCGGGGCTGGAGGCACCTGGCGACGATGATGACAACGAGTCGGAAGTGTTGCCGGTGGGGCGGTTGGTGAGTTTTACCGACGATGGGCCGGAGGATGCGCCGTTGTTTCAGGAGGTGGAGGGCGAGGGAGAGGCGGCGTCTCCATTTGTGGTGGTGGACGGCGGACGGCCGACGGGCGGCGGATTACCGGGGCCGGCGCGTTCGGCAGGCGAAGAGGGATTTACGGCGGAAGAGTTGATGGCGATGGTGCCGGCGCAATGTGTGCGCGTCGGAGCGGTGCCGTCGAACCAAGTGATCCCACTACCGCCGGGGGTCTTGCGGGCCTCCTTGGCCGCGGGGCAACCTGCGGTGCTGTTGAGTCAGCTTCACCAGGCGTGTCCGGCGTTGTTTGTGGCGCCAAGCAGCTTGGATGAGGATTTGGTCGTGACGTTGCCTCCCCAGAAAGTCCAGAGGTTGGTCAGCCGTGCCTCGGTGACCGGCTCCGCGGCACCCGGCCACAACGTGGTGCGGACTCCCTTGGTTGGCCATGGGGATTTCGATGTCACCGGGCTCGGAGTTTCGGTGCCAGTGCCGCTCAGCGGAGGACCGCCCTTTGCCATGGATCCGGGCAAAGTGAAACTGCCGCCACCGCGGCGGAGATTTGATGACCTGCAGGGGGTCGATCTGCGGCCGATGGTGGAGAAGCACGATCCATTGGCGCCGCCGGCCGTGCCGTTTACCGAATTGGGTTCCGCGACGCCCAGCGCAGTCCTCCCCCTGTCCGCCGGGAAGCGCGCGACCGCCGCGCCAGCCTTTGAGGCATCCCCTCTGCCATCGGCTGCCCCGTCTTCCCCCTTTCAAGTGGCCTCGTCGCTCCCGCAGCGGTCCTCGGGTCGCGGCGACGCCTTCCCAAAACGCTACGCCTCGCCCTTCTCCGTGGTCTCACCCGGAGAAGTGCCAGCGTTGCTTGAATCGCCGTTCGCGCGGCAACCAGTCGTGGGACATACGCCGACGCCCCCACCCTCGCCGCCATCGCCACCAGCCGCCCACGAGCCCGATCCCGTGCCCCGCGAAACACCGGAAACGCCTGCCACCGTATCCCTGAGACTCAGTGCCCTGCTCCAAAGCCAACACCTCGGCACGGTGGGATTTGATCCCGACCGCGTCCCGCCCCATGTGCGCGTTACCCTCGCGGCGGATCCCCTCCTCGCCCAAGTGCCTAACGGTCGCATCAAAGTCACCGTCGCCGAAGTCACGGCCGGGCTGGACCCGAAGTATCAACCGGCCTTTGGGAAAGCCGAGCCGACTCTCGAACTCCAGGTCCCCATGCGTGAGTTGTTCGACAACCTCCCTCAAGCCACCTCACCCACTCCGTCGGCCCCCCCCGTCGCTTCCACGTTCGAAACCCCATTCTCACTCCGCGCTAGCGAGGACGCTCCGCTCACCGCGCTCAATAGCCCGTTCAGGATTGTACCCCCAATCTCAACCGCTCCCACCCCA
>JBJXFS010000230.1:0-14926 GCA_046155625.1 Verrucomicrobiales bacterium | reverse complement strand
CTGAGCCCGGCCACGCGGCCGCGCACATGGTCGATGGCTCCGGGTTCCGACAGCTCCGCGAGCGACATCTCCAGATAGCGGATGGAATCCTCGGGAAAGGGCTGCTGAAAGTGGTCGGCGAGAAGTTCCAGCAGGGCGGGTCGTCCCGGGTGGAGCGTGTACCAATTGCCGGGGAAAGGGATGGCGGCATCGCGCATCGCAGACTCGCCCCGCGCGATCTGCTCCACGTCGGAAAGCAGCGCTTCCAGAGGAGCGGGCCCCCGGTGGATGGCGACCAGATGGCGTTGTCCATCCAGGAGATATCCCATCGGCACCGCGAAGTCCGAACGGATTTCGAAAAGGGCGTCTTCGAGGTGGGTCAGCCTCGCCAAGGCGTCGCTGGTCGCTTGCCCGGTGGCGAAGGGAAATCCCAGGCGTCGCATCAAGGCATCGGCGGCCCCGGCATGGCCGTCCTCCGCGGCGGGGTCCATCTGCAGTTCGTCCACCGACAACGCCAGCACCTTCAAGCCGGCATGGCGAATCCGTTCCGCGTGGTCGGTCAGCTCGCGGAGTTCGCTCTGGCAATGGGGACACCAGCTCGCATACAGGAGGAGCAGAAGGGGTGCTCCGTCCCCTTCCGAAGTCACCGCCTTCGTCTCCGATCCGACGGTGTATTCGATCCGGGGCATGGGAATGGGACGTGGGAGAAAGACCTGCGCCACCGCGCTGGCGGGCTGCGCCGGGTTTTCCCCTGGCCGGAGCACGGCTCCGGCGCCGGGCCGAAGCCACGGAACGGCCTTGCCCGTCCCCTGACGGAGCACATAGCGCGCGCCTGCCGCCACGCCCTGGAACTGCTCCTGCCGGCCTCCGGGCCAGTGGACGGCGACTCGTTCGACCGTCGCGCCGCGTCCCAGCCCGATGTGCAGCCACTTGCTCGACTGCGAGAGATAGCCTTCGCCGGCATGAAGCGTGGCGGTCAAGGGCTGGGCGGCATCCTGCAACTTCACTTCCACCCGGGCACCGATGGCGTCGCGATTGCAGTCCGTCCCTTGAAGATGAAGGGCGAGAGATTCCGCCGGGCCTCCTTCCCAGCCGTTGGACATCAAGCGGAGCCGCGGCGAGGTGCGGTTGCTCATCCAGAGGTCGATGTCGCCGTCCTGATCCCAGTCGGTCAGCGCGATGCCTCGCGCATCGTCCGGGAAGTCCAGCCCGCTGACGGCAGAGGCATTGGCAAAGCGAGGGATTTCCGACCGACAGTTCAGGAACACACAGTTCCGTTCGTGTCCGCTCATCGATCCGCCGTGGCTCAGGAGCGTGTTGAGAGCCGTCCATCCCGCCTGATAGGCGGCGAGCTCGCCCTGGTCCGCAGCATCGAGTGGGGATCGCGACACGACCTGCCGCCAGTTGAAGCTTCACAAATCGTCGGGGTCGCGCCCCGTGACAAACCCGTTGCCAACCACCAGGTCGAGCCACCCGTCGTTGTTCAAATCCGCAAACAGCGAACTCCACGCCCAGCGTCCCATGGTCACGCCGGCGCTTTCGCTCGCATCGGAAAACTGGTCGCCCTCGGCCCCGAGGAACAGAGAGTTGCCGCGCGCCATCCTCTTGATACCGGTCAGATTCTCCTCGGAGCGCGAGCCCTGGAACTGGCGCTGGAAGGCCACCCGGTTTCCCGCGGCCGAAAACATGTTGCCCACATACAGATCCGCGCGCCCGTCGCGGTTGCAGTCACCCCACGAAGCCGACATGCCGGACGCCATGTCCTCGACGCCCGCTTCGTCGGCGATGTCGCGGAACTTGCCCTGGCCATTGTTCCGATAGAGGTTGTTCCTGCCGAAGTCGTTGGCCACATAAAGATCTTGGTCTCCATCCCTGTCGAAGTCCTCCCAAACGGCGGAAAAGCTGAAGCGGTTGTTGTTCTCGTCGAGCCCGGACGACTGCGTCACATCGACGAAGCTGAAGGCGCCTTGGTTGGCCAGGAGCATGTTGGCCGAGCCGTTTTCCGCGTCGTTGTAGGGGATGGGCACGCTCGCCACCACCCCGCGGTTGCCGAATCCCGAGGCCTTGTCGGGAACGTCGTAGCTACAGAGGTAGAGGTCCGTGTCGCCGTCGTTGTCGTAGTCGGCGGCCGCCATCGAGCGCGCCCGAGCCACGCCGGGATGCGCTCCCCGCAGGGTGAAATTCGCCCGCCCGCCGTTCTCGAGCAAGAGCAGCATCCGCACCGTGGCCAGCACCAAGTCCTGGTCGCCGTCGTTGTCCAGATCCAGGAAGAGAGCCGCCGACGTGGATTCCAGCCAATCGGTTCCGGAGCGCCCGGAGACATCCTCGAGTGTGCCATCCTCCTTTTGCAGATAGAGCCGGTTCGGAAGACCGCCGGCGTCGCAGACGTAGAGATCGTCCAAGAGGTCGCCGTTCGCATCGCCGACGGCGAGCCCGGTGTGGCCGAGGTAGGAACTGCTCTCGAGAACGCCGAGACGGCTGGACCAATGGGAGGCATCGGGCAGAAACTGCTCGCGGTAGCTGGCGGCGTCGGCCATGACGGATTCGGTGCAATCCGCGAACAGGCGTCCGCCAGGCCCCGCGAACTCGACTTCCTCGTAGCTTTCCACCGCAACCCCCTTCAGGCGCGGAACGGGTTCCTCGCGGGTCCAGTCGATGTTCCACACGGAGGTGACCTGCTGCGATCTGTCCGCTCCCTCCGTCTTCCGCAGTTCGACGCGGACGCGCGTGGCAAAGTGATCGGCACCGGGCGCGACGCCGACGATCTTGAAGCTCGGTCTTGCGGACGTGCCCAATTCTTCCCCGGTGGCGAGCCGCTCCAGAGCCACGACGAAGTCGGCTCCGGTCAATGGTCCGCCGGATCGCACCCCTTCGGAAACCCTCGCCACCAACGGCCCCTCGCGCAGGATTTCCTTCAAGACTCCCGGCTGCGGAGACTCCCCGGCAAAGTCAGGGTGCAGCACGGACGGCAGCGGCTCCCTCTTCCCGGACTCGTAGGCATGGATGACGTGCCAAAGTCTCCCCAACTGCCTGGAGGCGGCATCGCTGAGCTGTTCGCTTTCCCATCCGGCCTTTTCCGGATCGAGCAGGGCCATCTGCATTTGGGCCGGCGAATGGCCGACGGCCGCGGCATCGGCTTCCGCCGAGAGGGAGACCGCTGAGACCGCACTGGCGCGGCCTGCCGCCCCAGAGCGCTCTCTGACGACGGCGCGCCGCCACTTGAGCGAGAGCATCTCCCCTCCGGGCTGCCGCGGCTCGCCAGCTCCGCCTGCTTGACTCCGCATGGCCTCCGCATCGGGATTCCTCCGCAACAGGTAGCCACCGAGGGAGAAGGCCACCAGAGCGACACCCACCCAGACCCCGGCCGATCGGCGCAGACGCGGCGAGACCGGTTTTCTTCGGGATGGTGATGACGGCGGCATCGAAATTGCCTGGAGAACGGCTTTTCGGGGGAAAGGAAAGCGGCACGGGGCATGAGCGCTCTCAGTGCTGAGAGCCAAGCCTATCGGCCCGCCTCCAGACCGTCAATGGTCGAAGCACTCTGCGAAAAAGGACAAGGAGAAAGACAAGGATAAGAGCCAGCTTTCCCGCAAGGAGCGGAAGGAAGCGAAGCGGATCGAGAAGAAAAAAAGGACGTGAGCGAATCCCGCGATCTGAAGCCGCTGGAGTTTTTCGTGGTTCAGACCAAACGCGCCAAGTATGCCTGTCTCCGATCCCGATAGTCTCCGATCCCGATAGTCTCCGATCCCGATACACCGGGCGCCAACGCACGCGGATGATGGTGGACGTACCGCAACCCGCGGGGAAGCGTCAGCTATGAGTTCGAGCGTACGCGCGGCCATGACGCCGCGGTCGGCCGACTGAAGAACTACCAAGGCAAGGTCCAAACGGACGACTACGCGGTTTACGGCAAACAGATCTTTCCCGCTCGCGCGACCTGGCATTGGCTCCACGTCGGCAGCTGGGAAGCTGGTCCACGCGTCGCCGCCATCGCCAGCGTCTTTGAATCGTCAAAGCGCCTTGGCATCAATCCAAGGGACCACCTCGCCGACGCCCTCCCTCCACGCCTGGCCAACGGCACCACCTCCGAGGTGCCTTCCCTGACACCCGCCGCGTGGCGACGCGCCCGCTGAGGCCGCCCAGCCGTCGCGCTTCCCGCACCACCCCTCCACCGAGGGCTTCGCGGACCGCCGACCCCCGACCGCCGACCGCCGACCGCCGACCCCCGACCCCCGACCTCCTGAAACCCGGGTGTTCCCCAACACGGGCTGGTCAGACGGTTGCTGTTGTTCGCTCAATTTGCTGAAGGAAGAGGTTGCAGCCGATTTTCGCGCCATCCTCAACACTGCCAGCCCTGAAGAGGCCGAACAGAACTGGGGCCTCGCCGGAACCAAAGTTCACCTATAGATTTTTCTGAAGAGCCGCATAAAAAAAGGCTCGGCTACATTTTAGCCGAGCTGTCAGTGTAAGGGCTGATGGAGTTTAATCGCGGAGACGCTTCAGGCGCAAGAGACCGACGAATCCTCCCGCGAGCAGGATCAATGTGCTCCCGGAATCCGGGCATCTCATAAAGCCGTTCGAGCCAAAGGTGAGGTCTGCCTGGAAGGATGCCGAAACATCACCTTCCAAGGTGGCCCAGGAAAGAGTGGCCTCGGAAAAGTAATTTCCGTGCGGGGTGAACGCTTGGTCGGAATTCCATTCGGTGCCATGAAGCGAAAAGCCTAGGAACGCGGGGCTGTCCATGTCCAAGATCTCGCCAGTGCCCAGCCGGATCGCGAAGTTCGGCCTATCGCTATCTTCGAATTCGATAACTGCTTCGGTTTCACCCTTTGGCACATAGGAGAAGAAATCGCCTTCGAAGTTGATCCAGCCAAATTCAAGGTCGCTCGAGGAGAGCTGCAAACTGGCATCGAAATTCAAATCTTCCAGCGTGATCGATGGATCGGTCGGTTTGCCGGTCACCCATTCCATGCAGGATTGAGCCGACTCCGGTTCATCACCGAATCTCCACTTCAGCCCGTCCAATCGATCGTACGCATCCAGCCCGCGTGCGATTTGCCGTTTGGTATCGTCTCCAAATCTGCGGCCTGGTAGCTTTTTTTCGTCGTCGGTAGGGCCACCGCGCATTTTTTCGCTGGCCGGTTTGTTTACGCCAGCATCGTCTTCATGAGTAGCACAGAGAAGATGGCCGAGTTCATGTGCTACGGTGTCGCCAATACCGTTTCGTTTCTCTTCCTCGGTAAAGTCGCTGTTGGCATACTCTCCCACATAAACTGTCGCACCGCTGGTCTTCTTACTCGATTTGCCCCACAACGGAGTGTTTCCAGTCCCAAAAATCCCACGTGAGAGGTCGACTATGGCTGTCCGATTAATATCGATCACGTTCGGCCTCGTCATCGTGAAAACGATTTTGTCAGCACCTGGAATGCCTGTATAGCAATCCTTTACATTTTTGAAGATTGCTTCTTGATCAACTGCAGAAAGTCCTGAATTCTCGAAGTTAATGAACACGGTCAGCGGGCTTGTCGCCGCGGAAGCCGATGAAAACCAAATGAGGAAGGCCGTGAGGAATATCGAACAGACGCGGGCGCAGCCTTTATTCGTTTGAATTTGCATCGGCGTAATTCTGAGTCCCTTCGTGTTCTTTAATACGAGACATTATGCGTGTTGGAGTTTCACGTCAACAAGAACTGGTAAACCTGGTAGGAATTTTGAAATCTGGAGGTGCGTTACTGGGGCGGGCGGAGCCGGGGAACATGCGGAACCAATCGGAATCGGCCAAATCATCCACATTTCGAATTTGGCTCCCTCCCCCAAAGCAATCAGCCCAAAATCTCATTCTACCCTGAGCCGACGCCCGTAAGGAACTCACCGGCGAGCCATGCAAAATCTTCTGGCTGGCTGAGATCAAAAGGCGTGACGGCCAAAAAACCACTCCACGAATTGAGGAAGGAACTCGGTGCCCTGCTCGCCACCCACCACGGCATCTTCGCCGCCCAGCGGGTCCTGCGTCATGCCCAAATCGCGACCACCGCAGCCTACTACACCGACAAAAAGAAGCGCATCACGGCGGGTCTAGGCGGGCTGCACTTTCCAAACACGAAGGACGAACTCGAAACCGACCCAGACTCCTCCGATCCGTCTGCGCCAGGCGGCGTGGTCGCTTGAACCGTGCGGCGGAGGTCGGTTGCTGGAATTTGCTTTGAGGGGCAGGCATAGGAGCAGGATAGCGGGACATGTCAGGAGGTGGAGAGGCGCTCGACTCCTCAATGGCAAGCACCCTCGCCAAGTACTGCGTGCTGTTTCCGAAACGCACCAAAGTATATTTCGACGGCTGTAGAGCATCCCGGCCTGCATGCGTGCGCCCACGCGGTTGAATTCCTGCGTATGATGTTTGAGGCCGCCGAGGAGAAACGACCCGCCGAGCATGAACAACGTGTTCGTGACGATTGCGCCTGCGATCGAAGCCTTGACCAGCATGTATTCGCCAGCACGCAATGCGGCCAGCGCGATGACCAGTTCGGTCAGGTTGCCGAGCGTCGCGTTTAATAACCCGCCGACCGCGTCGCCCGTCTTCGCCGCGACTGATTCGGTGGCGTGGCTGAGTAGCGCCGCCAGCGGCACGATCGCAAGCACGGAAAGCACGAAGAGCAGCGTATGCGCATCGGGCCGCGACTTCGCGGCAATGAACACGGCGGGCACGAAGCCCAGCAGCCAGAGCAGTGGGTTGCGGCGGATTCCTGCGAGGAGAATTCTCATCGGGTTCACCTAGGTGTGCCTTCCTTCCGGTCGAGGCCGAAGGTCTCGGTGAAGACAAGGCTCTACTCTCGAACTACGCATGTAGGGTGGCATTTACGCTTAGCCACAGTATCTGGTGCGTCAATAAGTGACCTGCCTCATGGCGTCAATCAGACCCTCGATTTCGCCTTCCCGAATTTCCATCAGTAGCTGGTGGGTGGCCAGTCCGCATCCACCGCTCGCGATGACCGGAATGCCCGCTGAGAGCGCCAAGAGGGCCAGCCTGGGCTCATGCTCGACCCAAGCGGGAAAGCCGCACAAAGGGACAGGCAATCTATGCCCCTCCGAAGTCCATCTGGGTGAACGCGCAGGGCCGGCGCTTCGTGCGGGAAATCGTCGGACGCGTCCCGGATTTCGGCGGCTCGGTCGCGGCGGTGCTGCAGCAGCCCCAATCAACGTATTGGTCCATCTTTGATGCCCAGGGTCGCGCCGCGTTCTTTGTCTCAGGTTCCGGCTGGGACGATCCCGACAACGTCCAGCGCGAGATCTTCGACAACCCGCGCATGGGCGAATGGGTGAAGAAGGACGACAGCATCGCCGGCCTCGCCGAGGCCACGGGATTGCCGACAGACGCGCTGCAGGAATCCATTTGTCGTTGGAATAAAATGATCACCGCGGGCGAGGACACCGATTATAAGCGTTTCGGACGGGGAGAAACGAACCGGCCGCAAGCCATCGACACCCCGCCGTTCTATGCCATCCAGTATTTTCCGTTCTCCCGAAAAAGCATGGGCGGCGTGGCGGTCGATCTCTCCTGCCGCGTTCTTGATCGTCGCGGTCAACCGATTCCCAGCCTCTACGCCGTGGGTGAACTGGCTGGCGTCGGTGGCATCAACGGCCGCGCCGCGCTCGAAGGCACGATGCTCGGGCCGGGTTTGTTGATGGGCCGCATCGCCGCGCGCGAGGCCGTGGCCCAACAGAAAGTCGAGGGGCAGTTGCCTGCTGCCAAGCCCGCGAGTTCGACCGGGAGCGCCGGGGCCTCGCCGGCACTGCCCGAGAAACCTCCCGCCACGCAAACCACCGATCCCGAATCGCTCAGCTCGTGGCGAGAAGTGCTGCGGCAACTGGTGGCGCAACCGCGTCCGGGCTATCTGCATTTCGAGAAAGCGCATGGTGTCGTACTGTAACGGAACCTCGATTGCGCCCAGTGCCATAGCGAGCCGTCGCCGCTGGCGCTCAACGCGGAGAAGTTGGACCGGCACGCGCTTATTCAGGCGTGCGTCATTTGCCACGGATCGGTGAAAGAGTGAACGCAATCAGATGAAGACAACTCACACCATCACAGCTCATTTCATTCTCCTTCTCGGCAGCGCCGTCCCCACCGCATCCGCTGCGGCTGCTTCGCCGGAACCACTGCGCGCTCTCGTGGCCGGCCGTGTCGAGGCCGAGTATCCTTCCCTCATCAGCATCTTCACCATCCTGCACGCGCATCCGGAGCTTTGCTCCATGGAGGTGAAGACAGACCCCTTCCCACCCCCCTCACATGACCCACGCAACCGCTCCCAGCGCCGGCCCCCGGAAGGAAATTCCTCTCAGCAACAGGCCGGCAACAGGCCCCCTGAACCGTTGGCAAGGAGCGTATGTGCACTAGGAAATTGTCGTGCGGAGACGATCTGTATAGACATAGTGGCGCCATGAACTGGGCCCGACGCCAAACAATTGCCACCTTCTACAAGGCCGCTTGCGAGATGCCCGTGGTGGATTGCCACACCCATGTGCAGGATGATCTCACAAACTTCGATCGTGCGCTCGCGGAAAAGAACCTTGCGGGTACCCAGGCCGCCATGAACGCCTACCCGGACTACCTGATCGATGCCGCCATTGCGAATGGACGCTTGGTCCGGAGAACCATGATGGACGTAGCTCATGGGTGCTTTTACTCGTGGTTCGCCGAGATCGCAGAAGGACACCGCGGTCGATTGGATGATATCATCAACATCGCTAGTCCGAACACAGCGGCTGCACGATGCGCCGCCGGGAAGTATCTGATTGCTGAGCTGAGAGATAGTCGATTCACCGAATATGCCGAGTGGTTGCGGGTCATGTTTCGACTCTATCAAGGCGTCGAAGACCTTGATCCTCTCGACCCCGCAAACTTCGATATTGTCCAGGAGGCCATCTTAAAACAACGGAACGATCCTGACTTTGCCACTGGCATACTTTCAAAACACAAGATCACGGCTTACGTCACCAGCATTGAAAATCGCGATCGCATTCCGATGGAACCACGTGTTCGCCCCACGGATGTCGATCTCAGCCATGCCACGCATCCAGAAGCGTACCAGATGTTCGATGCCAACTACCTGGTTTGGCCCGAGGGCGCGACCGACTTCGGACTGTTCACGGCTGGCTACAAGTATGAGTCTGAGAAGTATTTGCTCCATCTTGAGCAGATCCTTGGCGGCACCATCGAGTGCGTGAAGACCTTGAAACTTCTGCTGGAAACGTTCTTCTGGAGTATTCTGTACAGTCCTTCACAGAATCCGACGAGCCGTGTGCGTTACACTGATCTCTATCACCCGATGGATTATCGACTTGGCACGCCTTACGATACGGCCTCTGTCAATAGTGCGATCCGATATCGGAAAAACTGCCTTCGCGGAGAGGACTTGAAACAGATTTGCGCGGTGGTGACCGAGGTCATGCTAGAGACGCTCAATGAGATCGGTGCCGATCTCAAGTCGGGCGGAAGGCACTATGGCTCTTGTCTTCAGATCGCCATAGGTGTGGACTATTTCATGGATCCCTCGCGCGAAATCCAGAGTTTCCCGCGCTATGCGGCCGGTGTTGCTCAGGACGAGTATCCGGTCTGGACGAATTACCCGGACATTGAGTTTGAGTACATCGTTGCCCATGACCAACTCTACGAAGACATGGCAAATGCGGCGAAACAGATCGGCAATGTCTCGGTGGGTCCTTGGTGGCATTTCTTTCGCACGCACAAGATAGCAGCCAAGATGCGCGACCAATTAAGCATGGGCCCCATCAGCTCCATTGCCAGTGGGTTCACCGATGCGCGGTTTGTGGAAATGCTGGTGGCCAAGTATGGCTCGATTCGTTACGCGGTATCGATGGCTCTCGCCGACCTCGCCGATGATCCCGCCTCTAGTATGACGATCGACCATGGACTTCAGGTGATGCGTGAGATCCTCTATATTAATCCGATCGAGCGCCATAACTTGCCACTCCATACCTAAGCACAGGTACTTCACTATTCTGCAACAGCAAATCAACTAATCATATGTTTGTTTCCACACCGCGGACCGCGAACGGAATGCGCCTCCTCGCCCGGGTTGGCGAATTGACGTCCGCCATGGATGCCGAGGACCTGACCGCGCGCAGCGCCTTCTGGGTCGACTGGCTGCGCGCCCTGCGGGCCGGGGCCGCGGCCTGATCGCCGAGGGGGAGTCCGGCCGGTGGCGTTTGATGAACGTCGATTCAGCGATGCGCGCCTTCGAGGACGCTGGAAGGCGGATGCTCATGCTTCCTGAGCCTCCCCACTCCCGGCCAACCAGCCAAAACCCCGCTGCCAGAATAACATTGGCACCGCGGAGCGAATCCCTATTTTTCCTCCAACGCAAAATCCACCTTCCATACCCACTTTTCTCCAATCAACCTCCCCCAAAACGCCAGAAATCTCCTCCCCAACCTCCATTCTCCCACCATTCTCACCCCCTCCCTCCCCCCAGACCCCTTCCCACCCCCATCACATGACCCTCGCACCCCTTCCCAGCGCCGGCTCCCAGAAGCAAATTCCTATCAGAGATGCCAGCCGGTTGGCCGGGTCATTGGACGCCCAGGCAACTGCGACGCGCTCGAGCGAGCGGCCGCGGTACTGGTGGGCGAATTCGTCGATGCCTGTCCAATGGGACTCGGCACCAAAGGCGTGAGCGCCGATCGGCCAGGGCGCGGCGCTGGAGTAAGAGACGGAGTCAGTCGGTGTTCCGGTCAGGGATTCGAGGCGGATGGTGTCGCCGCTGTTGGACAATCCTCCCTGCCAGGGGCCAAACACACGGTGGGAGGAGAGCGCGTAGGCGGGGACCGCCTCGAGCCGGTCGGGATCTTTGGCCACCACCAGAAAGCCGCCGGCTGGGAGCACGGTGCCGACGGGAAACACGACTCGTATGCCGCCCATCAGCCTCCAGCCGGCCAGATTCACCGGGGAGCTGCCGGCATTCCAAAGTTCAATGAATTCGTGAACATCATGCGTCAGGTCGAGAACCGTATCGCCAGCGGCGTCGAAGACCGGCTTTTCGACCGGGTGATACATGATCTGATCACCACCTGCCCGGAGGCGCCGAAGGCGACAAGCAAAGCGGCGATGACAGAGATCCAGGGATGGTGACTCACAGGATGAGTTTAAGCAGGATCGGAGCCTGCGCCAAATTTGTCCGCAGGCGTCACGGCACCGCGCGCCCGGTGAGTACGGTCCGGATGCCCCACCCGCGCCGCCGAGGCCCTGCCCGCAGCGGGGTCAGCGACTTAGCCGGAAAAACTGTTGGCTTCCCACGACTGGCACTTCGACCCCGGGAAGAGCGCCGGGCACGAGCTGCCACGAGCCCAGAGCCAGGGATGGGCTTTGTTCCAGCGTGCCCTCGAGATCGGTCCAGTGAATCACCACCCCGCCGGCGGAGGGCGCGATGGTCAGGCCACCGGGTGGCAAGTCGGGCACAAAGGCAAAGGTGCCGGCCGCGTAGCGGTTGGCCGGCCCGCCGTCAACGATGTCGGAGTAGCCGGCGCCATCCAGGCCGTAGTTCGCAGGGCCGACGAAGCGCAGGCAGCCGCCATCGAAGGTGGTCAGCCCGAGGTCGACCGAACCGGTATTTCCATTCTGTTCCTCGGCGCCGTAGCCGCCGGCGACGATGGTCCCGCGGAACCCGGCGGGCAGGGCGAGCGGTGTCGCGAGATCCTTGAAACGGCTGCCGTCGATCAATTCGCCCTCGTCGCCCGGTTCAAAGGCGAGCGATGCCACCACCTGCAGGGTGTCGCGATTGTACAACCGCGCCGAGATGGGGAGAAACAGGCCGTCCGAGCCGCTGTCGAAGACCCCAAGGCGCGTGATGAAGACCGGTCGATCGACCTCGAAATGCATCCCCAGCGCGCCGCCAAATGGCTGGTTGCCGACGGTGCTTGCGGGTACGAGGTAGGCGATGCCACTCGAACGCCCGGCGGGTATGGTGGCGAGCACGTCGGAATCCGGACCAGTCTGGCCGCCCGCCGCCACCGCCCGGACTTGGTAGAATTTTTCCACGCCATTGGGCAGTCCGCTATCGCGGTAGGAGAGTTCCACTGTTTCGGCGATCTGGACGAACGGGCCTTCGAGCGCCTCGGCTCGCAGGATCTGGTATTTGGCCGCCGGCAGCGGCTGAGCGACCGCATCCCAAGCCAGGCTGGCGGCGTGGTTCTCACTTGCGCGCACGAGCCGGGCCAGCGGCTTGCCCGGGGCCAGGGCGGCAGTGGTTTCGAAAATGAATGTGCCGGCACCGTACTGGGCAGCCGGTCCGCCGTCGACGGTCCCCGGAAACGCACCAGCGGTGCCGAAGCGCGAGCGTCCGACGAATGCGAGCGACCCGTTGCCGTCGCGGGTCGTCCACGGAGTAGGGTTGCCGCGATTGGCATTGCGTTCCATGTCGCCGTACCCGTCGGCCACAATGGTGCCGCGGAATCCGAGAGGCAAAGTGACCGGTGCCGGGAGCGGCAGGAACCGCATGCCGCCGATGGGGGATCCGTCCTCACGTTCCGGAGTGCCGGCATCATCGGGATTGAAAAGTAATTCCGCCACCACCTCTTCGGTGTCGCGATCGTAGATCCGCACGCTGATGGGCAGGAAGAGCCCGTCGGAATTGTCATCGAAGCAGCCGAGTCGGTGGACGATGACGGGGTTGATCACATCGAAGTCCATGCCCAGGCTGCCGCCATAGGCTTGGTTTCCCGGCACGCCTATGGGCGTGTCGTAGGCCACTTGCCGGTTCGCTCCCCCCAGATCCAATGGCGTGGCGCACCGCACGACGGACTGGGACCCGAGTTCGCCCCCGGCGCCCACGCCGCGTACGGAATAACAATAGAGAGCGCCGTTGGTCAGACCGTTGTCGGAAAACTCAGTGCCAGAAATCTCCGCGATCTGGGTGAAGGCGCCGTCCGGGGAGTCAGCGCGTGAAATCCGGTACTTGACGGCGGGCAATGGCACCGTCACGGCCGGCCAGGAAACCATCACCGTGCCCTGGCCGGGAACCGCCGTCACGACGGGCGCTCCCGGAACTTCGGGAGCAGTCGTTTGAAACTCGAAGGTGCCGGCAGCATACCTCGCCGAGGGCGGGGCGTCCGCTGTTTCCGGATACGACCCGAAGACGATGGGATAATTAAACCGGCTGGTGCCGACGAACTGCAGCGATCCATTGCCGGTATCGAGCGACCAGGGCGTCGGCGCACCGCTGTTCCCGTTGCGCTCGCCTTCGCCATAGCCTTCGCCGACGATCGTCCCATGGAACCCGCGGGGCAGCGTGAGCGGCTGGGCCAGCGGCAAGAACCGGCTGCCCCCGACCAGCGTACCGTCCTCCCTCTCGGGTGTGCCCGGGTCGTCGGGCACAAAATCCGCAGAGGCCACCACCTCCAGGGTATCGCGGTCGTACAACCGCACCGAAATGTTATGATTCAGGCCGTCCGAAAGATCGTCAAAACACCCCAGCTTGGTGACGATGATTTTGTTGTCGACGTCGAACTCCATTCCCAGCGCCCCGTTGAACGCCTGGTTGCCCGGGTGCCCGGCTGGTACGACATACGCGACATGGGTGGTCGATTCCGCCGCGGCGGTGCCGGCGGCCCACAGCCAGGCGAGCAAGAGAAGACGGGGGATGGCTTTCATGGAATAGGAAACGGGGGTGGAATGGCCTGGCGTGGGGGCTTTCGCGGTCGGTCCTGGGAGCCAGATCAAGGACCGGGTTTTTTATCGATTCGCGCCCTCCCTGTCACGGTATTTCTGCGGGGCGCCGTCGCGCGGTGAGATGGATGGGGGCACGGGGCGTTGGTGATGCGGCGGCAGGAGTGAAAGGCCGAAAGGGTGGGTGTACCGGGTCGACCCGGCCCGCGGAGTCCAGGCTCCGTAAGGGCTGTCGCGGCACGAGCCTCCTCGGTGAATCGCGTTTCTCTGGTGAATTTGATGCGCCGCAGACGGATGCGCCGCAGAAAGCCGGGGCAAAAGTCCGCCTTGTATCCATGTTCAAGCTCGTCGCGAGAAGCCCAGCGCCCGCGTGTGCGCAGATCAGTCTCGCGACGGACCTTGGCCGGCCAGGCAAGCGAGTTTTTCAACCCTGCTTCCCACGTCTGCGAGCCCGCTGGGCGCGGCTGACCACCCTGGACCGAACCTGTTGCCAGTGACAGTCCGCTGGAGAAAGCTGGCGGGCGATGAATTCCTGGCTGCTCGCCGCCCGCCCGAAAACTCTGCCCGCCGCCGTGGTGCCGGCATGAGTCAGGTGTGTGCTGGCGTATAAACTCACCGGCACCTGGTCTCCGATGCTGGCCGCCCTTTCACGCCTCAGTCGGATTTTTTTCGCTGGTGGATGCCGTTGGCGCCCGACCAAGCCGATCCTGAGTGAAGCCTGCCGAGCCGACGGCCAACGGATCGCGCCTGACGCGCTCGGCCGTTTGCGGTCGCACAAACCGGTCGGTGAGCCCCCGCCGGAGCGATTGCCAGTCGGGTAGGAACCGAAAGCGGGACTGGCGCCCGCGCAGACGGGCAGGCCACGGAAGCGGGACGACGAGGAGGAGCAGGTTCACGACGCCGAGGATGCTGACGTGGAGCACGATGGCGACCATGACGAGGAGGCCGCCCAGCTGATGCTGGCGCTTGGGTGAGTATTCGAGCGGTGCCAATGGCGGATAGCCGCCCCCACTGCGCTGCGCGGGATGCTAATCCGTCTTGTAAGGCCGCTTCATGGTGTCTCCCATCGCCATACTAATCCGTCGTTTGGATCAACAACCTCCCCGACTCGTCGAAAACCACACTTGGTCAAGACTCGCGTCGAAGCATTCGTCTCGTTGAATGTGTGCGCTCGGACAACGCGAACCTGCTCGTGACTAAAGGCGTAGCTCACCAGCGCGGCGGCTGCTTCGGTCGCGTAACCCTTGCCCTGATGCTCCGGTGCCACACTGT
>JBJXFS010000225.1:0-23945 GCA_046155625.1 Verrucomicrobiales bacterium | reverse complement strand
GAGTGGGTCAGCCTGCGCATCCGCGCGCTCGGCAACCACCTGCGCACCTGGGTCAACGGCAGTCCCGCCGCCGACTGTCGCGATCCCGAGAACCGCCACAAGTCCGGCAGCATCCTGCTGCAGATGCACCACCTCACCGGCAAGGTCGAGTTCCGCGAGGTGCGTATCCGCCGAATCGCTGGCAAATGAGTTTCGGCTTCAGCCCGTCGTGATTGCCGTCCGCTTTTTTCCCGCCCATCGCATTTGGGCCATGAGAATTCCATTCTTCTGCCGGTTCGGATTTCGAGTCCCGCATGAAAGCACCCGGCCCGCGGGGAGGATCACTTATCCTAAAAGCCCGGATGGGAACCACGAAAAGCACGAAACACACGAAAAACCAAGGCGTTGCTCAATGATCATCGTCCACCTGATGGATGAGGAGGTCGCTTGTCCTAACCCAATGAATTTTCGTGTGTTTCGTGACTTTCGTGGTTCCAATGTCCCTTTTTGGGCTTATTCCGGGATCGAGTTGAGCGTGAAGTAGGTCTCCAACGATTTCCAGACCGGTGCGTCGCCGAACAGGCCGGCGGTGTCGGTGAGATGGATGTGATAGATGCGGACGAGCCACTTCTCGCCCTGACCGAACCCGGCGGGGCGGAGGGTGACGGAGAGCCGGTCGGCGGAAATTTCGGCGCCTGCCAGCGTTTCGTCGCGCTTGTCGTGCTCAGGCGAGCCGTAATTCATATCGTTCGTGTAGAACGAGGATATCATTTTGAATTTCCCTGCCCCGCTGGACCGCATCGTATTCCGCCTGCCCCCACGCGGCTCCCGCCGCGAGCATGGGGATCGCCATGATTCTGACCGCTGATGTCATATTTTGTAAAATTGCCTAACGCAGTTTCTCACTGAATCGGGCCACCCTGTAGAGCCGGGTCCGCACGGTCAAAGCTAATTCGCCGTGGCCTCCACGGCGGGTGCAGGAGGTTGCGTGCTCCCGGTTCCCGCAGCCATGCGGCGCCATCGGCCAGAAAGACGGCGCGCCCCTCACATCCGACTGATCAACGCCTCCCGCTCTGCGTCAGGCAGCGGGAGTTCTTCGACGGCCGCGCGGGCCGCTGCGGGGGCGGTCTTGGTCCAGGCGTCGGTCGCGAGTTCGAGGAGGTGACGGCGTTTGGCGTTGTCGCCTTCGACGCTGGCGGCCCAGCGGAAGGCCGACTCGGGGTCGGAATGGCGGATGCCTTCGACCAGATAGAAGATCGCGCCGTTGCGGGGCTCGCCGGAGGGCAGGGTGGCGGCCCATTCGGAGGCGGCGACGGGGTCCCGGGCCACCCACGCTCGGACGACGCCTTCCACCCCGTGCTGCCGTGCACTGCCTGCTTCGGGCAGGGTCAGAGCCCACTGAGCGGCGGCGACGGGCTCGCGCTGGGCATAGCGCCAGGCGATTTCCTCACTGGGAAAAGAGAGGCCTGAAACATTGGCATCGATGGCCTCCTGGAGGAGACTTTTGGCCCGTTCCAAATCGGTGGGGGCGACACGAGCGCCGAGTTTCGCTAGAGCGTAGCCGCGGGGCTCGCCCTCCATACGGCGAATCCATTCCTCGGCGGCGCGCGGGTCGCGCTCGATAGCCTCCCAGGTCATCTCATGGAAAATGCTCTTTCGCACGGCATCATCCTCGATGCGGCCCAGCGCGGCGAAGGCGGAGGTCTGGTCGGACTCAGCCCAGGTGAGATAGAGCGCCTCCGTGGCGGCGCGGCGCACCGCCTCGAACTCCAGTCCCTCGGCCCATGCGAGCGCAGCGGGCTGGTCGGCGGCGGCCCAGGCCCTGGCCACGCTGGCGAAAATGGACACGGCGGCGTTGTTGATCGGCAGCCGGTCGAGCAGGCGCGAGATCTCCGCCGGGTCGTGACGGGCGATGCGCTCCACCGCCGCGAGGTCGCCCAGTCCGCCCACCAGGTCTTCGCCCGTCAGCGACTGGAGATAGGCCATCGCCGCCGCCGGGTCCGTTTCGCTCAAACCAGCGGCGACCAGCCCGCAGGCTTTCGGGCGCTCATGCATTTCGAGATGCCCGATAACACTTCTGGCTGCCGCGAGGTCGGTGGCGGCGAGCGTTTTGAGAAACCGGTCCAGCGGCACCGAGGCGCGCTCAGTTTCGCTCAGGCCCAGGAACAGCTCCGCCGCAGCCGAGGGCGAGACCGCCGCCAAGTCAGCGAGGGCGGCCGCTCTCTGCCGCGGATCCAATCCGGCAACAAGCGCAGCCGCCTCGCGCGAGTCTGTCTGGCCGAGCCGCTCGAGCAGGAGCGCGGCGATTTCCAGGTCGCGCCAGTCCGGGTCTTCCAGGTGCAGCGCCTCGCCCAGCAGACGGCGCAAATCATCCGCCGACAGCTGCTCTGCATGCCGCCACAACACCGCTGTGTGCCGCCGAGACGGTCGGTCGGACAAAAGTGCGCGCAAATCCTGCAGCGTGCGCGGCACGGCATCCTCCGTGCTCGCAGGAGCGGATGTCGATGCGGCGGCATCTCCCGGCGACAAGGGCACCGTGCTGATCGCCGACAGCGCGGCAACTTTTTCCCGCAACGAGGCCAGGTCGCGGCTTTGCCGGTAAAAAAATGGCGCGGTGGCGAGGGCAGCCAGCACGACCCCGGCGACGGCAGCATGGAGTTTTGTCATAAGCATGAATTGCGTGAACTGAGTGGTGCTCGCAGCGAAGCACGTCGCGGTGGACGCGACTCCTGCGCTCGCGGGCGCGGCGACGAAGGTTGAGGGCGGTAAGGCGGCTAGCGCTGCGGCGCTGAGCGCGGCGTGGGGCGTGCGTCCGCGTCTCAGCGAGGTCTCCACCACGTCGGCCACCCGCTCGCGCAGCAGGGCACGTCCGCGCACGAGACGCTGCCTCACCGCCACCGCGCTGAGGCCCAATTCCGCAGCGATGCGCTCAGCCGTATATTCCTCGCGATAGTGCAGCACCAGTACCTCGCGCCACGCCAACGGGAGCCGCTCCAGCGCCCGCCAGACCAGCGCCTCCTCCTCGCGCTGCGCCGCGCGTTCATCCGGGGCGGGTTCGGCGGAAGGGGTTTCCGCCAGCTCGTCCAGCGCCGCCGCGTGCCCCTCCGGCCGCCGCGACGCCCGGCGCAATGTCATGCGCGACTGCTGCCGCGCGATGGCGCACAGCCACGGACGGAATTTCCCCCCGTCCCGAACATCGCCCAACCGCCGCCACGCCACCACGAAAACCTCCTGCGCGATATCCTCGCTCTGTGCCCGGTCCCCGCACGCGCTGAACGCCAGCGCCCGCACCAGCGCCCCATACCGCGCCACGATCTCCCCGAACGCCACACTCTGCCCCTCCCGGCACCTCCCCAGCAGATCGGCATCAGTCACGGAAATCACTCTCATACCCATAAGATGCCGCCCAGATCGCAAGTGTGACAGAGAAAATGCCATACGACCGCGGATTCACGATTTCCAGGAAAGGCACGCCCGCGCTGACGCTGACCGCCAGCTCCGCTGTCCAACGCGGCGCGGTGCAGGACAAGAAACTAACCGGAGTCCATCACGCGGCTCTCCTGTCACCGCTTCTGGCTGCCCGGTAGTCGTCTGGCTTAAAGTGCAGTCCGCGGAATAGATTGACTCGCCACCACCCGCGTCCTATTCGTTTCCATTCGCGAATGCCGCCTCCGCCGGAATTAACTGCCTGGTTCTGTATGGCATTCCCGTTAGGCCGGCATTTCCAGCGCCGGCCAACCCGCTCACGATTACTTCTCACCTTCCGACTTTATGAACCAGGGAAAACTCACCGCTGACCAAATAGCCGCTTACCACCGCGATGGCTTTCTCATCGTCAAAGGACTCTTCGATCAGGAGGAAATCGATCTCCTGCGCGAGGCGTGCAAGACCGACAAGGCGCTCGACGATCATGCCTTTGGCAAGGACGACGGCACGGGCGCTGCGGTGCGGCTCTCGCTATGGAATCATCCGGGCGATGGCATCTACGGGATGTTCGCGCGCTGCCACAAGCTGGTGGATTCCGTGGAGCAGTTGCTGGAGGACGAGGCGTATCACTATCATTCGAAGATGATCATGAAGGATGCGAAGGTCGGCGGCGCGTGGGCCTGGCATCAGGATTACGGCTATTGGTATCAAAACGGAGTGATGTTCCCGGACTTGTGCAGCGCGTCTATCGCGGTGGATCGCGCCACTATGGAAAATGGGTGCCTGCAAGTGCTCCGCGGCTCGCACAAGCTGGGCCGGGTCGATCATGTGCTCACAGGCGAACAGGCGGGAGCGGATCTGGAAAGGGTGGCGGAGGCGAAGAAACGCTTCGAACTCGTCTACTGCCACATGGAGCCGGGCGATGTGATTTTCTTTCACGGCAATCTGCTGCACGCGTCTGACCGCAACAACTCCGAGCACCCGCGCTGGTCGATGATTTGTTGCTACAACTACAGGAAGAACGATCCCTACAAAGAGGCGCATCATCCGCGCTACACACCGCTGCAGAAGGTCGCGGACGAGATGATCAAGCAGGTCGGCATCAAGCGGTTCGCCGACGACTCGTCGGATGTCGCCTGGCTGGACACAAAGAAGGACGTGAGCGCGCGGGTGCTGAAGGAGAAGACCGCCGCGAGCTGACGACGCGCCGCCGGCTCACGTGCCGCCGGCCGGGACCGGGCGCGATCCGGACCCACTCCGATGCTTCACATGCCTGCCACGCCGAAGATCGTTTTCATTGCGAACCTGTGGACGCTCGTCGGCCACCCGTCCGCGCAAACGGAATGGTCGCTGGAGAGAAAATTCCAAGCCGTCAAGGAGGCGGGATTTGACGGTGTGAACTGGCGTGGTTCGCCGGAGATTGCGGAATTCTTGAAGTCCCATGGCCTGCGCTTTTCGGGCCTGTTCGATGCGGGCACCGGTCTGGCATTGCGTTCTGCGCGAATCCTCCATCCCGAATTAATAGCATGAATCTGAACATCCATCCACCGCTCCCGGCGAAGAAAGATTTCCGCATCGGCATCCTCGGCAGCGGGTTCATCGTCAGCGATTGCCATCTGGTGAGCTACCGCAAAGCGGGCTTCAATCCTGTCGCCATCGCGTCGCGCACGCGGGAGAACGCCGGCAAAACCGCCGCGCGCCATGCCATCGCGACAGTTTGCGACACCTACGAGCAGCTTCTCGACGATCCGACGATCGAAGTGCTCGACATCGCCGTTCCGCCCGACTGCCAGCTCGCGCTCATTCAAGCCGCGTGCGCGCGTGGAACGGTGAAAGGCATCCTCGCGCAGAAACCGCTGGGCATGAATTACGCCGAAGCATTGCAGGCCGTCGAGTGTTGCGAGCGCGCCGGCATCACGCTCGCGGTAAATCAGAACATGCGTTACGACCAGTCCGTGCGCGCGGCGAAAACCCTGCTCACCAACGGCACCATCGGCGAACCGGTACTGGCCACCATCGACATGCGCGGCATTCCCCACTGGATGCCGTGGCAGGCGGAACTCGGCTGGGTCACTCTGCGCATCATGTCCATCCACCACCTTGACTGCCTGCGCTACTGGTTCGGCGACCCCGTCGGAATTTTCTGCAGCACGCGCCCCGATCCCCGCACGACATTTCCCCACACCGACGGCATCTGCACCTGCATCCTCGAATACGCGAACGGCCTGCGCTGCGTGGTCATCGACGATACCTGGACCGGCCCCGCGAAGGAAGGCTGCCCCGGCGACATCGGCATCAAATGGCGCATCGAAGGACTCAACGGCCTCGCCATCGGCGACATCGGCTGGTGCAAAGATCCCTACACCAGTCCGTCCACGATCCGCTACGCGGCACAAGGCGACGCCGCCTTCCACGAACCGCGCTGGCCGGAGAGCTGGTTCCCCGACGCCTTCGCCGGCACGATGGGCCAGCTCCTGATCGCCCTCGAAACCGGCGGCGAACCCGCCATCAGCGGGCGCGACAATCTGCACACCATGGCCCTCGTGGACGCCGCCTATCTCAGCGCCGCAGAGCGCCGCATGGTGAACCCGCGCTCGATCATTTCTTAAACAGCAAACCAATCATCAACACCCATCCATGAAACTCGGAATCATCAACAGCGCCTTCGATCAGGCTGGCGTAGACACCGCCACTGGCCTCCAGCACATCGCCCGCATCGGTTTCGATTGCGTGGATATTTTCACCGAAGCGATGACCATTTCCAAAGAAGATAAGCTCCTCATCGCCCGCACCTGTGAAAAAGAAAAACTGCCGATCATTTCCGTGGTCGTCGTCGCCACCGGGCTGATTGACTTCAACGCCCCGGTCCGCGAATTCCACGTCGCCCGCTGCAAACAGTTCGTGGACCTCGCCGCCGAGTTTAACGCGAAGAACATCCTGCTCGTGCTCGGCGAATACATCTGGCAGCGCGAAGTCATTCCGCCCGCCGCCCAATGGCAGTGGGCCATCGACACCTGCCGCGAAATTGGCGACTACGCGGACTCAAAGAATGTGGACATCGCGCTCGAACTCGAACCTTTCCGCCTCAGCCTGCTCCACAACGTGCATGAAATGGTGCGCTTCGTGAACGACTGCCAGCATCCGCGCGTCCGGGCCAACATCGACGTGAGCCACCTGGTGCTTTCCGACACCAGCCCGCTGGATTTGAAAAAACTCGAGGGCAAGGCCATCCACGTCCATCTCAGCGACTGCGACGGCAAGGTCCACGGTGATCTCCCGCCCGGCCGCGGCATCGTGAAGTTCGGCCCCTACCTGCAAGCCATCAAGGAACTGAACATCGACGGCGCCATTTCCATCGAACTCGAATACTCGCCCGACCCGACGCGCATCGTCGAATGGGTCCAGGAAGCCTACACGCAGACCGACCGCATCATGCAGATCGCCGGCCTGCGCGGGTGATCAAAGGGCATTGGCGGAGACGCCGACAGGCCGGACAGCCGCTCCGGCCTGGCAAACACATTACCCACCTTCCCCCCGGAGCCGTTACGCCAGAATCCCTTTGATAATCTTGCCGTGGACGTCGGTGAGGCGGAATTGGCGGCCCTGGTAGCGGAAGGTGTGTTCTTCGTGGTTGATGCCACAGAGGTGCATCATGGTGGCTTGCATGTCGTGCACGTGCACGGGATCCCTGGTGATGTTCCAGGCGAAGTCATCGGTCTCGCCCAATGTGGTGCCAGGCTTGACACCGCCGCCAGCCAGCCACCAGCTATAGGCCCGGCCGAAGTGATCGCGACCGTTGGGTTTGTTGGGGTCGCCCTGACCGAACGGAGTGCGCCCGAATTCTCCGCCCCAGGTGACCAGTGTGTCGTCCAATAACCCGCGTTGTTTTAGATCTTTGACAAGAGCGGAACTGGGCAGGTCCGTATCGCGGCATTGCTGTTCCAACTGGGTGAATAAGTTTCCGTGCTGATCCCAGCCGCTGTGCATGAGCTGCACAAAGCGCACGCCGCGTTCCAGAAGCCGGCGGGCGATGAGACAATTATTGGCGTAGGTGCCCTTCTTCAACACGTCGGGACCATACATGTCGAGCACACTCTTGGGTTCGTTGGAGAAATCCAGCAGCCCCGGCACGCTGAATTGCATGCGAAATGCCATTTCATACTGGGTGATGCGGGTTTCGATTTCCGGATCCCCGTAGTCGGCGAGGTGTGCTTGATTGATGGCGTTGATGTCATCGAGCAGCATCCGGCGGGCCTCACGGCTGACGCCGGGCGGATTCTGGAGGTAGGGCACGGGGTCACCGGTGTTTCTGAAACGCACGCCTTGATATCGGCTGGGCAGAAATCCGGCTCCCCAGTAATAGTCAAAGAACAGCTGTCCACAGGTCTTGCCGGCATCGGAAGAAGTCATGACGACGAAGGCAGGCAAATCACTGGATTCGCATCCAAGCCCGTAGCTCAGCCATGCGCCCATGCTGGGACGTCCCGGAACCTGAGAGCCAGTCATAAAGAGGGTGACTCCCGGTGCGTGGTTCACCGCTTCTGTATTCATGGAACGCACCACGCAGATTTCGTCTGCGATGGATCCGATTCCTGGAAGCAGGGTGCTGATCTCCGTGCCGCATTGGCCCCAGCGTTGGAAGGGCTTGATTGCGGGTGTGATGGGCCAGCGGGAGTATCCGCTGGACATGGTGGAGAGGCGGGTATTTCCACGCACGCTGCCGGGAATATCCTGGCCCGCCATTTTTTCCAGCATAGGCTTGGGATCAAACAAATCCACGTGCGAGGGAGCACCGCCCTGCCACATGCAGATGACGCGTTTGGCCCTGGGGGCAAAATGCGGCAGACCCGGAAGCCCCGTCTCTCTGGAAGAGGCGGCGATTGCCTCCTCTTGCCTTAACGATGCCAGAGCCACGCCGCCGAGACCTGAGGAAGCTTTGCCGAAAAACTGTCTCCGGGTGACACGCTGGTGATTGAGTTCGAGGGGAGTCATCTTATTGACGTGTTAGGGATTCGTCGATGTTGAACAATGCCAGGCAGACAGCGGTCATGGCGGCGTGCTCAGCGCATGCGAGCGATTGATCGCGGGGCGCGAGGCCGACAGCCAGGAACTCAGCGGCGGCGTTGGGATCGGCGGTGCAGGCGGCGAGTTGTTTTTCGTAAGCGCGTGTCAGCAGGGAAAGATCGCCCTCCGATGGGGCACGGGCGAGGATACGGCGGAAGGCCCAGGTGATTCTTGAAACGGGAGTGGACGAAGATTTGATCGCCTTCTCAGCAAGGACCCGGGAGGCCTCCGTCCAAGTTGGGTCGTTCAGTGTGGTCAGCGCGTGGAGCGGAGTGGAAGTGTTTTCAGGCCGGACTTTGCAGGTCTGACGCGGCGAGGCATCAAACATATTTACGGGTGAGACGGTGCGTCGCCAGAAGGTA
Source organism: Verrucomicrobiales bacterium (assembly GCA_046155625.1). Classification (GTDB taxonomy): domain Bacteria; phylum Verrucomicrobiota; class Verrucomicrobiia; order Verrucomicrobiales; family V1-33; genus CAJBME01. The sequence continues at coordinate 15,114 of JBJXFS010000225.1, read as the reverse complement.
TAGAGGCTGCGCCGGTAAAGATCCGAACCTGAGCTGGCTGGGTAGGTGAAATCTCTCTCCTTGGTGATGGCCAGCCCTTCCCACACGTCTGGCGGCTGATAAGGGTAGACGGGTTTCCCTCCCGCCTTGTCATTGAGCAATCCGCTGGCCGACAACGCCAAATCCCGCAGGATCATGGAAGGAAGCCGGAAGCGGGCCGCCCGGCTGAGAAATTGGTTTTCCGGATCGCGCTGCCAGTGCTCTGGTCTGAAACGGCTGCTTTGACGATAGGTGGTGCTGGTCAGGATCAAGCGGTTGAGAGTTTTTTGGCTCCACGCTTGATCGCGGAATTCCAAGGCCAGCCAGTCCAGCAACTCGCCATGCACGGGCACCTGACTCTGCACGCCCAGATCTTCGCTGGTTTTCACCAGGCCGATGCCAAAGAAATATTGCCAGATTCGATTGACCTGAACTCGGGCTGTGAGCGGATGCTCCGGGCGGAACAGCCACTGGGCGAATCCCAGCCTGTTTTTCGGCGCCTCTTCCGGCAAGGGCGGCAGAAACGCCGGCACGCCAGCCGCCACTTCTTCCTTGGGTTTGAGGTACTCTCCTCGATCGAGAACGTGGGTTTTCCTTGGCTGTTTGTCGGACATGATCATCACGCGAGGAAGGCTGGACTGGAAGTCATTGAACGCTTTCTCCGCTGCTGTCACCTTTGCCTGCGCAGCTGTCCGGGCGGCGGGTGGATACGTGTCCATCAAATAATCGCGCACTTTTTTGGACTCATCCGCCGTGCGATCTTTGTTCTTCAGCAATGCCGCAATTTCGGCTGGCATTTGCATGATCTTCACAGGATGGGGCGCGCTTGTGTAAGTCATTGCGAAGCCGCCGAGCTGGTGCTGTTTGTGTTCGGATTGAAACTCCAATGTCAGGACCGGTGAAGCATCCCGCTCCAAGGCAAGCGGCTCGGCCAGTTCCAAAATGAGTTGAATTGGCTTCGTGACATCAGGATGGAAAGCCCAGGCAGTTTTTGGGTCCTCATCAATGACCCCATTGGCACTGTATCCCTGCTGCGAATAGCCGGCATAGGCTGCCGCAAATTTTTGTTCCCTGCCGCCGACACTCAGACGCAATTTCGTGAGCACGGCATTGCCGTTGTCCGAACGTCCGGCGCCTTTGGCTGGGTGTCGGTCGTCGGGAAGTGTCTTGATCCTGATGCCGGTAATGACGGCTGAGGTGTTGGCGAGGGTAATGATGTAGTTCGCTTTGTCTGGACGTGGCCCTTCGGCGAAGATGGTATTTCGATCCATGCTGAGTTTGACTCCGTCGGTGGCGCTGGCCGAAGTAGGAAGCAGGTGAGTCCATAGAACTGCGGGGGCGGAAGCGAGTTCCGCTTCCAGCATGGTGATGGCCTCGTTGGATTCAGTGGATTCTGTTGATGCCTTCGCTTCTTCACGCGCCTGTTCGAGGGCACGTTTCAGTTCTTGGATCTTTAGTTTTTGTCCACCCTGAGCGGCACGGATGGAGGGCTCGGCGACTCGGTATTGCCCGCTGCCGGAAGGCACACCTGTTTCGGGGACATTGTTGAACAACGCCATCATGGAATAATAATCGCGCATCGTCAGAGGATCATACTTGTGATCATGGCACTGGGCACAAGCCATGGTCAGACCCAGCCAATTGGTGGCGGTGGTGTCCACGCGGTCGAAGAGATTCACACATCTCTGTTCCTCAGGAATCGCTCCGCCTTCGCCATTGAGCAGGTGATTTCTATTAAATGCACTGGCGATCAACTGGTCATCGGTTGGGATCGGCAGCAGGTCTCCAGCGAGTTGTTCGATGGAAAACTGATCGAATGGCATGTCGTCGTTCAGCGCGTCCACGACCCAATCCCGCCAGACGTACTGATGAGTGTCTCCATCCTGCTGGAATCCGTTACTGTCGGCATACCGCGCCGCATCTAACCAGGGCAGGGCCAGGCGTTCACCATAGTGCCGCGAGGCCATGAGTCTATCGACCAGTTTTTCATAGGCATCAGGGGAGGCATCCGCGACGAAGGCGTCCACCTCCTCAGGTTTCGGCGGCAGACCGGTCAAATCAAAATAGAGCCGCCGGATCAGCGTCGCCTTGTCCGCCTCCGGCGAAAATGGCAGCCCGATTTTTACCAGTTTCTCCGCCACGAACGCATCGACGGGATTGCGGATGGCATAACCAGGCACCTGCGGCACCGGGGCCTTCACGGGTGGCACAAACGTCCAGTGCGCCTCGAAACTCGCCCCTTCCGCGATCCACCGCTTGAGAATGGCCTTCTGTTGCGCCGTCAGCGCCTTGTGCGCCTTCGGGGGCGGCATCACGTCGTCCTCGTCGTTCGTCAGAAGCCGCCGCACGACCTCGCTCTTCTCCGGCTGCCCGGGCACGATCGGTGTCTTCCCCGACTCGGCCGCCTTCAGTGCTTCCTCGCGAATGTCCAGACGCAGCTTCGCCGCGCGTGCTTTGGCATCCGGCCCGTGGCAGTGAAAGCACGCCTCCGATAGGATCGGCCGGACATCGCGGTTGAACCCGATTTTCGCTGGAACTGCCGGCTCGGCACCCACCGCCGGAGCGGAAAGAGCCAAGAACGCGAAAATGGTGGGAGACTGCCGGAACAACATGACGTGAAGTAGAATATCATCGGTAAACCGCCATGCAAAAAACCGCGATGCATTTTTCATCGTCCTTTCACCTGCCTGGGGATTTTATTCCGGGAATGCAGCAGGCCGCGGCTGGTGTCGCCAGTGATGCCGCGGTTGACGGCCTTGAGCCCCCCGAAGGCGGTTTTTTGAAATCCGCGCCCCTGCCCTGCGTGATTGAATCGCCAAAGAACACCACGGAACCACGCTGGGCCTCCGATTTCCCCGGCCACGACCCGCGCCGTGCGCTCCACACGCCGCGGAACCACTCGGTGCGTCGCAGCGGCCCGATGCCCGGCATGCCTTCGTCGGTGTCGGGTATCTTGAGCGGATCCTCCGCCGCGAAGAGCGATTGCACGGAAAGGAGAACAAAAAACGAGGCAGTGAAAATGGTTTTCATCAGGAGAATGGTGGAGTGAATACATTCTGGCCTCAAGAGTGCCGTCGCTGAAGTATCCCTCACATGAAGCCCAAGCGTTGTCCATCGTTCCTCTTTCCCGCGCTTGTTTTCATGCTCGCGAATTCGGGTCTGGTCGTCGCCCAAGAGGAAGGCTGGAATCCCGACACGAAGTTTCCGCCGCTCGCACCAGGTGAGGCCATTAAGACCATTGAGGTTCCGAAGGGTTACCGGCTGGAATGCATCGCGAGCGAGCCCATGGTGAAGGAGCCGGTGAGCTTTGTCCGCGAAAAGTGGAAAGCAAACCTACGAATCCTTCTGCATATCCTGCCACGGTCCAGACGGCAAAGGCGTGATGCAGGGCGACACACTCCTCTCCCCGTCATTCGAGACCTCCCATTGGTTCAAGGACGCCAAGCACGGCATCCTCGCCCGGATCCTCCTCAAAGGCCAGACCGGCCCCATCGACGGCGTGACTTACGGTGCCGGGATGATGCTTCCCCTCGAAAACTCCCACAGTGACCAGCAGCTTGCAGACGTCCTCAACTACATCGGCGAACGCTGGCACAACTGGAGCAAGCCCATCGAAGCTTCCACCATCGCCCGCGTGCGCGGGGAAATCGCCGACCGAAAAACACCCTGGACGTATGAGGAATTGATGGGCCTCCAGTTTGTGAAATGACCGTTGCTTTCATTTAAGCGATGCAGCGTCTTTTGCTGCACCTTCCGTGCCATCGCGAATTCTTGCTCGCCCTCTCAAGGAGGCACGGCTATTCGTCCGAAAATGCAAACGCCGTTCCATCTATCCCGGTAGATTGCTGGTCTGTGTCTGCTGACCGCCTCGTTGTGGGGCGGCAGCGTCCGGGGAGCGGGGGGAATTGCTGAAGGAGCCGGTGCTCCCGGGCTGATGGGGCAAAGGTTCCAGATTGGGGCCTCGCGCTCCCGCTACCGTGTCATCCTGTCGCCCGCTGAGGCGGATTGTATCCGGGCAGAGCGAAAGGGTCACTCCAACTCTTTGATGAATAGATTCCGCCACTGGAGCAATGAGGGCGGGCTTTTCCATTCGCCCGTCGCGTTTTTTCCGCCGTGGTGTTGGAGGCCGATGGGGCCGGTGGCGGGCAGGTCGGGGATTTTAGCACCGGGAATGACGGTCTGGCCGTTGAGCAGGACGGTGACGGTGCCGTCGCGGTGGGTGATTTCGTAGCGGTTCCATTCGCCGATGGGCTTGTCCGCTTTCACCTTCGGCGTAACAGCGGCGCGCAGTTCCGGTGATGATTTGGGATCACCGCGGACTCCGTACATTTCTCCGCTGCCGACGGGCCAGCACCAGATGTTCACCTGATAGCGCTCATCGCCGCCGAGGATGATGCCGCTGTCGCTGTCCGGCAGCGCGATGGAAAGAGGCTTGCCGTCGGGGCCTTTCTCCTCGGTGCCGTCGGGCAGGATATTCCGCGCGCGCGGGTTGATGTAGGGCGTCTCTTTGATGCGCCAGTCGACGATGAGGGTGTAGTTGGAATAGGCTTTGGTCGTCCAGAGATGCTTCTCGCCCGGCGCTTCACTGGCGGCGTCGTAGTCAATGTTTTCACCGGCGACTTTCCAGTGGCCGTTGTCGCCGTCGGGCACTTTCCAGCCGTCCAAATTGATGCCCGTGAAGATGGGGACGAAGCCCGTGGCATCGCGCGCGATTTCCTCCGGCTTCGGATTGGTGGAAGGCAGCACTTTGAAGCGCACATTGCGGAAGTGAATCTCCGAGCCTTCGCTCTCGAGCATGAGATAGCCTTTCCGGGGTGACGCGGCTTTGGCGATTGTGACTTCCTTGCCGTTCACGCTGAGGCTGAGGTCGCCATTGTTGCCGACGAGGCGGTAGTGATTCCATTCCGGCGACGACTTGCTGCGCTCTTCCATGGGAAAGCTGCGCTGGCCGTTGGGCGAAATGCGGCCGGCCACCGTGAGCTTCGATCCCTGCACGGGAAAAATGTCGCCGTGCGTGCTGAACCACTCGTTCTTGCCTTTCGCGTTGTAGCCGTTGTCCAGCACCTGAACCTCGATGCCGCGCGGGAACGAACTGCCCGGGGCCGGTAGGCCGTCGCCCCAGACAAAGACGCCGCTATTCCCTCCGTTGGTCATGTGCCGCCATTCGAGTTCGAGGATGAAGTTCTCGACCATCTTCTCCGTCCGCAGCATTCCCACGGGTTTGCCCGTGCAGATGATGCTGCCGTCTTTGGCCACGCTGAACGTGCCGGGTGCGATGTTCATGGGCACCCACCCGGTGAGGTCTTTGCCATTGAACATGGGCGTCAGGGAATCGTCTGCCGCAGAGAGCGTCGCGGCGGTGAAGAGAAGGAGCAAAGCTTTGGTCATGGTGATGCGTGGGTTGAGACTCGACTTCCCGTTTCTCCTTCCGCCGGCGGGCCGGGGTCGGAGGGGGAAGGGGATAAAGCAGTCATTTCAGATGATTTCGGCTGAAATCAGCCTAGTCGCCATACCGCACATATACTTGCGAGCCAGGTTCGGTCTTCCGGAATTATGGGACTGACTGCGTGAACACCGCCAATCCGTCATCTGCCGCCTTTATTTCGCCACTCATTTGGGTTAAGCTACCACAATGGGTAGAAAACTCCCATCCTGGACCCGTTTCCTCGCCCTGAGCCAGTCAATCCCAGAAACTGAAATCCCATGAAATCCGGTCCGAGTAATCAATTTCGCAGGGGCACCCGACGATTGTGCGAGACGCTCAGACTGTGCCTCTGGAGCGTGTGTATGGCAGCCCTTGTGACGCCTCCGGCGCTTGGCGACGAACCCCTTTGGCGTGTGCACGTCGATTTGGTGGACGGCAGTCGCATCATCGGCACGCCGTTCAATAAGTCGCTGAAAGTCGACGTGGGCTTCGCCGCGCTGGATATTCCGCTCCAGCGCATCCGTGTCGCCGAATGGAAGGAGGGGGGCAAGACCGTACGGGTCGAAATGGTCAACGACGACACGATCACGGGCACGGTGACCGACGAACCGGTGGAAGTCGCCGCGATCTTCGGCAATGTGACGCTGGCGATGAAGCACATCAAGTCGCTCCAGGTCAGGCCGGCCCATCAACTCGGCTGGCTGCCGACACAGCAGGGGCTCGAGCTTTACTACCCTTTCGATAGAGTGGGTGACGGGGTGGTGACGAATCATGCGGGTGAATGGCACACCGCCAAGTTGAACGACGCCAAGTGGACGGACGGCGGCGTGCGGGGCGGCGCAATCGAATTCACCGGGTCGGCGCGGATCGAAGTCCCGCACCATCAGAACCTCTGTCCCCAATCCTTGACGCTGGCCGCCTGGCTGAAACCAACCGGAACGCAAGGGGCATACAAGGTCATTGCCGCCAAGACGAGTGATTCGTCATGGTATGGCGGATACGGGTTTGTCCGTATGCCCGGCGATGAAAAAAACGTCTATTTTTTCGTGAACGGTTACACCGACTCCGTGGTCAAGGCGGAGATTCCGTCGGACAAATGGTCACACGTGGCAGGAGTCTGCGACGGAACGAGCGTCAAGATATTCGTCAACGGAAAGGCGATAGAGTCGGTGAAGATGCCGGTTTCGACGGCTGTCGCTGCGCCCTCCGTGGCTTCCCCGTTCGAGTGTCCCTCGGAGGATTCCCTGGACGACTCTCCCCCGCACGACTCTCCCAAAGACAATCCGACGGCAGCATCGGTCGAGGGTTCCCAACCGAAGCCACTGGGGCCAGGAGCGCAGCCGATCCGCCACACCACCTCGCCTCTCTGCATTGGAAGCGATCTGCGCGGTTACGCCTGGAGCGGCTTCATTGACGAACTGGTCCTCTACGGCCGGGCGCTCTCGGATCGGGAAGTGGAGCAGTTGTTCGAAAGCGTATCGGTGTCCGATTGAGTCGGGTTCCGGCTCCAGTTCGGCCTCCGGGCTGAGCAACGCCCCGTTAGCGCCATGAAAGCCGGTCAATCGCCTCGGCGGCGATGGATGCGATGAGCGTGATAGGGCGGATGGGCTCAGCGAGGCTGAGCATCCCACTCGGAGGCCGTCATCGTCTTCCAGTAAACGGTGTAACGCTGGTGGTGCAGGAATGCGAGGGGACTGAGCGTGACATCGTGCGGCTTGGCCACCCCGGTGGTCCGGAAGCGCAGCGTTTCGCCCGGTTCCTGCTTGAGCCAGGTGGCAGGGTCCGCGGCCGCATCCACCAGAACCGGCACGGGCGGCGTTTTGTCGCCGAGATGGGCGACGTTGTTGCCGGTGACCACGCTCGGGGGCAGCCCTTCGCTGCCCAGTTCACCCGCCAGCACCAGCGGACCGTACATCACTGTGACCATGGACTTGTCGTCGCGGGCCGGACGCAGGTGCAGGCTCATGGGAAACTGCACCTTGATGGTGTCGCCATCCTTCCAGGTGCGCGTGAGCGTCAGGTAGCTCGCGGGCTTGGCATCGACGGCCTGCGTCTCGCCGTTGACGGTGATATCCGGCGCCCGGGCGGCCCAGTAGGGAACGCGGATTTTGACCGACAACGGCTGCGCTGCTTTGGCGGCGATCCTGAGTGTCGTGGTGTCTTTGACGGGAAACTCCGTTTCCTGGCGGACAGTCAGCCCCTTCTCCGGCCAGTTGAGTTCCGAGGGGATGAAAAGATTCACCCACAAGCTCTCGGGGTCGCGGCAGTAGATCGTGTCAGCGTACTTCGAGTGGTTCTCCATGCCGGTGCCCACGCAGCACCACATGGCGTCAAACGGCGAGCTGTAGATTTTGAAATGCCCCGGTTTCAGCGAATTGAAATAGGTGAAGCCGCCGCTGTGGGGATCCTGCGAACAGAGAATCGTGTTGTACAGCCCGCGCTCGTAGTAGTCCATGGTGCGGGCATCGGGCTGCCAGCCGAATAGCCGGCGCGTGAGTTTCAGCATGTTGTGAACCACGCACGACTCACTGGCATTCGTGGCCAGGAGCTTCGATTCCTGGCCCGCCGCGATGTAGCGCTCGCGCACGTCCATGCCTCCCGGCGCGAACGTCCGGCTGTCCACCATGCTGTCCCAGAGAAAGGTGGCGATGGTGGCGTCCCGCTGCTGGCCGTCCAGTTCATACAGCCGGGCCGCGCTCAGGATTTTGGGAAGGTTGGTGTTGACGTGCTTGCCGGTCAGGATGTCCTGCTTCGCGGATAGGGGATCGGTGATGGCTTTGTGGTCGAAGCGCCGGGCCAGGGCCAGATAATCCTTCTTTCCGGTGAGCGCATATATTTCCGCCAGCGACTCACCCATGCCGCCGAACTCGCAGGCCAGCATCTTTTGGAACTGTTCCTCGGTCAGGTTGTCAGTGCCCTTTTTCGCCCAGTCGGCAAATTGAGTGACGACATCGAGCGCCTGCTGGCTGCCGGTGTGGACGTGGGCATCAATCAGACCGGCATAGACCTTGTGCATGACATACCAGGGCACATAGCCGCCGCACATCCCCCAGGCATCAGCCTTGATGTCGCCGGAAAACGCCTGCTTCCAAACCTCCAGTCGGACCGGCCCGGCGTAACCGTCGCCGTGCTTCTCCTGGACGCGGGCGATCTCACTCACCATGTAGTCCACGCGCTTTTTCATCTCGGCATCGCCGGTGCTGGCATACATCAGCGCGAGGGCGCTCAGATAATGTCCGGCTTCATGACCGACGCAGTCTTTCTTCGCCCAGCCGCCGTATCTTTCCCCCTTGGTCGGCAGGCCGGCGTACTGGTGAAACGGCCAGAGCATCCGGTCCGGCTCCACTTTCAGCAAGTAGGCCTTGTTGATCTCCATCGCCTTCTTGAAGGGACCGTCCAGCAGCCGCACCTGGCTCAGGGCAAACGGCTCTGCTTGGATGGAAATCACCGGCGCGACGGGCTCCGCGGGGAGTGGGTGGCCTGAAAGGGACGTGATGAGGACGGTCAGGATGAGTTTCGGTTTCACGGGTGTGCTGTCGTTGTGGGGTTGTCTCAGTCAACGATCCGCAGCCGCCGGCAACTCTCCGGGCCCGAGCAGCGGCATACCATCCCAAACCTTGAAGGTGTTGGCACCAGCCCGGAGTTCCTGGAAAGGACCGGGCTTGGCCTTGCCATCCTGCGGCACCGGGTTGCCGAGAAAATCGGACTGGATTTTCTGATGCGGAGTGGAGCCGACCGTGGCGGGGTCGAACGGGAGGTCGATGCGCAGTTCCAGCGACCGCGGTTCGTAGGAGACTTTCATCCCGGTGTGAGTCACGCTGCCGCGGTCGTTCTGCTGACCGTGGGTGGCCCAGAATGCCCGCCACTCGTCGAGCGTGAGGGCGACTTTGGCCCCGCCGTCGATGGCTGCCGGCTGACCCTTGCCGACGTCTTTCTTCACTATTTCAAAAAACTCCTCAGGCTTCCATGGAGAGGGGACGTCTGACGCACGATTGATGAAGAACGACCGGCTGGACGGGGTGGCATCGTACACGTTGTGGTCCAGCCGCTGCGGCCCGCCGCGATGCGCAGGGTAGTTGATGTCCAGCATGGCTTTGTGGGCGACGAAAATGTTGTTGTAGAGCGAGTGGTTGCCGGTCCGGGTGCGCGGGTCCACCTGGAGGATGTAACAGCCCTGGCCGTACTTGGCATCCGCGGGGCTGTTGGCGAAGAGGTTGTGCATGACCGTGGAACCCGAGGCATCGTGGATGTAGAACTGGATGGAACGATTGCCCACGGAGATGTTGTGATCCACCAGCGCGGCGTCGAACGGGTAGTCGCTCATCTCGAGAAAGATCCCGCGCCCGCCATTGTTGACGACGACGTTGCGGGTCGTCCGCGCACCCGTGAAATGGTTGTCCATCCAGATGCCTTCGCAGCGCGGGTTGTCGGCGACGTAGTTGTGTTCGATCAGCCCTTGCTGCGGGTTGTGCGCCTTGATGCCGGCGTGCTCGTAGCGCTTTTTGCCGGTGAACCCGAGCGCGTTGTTCCGCAGGATGACGTTGTCGCGGATAATGACGCGGATGCTGACCGAGCCGGTGATCCCGCCCGCGCCGTTGTCCACGATGTAGTTCTTCTCGATGAGATTGTCCTCGCCTATGGGAGCACCGGGGGCGGCAGAGGATTCGCGCTCGTTGTCGCCGCCGTGGATGCCGATGTCGATGGCGTCGGTATTGGCATAGCGGATGAGATTGTTGCGCACGATCCAGTGGTGACCGCTGCGCAGGCCCATCGCTCCCGCCTGCGCCCATGCCTTGATCTTCCAGAAGTTCGTCGGGTACTGGTTGCCACAGTGCTCCATCACGAATCCTTCGACGACGATGTGTCCGAGCCCTCGGATGTGGGGCGCGAAAACTCGCCGCCGCGTTGTGATTTCGACCTGCTGCATTTCCGGGGCGAGATCGCCGAAGTTCACATAAATCCGCCCGCTGTCCGCCGCGAAGCTCCATGTGCCGGGTCTAGATTCGACCTCGGTCAGGAACGGCCGCTGCTCCCACGGCTTGCGGTTCACGATCATCTGGCCGCAGGTGTAAATGATGTTCGGGTCGGGCGTGCCGATCTTGCGCTCTGCCTCGGGTTTGCCGTCGCGTCCGTAGGGAGTGGAAGAGAGTTCGGCCATGAAGGGGTTGGCGCTGTCCACATACACATCGTCATCGAAAAGCTCCTTCCCGGGAACGGCGGAAAACACCTTCCCGGCGTGCTGCTGCCACGCGGGTTTCCACTCTTCGGACCCTCGGATGAAGACCGTGCCCAGCTTCTCTCCGCGGTAAGTGATCGGCTTGCCCGGCTCTCCGCCGCGGGGAGGGGCGACCCGTTCGCGATAGATCCCGGCCTTGACGAGAATCGTGTCGCCGGGCTGCGCGAGGGCTGCTGCGGCCGAGATTGTGCGGAGGGGGTTCTCGGCATTGCCGGCCGCCGCATCCTCCCCCGCTGGTGAGACGACGATCGTGCGCGCCTCCGTGGCTTTGGCGACCGAAACCCACAGGCAGAGGGCGAGGGCAGATCGGATCAGGAAGCAGTTCATTGCGCTCCGTCTAGCCATCATCCCTGGATTGTCCAGGCCGACCCGGTCGGTTGCGGATTCCCCATCTCCTCGGCCTCAGATCGTGCCCGCAGCGCTCTCCACCAGTGGCGATGCGGTTCAAGAAATTTTTGCGGAGGGGAGCGTAGACGGAGGGACGATGAAGTTGAAAGTGCGGAACAGCGCGATCGCCGACGCTCCACGGCGTCGGTTAGGGTGCTCACGAACCCCTATTTGCCCCAAGCTCCCTTCCGCCTTTGAGTCCACGACCGCGAATGAATGAAAGCCATCCAGCTCGAAAAACCACTGTCCTTCCGTCGCATCGAACTCCCCGAACCGCCCGCGCCCGGGGCAGGGGAGGCGCTGGTCCGCGTGCTGCGCGTCGGCATCTGCGGCACGGACATCAGCGGTTATCTCGGCAAAATGCCGTTCTTCAACTACCCGCTGGTTCCCGGTCACGAGTTGGGCGTCGAGGTGCTGGCCGTCGGTGAGGGCGTTTCCCATGTGCGCTCGGGCGACCGTTGTTCGGTGGAGCCTTACATGAATTGCGGCCAGTGTTTCCCCTGCCGCCGGGGAAATACCAACTGCTGCGAGCATCTCAAGGTCCTCGGTGTGATGAGGGACGGCGGCCTCACCGAGCGCCTCGTGCTGCCCGCCCGCAAGCTTCATCCCGCCAATGCCCTTTCCCCCGATCAATGCGCGCTCGTCGAGACGCTCGCTATCGGCTGCCACGCGGTGGATCGCGGCCAGCCGCGCGCTGGCGAGACGGCGCTCGTCATCGGCGCAGGGCCGATAGGTCTGAGCGTGATCGAGTTCGTCAAGCTCTCCGGCGCACGCACGGTCGTTATGGATTTGAACGAGCAGCGCCTGGCGTTCGTGCGCGACACGATGGGCGTGCCCGACACCATCCTCCCGCGTGGTGACGGCTCCGAACTGGAGTGTTTGCGCGAACTGACGGGCGGCACCCTGGCCCAGGTGGTGATTGACGCCACCGGCAGCAACAAGGCGATGAGCCGGGCGCTGCACTACTGCGGCTTTACCGGAAGGCTCGTGTATGTGGGAATCACGCAGGCGGAGGTGAGCTTCCCGCATGCGCCCGTGATGCATCGCCGCGAGCTGACGCTGCTCGCCAGCCGCAACGCCCATCCGGCGGACTTCACGCGCATCATCCAGCTCATTCAGGACGGGCGGATAGACACCCGCCCCTGGATCACCCACGGGGCGGACTTCGAAGGGATGATCGAAGAATTCCCGAACTGGTTGAAGCCGGAGACGGGCGTGATCAAAGCTGTGGTGAGCGTGGCATGAAGGCGCTCGAGCTGACCAACTCCGACAGCGCGGCGAGTGGGGTGAACGCGACTGCCAGGTTTCTTACTGGAAAACGCCCTGTGGAACCGCTGGGGGCCGCAAGGGAAGCTTTGGCGTGTGGGGTCTTTTCTGGCAGAATATGACATGAGTAACCTTTGGATTTGGTTTGTGGTGATTCTGAGCACCGTGGGTACCATTCTCAGCCAGGGTGCCGAGCAACCGCTTACGGCTGTGGCTGGCAAGGAATCGCCGAAAGAACTGACGGTGGATCTGGGCGGTGGCGTGAAACTGGAGATGGTGCTGGTCCCGGCGGGCGAGTTCATGATGGGTGACAAAGAGAATAAGCCGGCCCACAAGGTCAAGATCACCCGGCCGTTCTACCTGGGGAAATACGAAGTGACACAGAAGCAGTGGGAAGCCGTGATGGGCAACAACCCGAGCCGTTTCAAGGGGGCGAGGAATCCCGTGGAACAGGTCAGTTGGGACGACTGCCAAAAGTTCATCGAAACACTCAATGCAAAGGCCGGGCTTCAAGCGGGCCGGTTCGCCTTGCCGACCGAGGCGCAATGGGAGTATGCGAGCCGTGGGGGCAGGGAGACGAGGTATTGTTACGGCGACGAAAAGCCCGGGCTCGTCGAGTATGGGTGGTTTTCCGACAATTCCGGAAGCAGGACGCAGCCCGTTGGCGGGAGGAAGCCGAATGACTGGGGGCTGTTTGATATGCACGGGAATGTGTCGGAGTGGTGCCAGGACTGGTTTGGCGGAGATTACTATGCGAACAGCCCGGAGGACAATCCGGCTGGGCCTGAAGCAGGCACATCCCGCGTGGTCCGGGGCGGCTTCTGGGGCGGCAGCGCGTGGGCGTGCAGGTCGCCTTTCCGCGACTACAACTCGGTCAGCCGCCTCGGCCATCACCTTGGATGCCGTGTTTCCCTCGTGCTGGCGGAGTAGCCGGAACAACCGCTGGTATATAGGCTTTAGCCGATCCCTTTCCTCCCCGCGAAGCGGCACTTACTTTGGGCGCAGCGGGAAGGGCTCGGTACGAGCCAACGCTCAACATCATTGTGACGTCATCGGACATTCTCTCGCGCTGCCTGGAGCGACTTCCGGAGGAGGAGCGCGCGGAGCATCTGGCCAGCATCCAGAGCAGCGTGAAGCGCATGTCGGGCATGATGGAGGATGTGATCCTGCTGGGAAAGTTCGAGTCCGGGATGCAGAAGTTCCGGCCGGAGGAACTGCACCTCGCCGCGTGGTGCCGGCGCTTTGTGAACGGGATGCAACCCGCGACCAGCGCGCGTTGTCCCATCTGACTTACGTTCGGCGACTTTGATCCCGTCGTGCGCGCAGACGAGAGCCTGCTGCGGCACATTCTGGCCAAGCTCGTGTCGATCGCCGCCAAGTATTCGCCGGAGGGCGTGCCGGTAAAGCTGAGCGTCACGCATTTAACCACCAGGAGCACCAGGAAAACCAGGACCACCAGGAATAGAGTCTCCCATCAACCAGGCTGAGATGCTATAACCTGCGAGCGGATTCGTTGAAGCGGCATGGCTACACTTCATCCCAACTCCCCGCCCGGCCGGCTGGCACACCACCTCTCCGCCCTCACTGATCCCCGCCGCGCCCGCCGCCCCGTTCATTTTTCGATGAAATCCTGCTCATGGCGCTGGGCACGTTCTTCACCGTCGGGCACACCTTTGTGGACATGGAACACTTTGCCCACGGCCACCAGGAGTGGCTGCGCACCGCGCAGCTTTCACCGGCCGCAGGCGATCCTTTAGCAGGTCTGCTCCGGACGTCAGCAGTCAGCGGTCCATGAGGCTCGCCGTTTGCGCCAGCACTTCCAGGAACGGCACGCCGGCGAGCAGCCCGAAGTTGTCGTGCCGGGTGAGCCTGCCGCGGGTGACGGCGGGGCTGGTGATGCCGCAGAGGAAGCGGGCCAGTTGCCGCGCCGTTCGCAGGGCGGGGACGTTTTCCTTTCGCAACGCATGGATGACGGCGACGTGCTCCGCGGTGATGGAAAGGGCAGGGGACTGCGGAATCTCCAGCGGCTCCACGCGCGGGCGGCGGCAGTTACCGCAGTGGCCGCACGGCTCCGGCATTTCCTCGCCGAAGCGATGCAGGAGAAACTGCGTGAGGCAGCCCGGATGCCTGGCGAAGGCCAGCACTTCCTCCAGCCGCGCCACGTCGCGGGACTCGCGCGCGAGGAATCGCTGCGCGAGGGACGCGGCGACCTGTGCCGGGTCGCGCTCGCGCGCGCCGGGGCGAAGCCGGAAGCAGTGGCGCAGCGCGGTGGGCTGTACGCGGATGTCGCCGGATTCCTCCAGCAGGGTCAGGGCTTTATGCAGCCGCTCGCGCGGCTCACTGAGGGCGGCTGCGGATTCATCGAGCGTCAGCGTGAGGTATTTGTAGCCGCGCTTGCCGCTGGCGAAGAGGGCGCGCAGGAGCCGCTGCAGCGCGGGCTTATGACCGGCGAGGATGCGCTCCTCCGTCTGCACGAACTGCACACGGCAGCCCGCGTAGAAGGATCCCGCCGGCTGGAGCACGCCCTCCATTTCCAGATAGGTGAGCATGGTCTCCAGCACGGTCTGCCGCACGTCCGTGGAGTAGGCGAGGTCGTAGCGCGAGAGGTCGAATTCATCCCCCTGACGCAGCAGAAAATCCATTACGTTGCGCACGGCGGAGACGGCGGGCGTGTCGCCATAGATGAAGTTCTCCAGTGCGATGCGGTCGTCTCCGCAGGCGTAGAGTCCGCAGGCGGCAGGCTGGCCATCACGCCCGGCGCGCCCGGTTTCCTGGAGGTAGT
>JBJXFS010000224.1:0-50711 GCA_046155625.1 Verrucomicrobiales bacterium | reverse complement strand
ATCGTCCGCTACGTCGACCTCGTCCTCTTCCAGGCCATCAAGGAACGCGCCTCCGACATCCACTTCGAACCGTTCGAGCTCGAATTCAAAATCCGCTACCGCGTCGACGGTTCCTTGCTCGAAATCGCCCCGCCCCCCGCCCGCCTGGCCACCACCATCATCTCGCGCATCAAGGTCATGGCGAACCTCAACATCGCCGAACGCCGCCTCCCCCAGGACGGCCGCATCATGAAATCCATCGCCGGTCGCAGCGTGGATATGCGCGTCTCCACTCTGCCCACCATCCACGGTGAATCCGTCGTGCTCCGGGTCCTCGACCGCCAGTCGGCCAATCTTGACCTCTCCAACCTCGGCATGCCGGGGTACATTTACGATTTCATCAACGAGGTCATCCAAAAACCCAACGGCATCTTCATCGTCTGCGGCCCGACCGGCTCCGGCAAGACGACCACACTCTACGCCTCCCTCAAACGCATCAATACCATCGATTCGAAACTCCTCACTGTCGAGGATCCAGTCGAATACGACATCGAGGGCATCATCCAAGTCCCGGTCAACGAAAACGTCGGCAATACTTTCGCCAAAGTCCTCCGCGCCTTCCTCCGGCAAGATCCCGATCGCATCATGGTCGGGGAAATCCGCGACGCCGAAACCGGTCAGATCGCCATCCAGGCCGCCCTCACCGGCCACCTCGTCCTTTCCACCCTCCACACCAATGACGCGCCCGGCGCGGTCACCCGCCTCGTCGACATGGGGCTCGAGCCATTCCTCGTCTCGGCCTCGCTCGAAGGCGTGCTCGCCCAACGCCTCGTCCGCACCATCTGCAAAGAATGCCGCGTCCCGTACCAGCCGAGCGACGCCATCCTCACCCAACTCGGCATCCCGCTCAGCGAGATCGGCGATAAACACTTCTGGACCGGCGAAGGCTGCCCGACCTGCGCCAACACCGGCTACCGCGGTCGCAAGGGGCTCTACGAACTCCTCACCATCAACGATACCTTGCGCGACCTGATCACCCAGCGCACCCCCACGCTCGTCCTCAAGCACAAAGCCATTGAGCTCGGCATGGAAACGGTCCGCGAGGACGGCCTGCGCAATATCTACGACGGCAACACTACCATCGAAGAAGTCCTCAAGTACACTTAAGCAACGAAATTCGGAGAATTCCCGCCTGACCCCGGATTGCGTGATGGACAGCAGCCCGGGTTTTCCTTTAATCTGAGAACGTCAACCCGACCAGACCCCATGCCCGACTTCGACTACATCGCCCTGAATGCGCAGGGACAGGAGACCGCCGGCTCCATATCCGCCACCAATGAGGGCGAGGCGTCCTCCATGCTTCGCGGCCAAAACCTGTTTCCCACCAAGCTCGCTCCCAAAGGGCAGCTCGCGGGGGCCAAGAAAAAAGTCGGCGCCGCCGCCAAAGGCCGCAAGAAGGCATCCCGCGGTGGCGGGACCGTCAAAGGGAAGATCCTGATGATCTTCACCCGGCAACTCGCCACGCTGATCGACGCCGGTCTGCCACTCCTTCGCGGCCTGACCGTGCTGGGAAAACAGGAACCCAATCCCGTCCTCCAGCGCACCATCAACGCCCTGGCCGACTCGGTGCAAACCGGATCCACGTTCTCTGAATCGCTTGCGCAACACCCGAAGATTTTCAACAAGTTGTACATCAACATGGTCAAGGCCGGCGAGCTCGGCGGGGTGCTTGAAGTCGTCCTCAACCGCTTGGCCGAATACCAGGAAAAAGCCCAGAAGCTGAAGAACAAGATCGTCTCCGCGATGGTTTACCCGGTGATCGTCATGTTCATCGCCGTGGCCATCGTCTTCTTCCTCCTCCTCTTCATCGTGCCGAAGTTCAAAAAGATCTTCGAGGAAATGCTCGGTGCGGAGGAAAAGCTCCCGTGGATTACCGAGGTGGTTACCGGGGCCTCCGGTTGGCTCATTCTACGCCCCTACTTCCTGCCGAACGGCTTGCTCCTGATCATGGGCGTCTTCCTGGGCTTTCTCGCCTTCAAGGGATTTGCCAGCACGGTGAAAGGGCGCGAAATCGTCGACCGCCTCAAACTGAACATGCCGGTCTTCGGCGACATCCAGCGGAAAAGCGCTATTTCCCGCTTCAGTCGGACGCTCGGGACCCTGGTCACCTCCGGTGTGCCGATCCTGCAGGCGCTCAATATCACCCGCGACACCTCCGGCAACGTCATCGTCGCCAACGCCATCAGCAAGGTGCATGACGCCGTCCGGGAAGGGGAATCCATGGTCGCCCCGCTGGAAGCCAGCAAGGTCTTCCCCGCCATGGTCATCTCCATGGTCGACGTCGGCGAGGAAACCGGTCAGTTGCCGGAAATGCTCCTCAAAATCGCCGATGTCTATGACGACGAAGTGGATAACTCCGTGGCCGCCCTCACCTCGCTGCTCGAGCCCATCATGATCGTCTTCCTGGCCTTAATTGTCGGTGTAATTGTGTTGGCGCTCTTCCTGCCCTTGGTGAAAATTATTCAAAAACTGCAGCAGTAGGCCGGTCTTTCCGCCCCTCCCCGGCCCCCTGCCTTCCGCCACCACCACCCCTCACACCCTGATTTCCATGAATCCACGCCCATTGCTCCGGCGGTCCGCTGCCGGTTTCACGCTGGTCGAAATCCTCGTCACCATCAGCGTCATCGCCCTTCTCGCCACCCTCTCGATCGTGGCCATGGGTCATGCCAGCCGCACCGCCAATCGCGAAAAAACCAAAGCGTATTTGAAGGCCATCGAGATGCAGCTCGAAAACTTCAAGAACGACAATGGCACGTACCCGCGCCCGAAAGAGGGCAGCGAGACGACCACGGCCCTCGTCGCCGGAAACAATTATCCTGTCGGCGGCGCCATCACCCTTTACCAAGCGCTCACCGGCGACGGTGACGACGCCATGGAAGGCGGCGATTCCGGATCCCTGGGCAAGCCCGGCTCCCTCGGCGATGGTTACAAAGTCTATTGGCCCGATGCCGACCCGAATGGCAGCCAACGAATTTCCCGTCAGGCCGACGGCAAGTGGTTCATCGCCGACGGCTTTGGCATCCCGTTCCAATACCTGGTGCCGCCGCCCGTCGACCCGCGCCGGGCCGATGACTTTGAGGCGCTCAAGGCCAAGTACAAAAACCCCAGAATGTATGACCTCTGGTCCTACGGGGGTACCAAGGATGAAAATTTCACCGATCAAAATACCTGGATCAGAAACTGGTGATTCGATCGGCCCAGCTGCTCAGGCTCGAATGAGCCGTTGATTCATGCTTCTGATTTCCGGCACTCGATCGACCGATGACCGGACTGGCTCCTGCTGCTCCCGACAGTCCTCCATCATCAAAGAAACCGATCCCGTTTGTCCTGTGGATCATCATGGCCCTTGGCCTCGGGCTGGCGGCCGGTCTGGGGCTTCACCACGGGGCTGACCCGGCGATTTCCGCACGGGTGGCCATCTGGCTGAAGGAGGTAGCGGGGTTTGTTCTCGGGCTGCTGCGATTGTTGGCGACGCCGTTGATCTTCACGGCCATTCTCATGGCCTTGGTCAAAGCGGAAGTCTCGGGGCGCAGCGGCGCGCGGCTATTGTGGTTCATCAGTACGAACACGCTGGTCGCCATTCTCATCGGACTGGTCGTCGCCAACACCATACGGCCCGGAATCGGCGCCGACCTGCCGGCTCCCAAGGCCGCTGACACCGCCGCCCTCGCCGCCAAACCTGTCTTCGACCCGTGGCGCGATTTCGTCCTCAAATCGATCCCAAAGAACCTGATCGATCCGTTCCGCGAGAACGACATGATCGGAGTCATCCTGCTCGCGCTCGTCCTCGGCGCCGGCTTGCGTACGCTGCGCACGCGGGGCGGGCGTCCCGCCGAGCACGTCGCCTCGCTCGTATCGGCCGCTGAGACCGTCTTCGAGTTGCTGCTGGTGCTCCTGCACTGGCTGTTCAAGGCGGTTCCCGTGGCGGTCTTTGCCGTGGTGGCGGCAGTCGTCGCCAGTAAGGGGTTGAGCCCCCTTCTCGCCATGGGATGGTTCGTCCTCGCCGTGCTCGTCGCCCTCCTCCTCCAGGCCGGCTTTTACCTCCTGCGCCTGCGCCGTGGATCGTGGGTCAGGCCGGGCCACTTCCTCAAAGGCGCCTCTGAAGCTCTCGCGGTCGCGTTTTCCACCGCCAGCTCCACCGCCACCCTGCCCGTCACTTACCGCTGTGCCGTCCAGAAACTCGGCGTCCGACCGGCCAACGCCAGCCTCGGCGTCATGGTGGGGGGCTCGATGAACAACGACGGCACCGCCCTCTACGAGGCCGTGGCGGCACTCTTCATCGCTCAAGCCATCGGCCAGCACCTCGGCCCCGGCGCCCAAATCCTCCTCATCTTCATGGCCGTCATCGCCTCCGTCGGCGCCGCCGGCATCCCCGAAGCCGGCCTCATCACCATGATCGCCGTCTTCACCGCCGTGAAGCTCCCCGTCGAATACATCCCGCTCCTTCTCACCGTCGATTGGTTCCTCGACCGCTGCCGCACCGCCATCAACGTCATGGGCGACCTTGCCGTCACCAGCCTGCTCGACGGACGGGAACGCGCGGGCCCTCAGTAAAACCGATCCTCCCATCCACCGCTTCCGGTTGGTGTACCGGGTTTACCCGGTGCGCGACGCTTTCCCGTAAAAAGCCTTCCGCCCATTGCTCCGCGTCCCGCCTGAAGGCGGTACACCAACCCACCGCTTCCGGTTGGTGTACCGGGTTTACCCGGTGCGCGAAGCCTTCCCGCCAAAGCCTTCCGCCCATTGCTCCGCGCCCGCCTCAAAGGCGGTACACCAACCCAATGCTTTTCGCTCATGCGCGGGCTCACGCCTCCCCCTTCACCCAAAACCCCACCGCGATGCTCACCCCGATCACGGCGGCGATCAGGCGGATCCATCGGGCCGGAATGCGCTGGGCGAGCCGGGCGCCGACAATCGACCCGGGAATCGACCCACCCATGAGCCAGAGGGCAAGAGACCACTCCACTTCGCCTCGGCAGATGAAATACACGATCGAGGCGCTGTTGACCAGCAGGGCGAGCAGTGCCTTCAGCGCATTGATGCGGTTGATGTCACGCAATCCGAGCAGACCCAGGCTGGCCAGCATCATGATGCCAATTCCGGCGCCAAAATAACCGCCGTAGACCCCGACGAGCGTTTGAAACGCGACCCCCCAGGCCCGCGGTGACTTCGGCTCCGCCTCCGCCCCGCCTGTCCCCGTCTCGCCCGCCGCTTTCATCGTCTTCTGCCGCCGATTGATCCATCGCAACAACGGCTCGTTCAGCACAAACAAGGCCGTGGCCAGCAGCAGCAACCAAGGAACCACCGTCACAAACACCTCGGACGGCAGGGCAAGCAGCAAAATCCCACCCGCCACCCCACCCAGCAAACTGGCGATCCCCAGCGGCCAGATCCAACCGCTCACCGACGGCAAGTGCCGCCGAAACGCCCAGACACCTCCAGGCATGCCCACCCCCAACGCCACCGTGCTCGTCGTATTGGCCAACACCGGCGGCACCCCGGCCGCCAGCAGCGCCGGAAACGTGAGCATAGTCCCCCCCCCCGCGACGGCATTCATCATCGCCGCCCCAAAGCCGGCCAAACCGACCCAGATTTCCGCTCCAATTGGAATCATGGCTGTCCGCGAGAGGCGCCACGCCTCCGCATGACCGACTGCCGCCCCGCATCGAACCACCAGGCCCGTCACCGCGCAACGCCCGCTTTCGTGTCGCTTCAGAAGTTCCCCCGTTACCCAAACCCGCCTTGCTCCCCGCCATCGTGCTTACCAACCCCCCATTTACCAACAAGGCCGCCGGCAGTGCCTGCCACGAAAACCGGAAATATTCTTAGAACTCGTGGCAAACTGCATGGACTGGGCCAAACATCGTCGGCGCAATGCGGCCGCAAAAATCCATCCGCGTTTGGCTTTGCACAGGCGGGAGAGGGGGTGTCAATGAGCCGGATTCGCGAGACGGTCAGGCCAGAGGAATCGGGGTGTCGGCCTGGGCGATGTGGACGTCGCAGCCGGGTAGCTCGGCGCTGAGCTTTCGGCGAAACCATTCGAGGGCTGGCGGGTCGCCATGGACGAGGATGATGCGTTTCGGCCGGAGGGCGACGGCGTACTCGCGCAAGCGTTCGCGATCAGAGTGGCCGCTGAAGTCGAAGGTTTCGACCCGGCATCGCAGAGGGACCGGTGATCGGTGTTCGTTGAGGCGCACCGGTTGGCCGTGGGGCGTCGCTTTGAGCCGACCGGCCGGGCTTTCGGGATCCGCATACCCGACAAAACACAGGGTGTTGGCTGGGTTCTCCAGAAATTGGAAAGCAAATTCGTTGGAAACCGTGTTTTCGGTCATCATGCCGCTGGAGAGCGCGAAGATGGCGCCTGGCCGGTAAGCCATGCCCGTGCGAGCCTGACCACGGCGCGGACGCGCGCTGAACTGGAGGTCGGGCAGTTCGCGGAGCAGTTCAAGTCCCTGGTGCAACCGCGATGATCGATGCGTCAGTTCATCGTAGGCCGCGCTGATCTTGGTGCTCAGGCCGCCCAGAAAGACCGGGGTTGAGGGAATCTCCCCCGCCAGCACCAATTGATGCATCAAGACCAGCATTTCCTGGGACTTGCCGAGCGCAAAAACCGGCATGAGCACGCTTCCCCCGCCCCGCAGTGTCTCGCGCACCACCCCGGCTAGACGGCTCGCCTCCTTCGCCCGCGTGTAGCCGGGATCGCGCACCGAATCGCCGCGCGTCGCCTCCAGCACCAACGTGTCCACGCCCGCCCTCGGAAAGTCGGCACCGGTCGCGATCGACTGCTCTTCGAAATGCACGTCCCCCGAATGCAGCACCGTGCCGCGTGGCGTGTCGAACTGCACCCCCACCGCTCCGAGTACATGGCCGGCATCGAAAAACGTCGCCCTCACGCCGCGCTCGCCGATCTCAAATCCCCGCCTCAGGCCGCGCAACGACCACTGCAGCGTGGCGTCATTCACCTCGTTGTGCGTGAACAGCGGATACGCCGACAGCCCCAACTCCTCCCGCTGACTGGTCATCACGTTGACCGAGTTGTGCAGCATGATGTCGGCCAGGTGGGCCGTCGCCTCGGTCATGTAAACCGCTGTTCGGGGATGCCGGCGCTGCAGCAGTGGCAACGACCCCAGATGATCCAAATGCGCATGGGTCAACACAATCCCATCCAACGCGTCAAACCCCAGCCCCTCGTGCAGCGGCAGCGCCTCCGTCCCCACCCGCTTCGGATGCATCCCGGAATCGACCACGACTCGCGTGCCGTCGAAATCAAACAAAAACGAATTCGCGCCGATCTCCGGCTTCGGCAAAAGTGACTGAAAGTACATGAATGACAGCCCGTCCGTTAGCGCGACTCCCGCCGTCATGCGAAGGAAATTCAGCACCCAAGAAGATTCTCCCTTCCTGTCCAACTAATCTGACCCGTCCGACCCGTCCGCCCTCCGACCGCCGACCTCCGACCTCCGACCTCCGACCTCCGACCGCCGCCCCCAATTCCCGGTTTGACTGACTCAGGGGAAGCACTAGACTCCGCGCTCTCTTTCCCGGGGGGCGCGGCTCACGACAGCCCGTGGCTGAGGCCGCTGCCGCCAGGGGAATACCAACCAACCACGCACAACCAGCGAACTCACCATGCCTGCGAAGAAAGCCGCCAAGAAGCCCGCCGCGAAAGCGGGCGGCAAGTCCACGAAGTACGTTTACACCTGGGGGGCCGGCAAGGCCGACGGCGACGGATCGCAGAAGTCTCTGCTCGGCGGCAAAGGGGCCAACTTGGCGGAAATGACTCGGATCGGCTTGCCCGTGCCTCCCGGCTTCACGATCACCACCGAGGTCTGCACCTATTATTACGCTCACAAGCGGACGTATCCGGCGTCGCTCGAAGCGCAGGTCCGCGCTGGCGTCGCCAACATGGAAAAGATCATGGGCTGCAAGTTCGGCGATGACAAAGGCATGCCGCTCCTCGTCGCGGTGCGGTCGGGGGCGCGCGACTCGATGCCCGGCATGATGGACACGATTTTGAACCTCGGGCTGAACGACAACACCGTGCAGTCGCTTGCCGATGCGACTGGCAACGAGCGTTTTGCCTGGGACTGCTATCGCCGATTCATCCAAATGTACGGCGACGTCGTGCTCGGCGTGCAGAAGCGCGAAGGCGAGGACCATGAGCCGTTTGAGACGGTGATCGAGGCCTACAAGCACGAGAAGTATCACCGCGACCTCGTCGACAGCGATCTGACCGCCGCCGACCAGCGCGAGTTGGTGAAGCGCTTTAAGGACCTGGTCAAACAGCGCACTGGAAAGGGCTTTCCGACCGACCCCTGGGTGCAGTTGATGGGAGCCGCGGGTGCCGTGTTCGGTTCCTGGATGAACGACCGCGCCATCGTCTACCGCCGCAAATACAACATTCCCGCCGAGTGGGGCACCGCCGTCAACGTGCAGGCGATGGTCTATGGGAACACCGGGAACGACTCCGGATCCGGCGTGGCTTTCACGCGCAATCCGGCCAACGGCGTCAATGAGTTTTACGGCGAATTCCTCATCAACGCGCAGGGTGAAGACGTGGTCGCCGGCGTCCGCACTCCGGAACCGGTCAGCAAGCTCAAGAACGCCATGCCCAAGGCGTTTGCCGAGATCATGAAGGTCCGACAAATCCTCGAGAAACATTTCAAGGATGTGCAGGACGTCGAGTTCACCATCCAGGCAGGCAAACTGTTCATGCTCCAGACGCGCAACGGCAAACGCACCGCCGCCGCCGCGCTCAAGTTCGCCGCCGACATGGTCAAAGAGAAGCTCATCGACTGGGAAACCGCCGTGCTGCGCAATCCGGCCGATCAGCTTGACCAGTTGCTCGCGCCCATCTTTGACGCCGCCGACGTCAAGAAAGCCAGGAAGCTTGCCTCCGGGCTGCCAGCCGGACCAGGCGCCGCTTCCGGTCGAATTTACCTCAATGCCGACCGCGCCGCCGCCGCCGAAGCCCGCGGAGAAAAAGTGCTGCTGGTGCGCAACGAAACATCCCCGGAAGACCTGCGCGGCATGCTCGCCGCCGAAGGCATCCTCACCGCCAAGGGCGGCGTCTCGTCCCACGCCGCCCTGGTGGCTCGCCAGATGGGCAAGGTCTGCGTGTGCGGCGCCTCCGGTGTCGAAATCGACTACGCCAAAAAATCCATCCAGGCCGGCGGCCAGCATTTCAAGGAAGGCGACTACCTGAGCATCGACGGCACAGCCGGCACCGTCTACGGCGGCCAGATCAAAACGGCACCGTCGGAAATCATCACCGGAATCGTCAATGGCGACAAGGCATCGCAAAAGACGGAGAAGTTCAAAAACTTCAAATTGCTCATGGATTGGTGCGCCAAGACGACCCGCCTCTCGGTGCGCACCAATGCAGACACCCCGGAACAAACGCGCATCGCCGTCGCCTTCGGCGCCAGCGGCATCGGACTGACTCGCACCGAGCACATGTTCTTCGAGGGCGACCGCATCGACGCCATGCGCGAAATGATCCTCGCCACCGAGATCGCGGACCGCAAAAAGGCCCTGGCCAAACTCCTCCCGTATCAACGCGCCGACTTCATCGGTATCTTCAAAGAGCTCAAGGGCATGCCTGCCACGATCCGCCTGCTCGACCCGCCGCTGCACGAGTTCCTCCCGCACACCAAGGAACAACAACTCGACCTTTCGAAGAAAATCGGCGTGTCCGTCGACAAGATCCAGCAGCGCGTCGACCAGTTGCACGAGTTCAACCCGATGCTCGGCCATCGCGGTTGCCGCCTCGGCATCGCTTACCCGTAAATCACCGAGATGCAGGCCCGCGCGATCTTTGAAGCCGCCGCCGACGTCGCGAAGAAAAAGATCAAGGTCAAACCCGAGGTCATGATCCCGCTCGTCGGGTTCCGGAAGGAGTTTGACCTCCAGGCCGAAATCGTTCACCGCGTCGCCAAGGAAGTCATGGCCGAGAAGAAGGTGAAATTCGATTACCAAGTCGGCACCATGATCGAAGTGCCTCGCGGCGCGTTGACCGCCGATGAAATCGCGGTCGGAGCGGAATTCTTCAGCTTCGGCACCAACGACTTGACCCAGACCGCCCTCGGCATCAGCCGGGACGACATGGGCTCGTTCCTCATGCCCTACACGGAGGCCGAAATATTCAAGAAAAATCCGTTTGCCACCCTCGACACCACCGGCGTCGGCCAGCTCATGGAAACCGCCGTGGCCAAGGGACGCCAAACACGCCCCGACATCAAGCTCGGTATCTGCGGCGAACACGGCGGCGACCCGGACAGCGTGAAATTCTGCCACCGGCTCGGCCTCTCCTACGTCTCGTGCAGCCCGTACCGCGTGCCCGTCGCCCGCCTCGCCGCCGCCCAGGCCGCGATCGAGGAAAAACGCGCCGCCGCCAAAGCCGCCGCCGCCAAAGGGAAGAAAAAGTAGGCGGCCTCCCGCGACATCGCCGGGCCTGTCCGATCGGACAGGCCCGCACTCAAGGAATGCAGGCCTCCGGCCTGCGCCTGGAGTTCGTGGATATTGCGCCAAGAGCGATGCCAGAAGCGGAAGATTTTTGGCATCGGCAAGCATTGTCAGCTATCGTCAAAGCACTGTGAATGAGAAAACCTCGCACCCTTTGAGTACAGGTTTCAGCGGACGATTGAAGCTGGAGGTGGGACGAGACCTCCCGGGCTCGTAGACGGTGGGAGCGTGGTGAAAGAAGCCCGTTTTTCGCCTTTTCAAGCGGTGGCCAAAGCCCAGAAAAAGCGATGAGCCAAGACGCGGTCATCGGGAATTCTCCGGTTATGAATCACGCGACCATCTCTCGAGAAGTGGAAACAATCCCCGGATGGTACGTCTTCACCGGCTACGCGCCCGGGAGGTCGCGTCCCACCTCAATGCCACGTGGTCTCATTCGCTTGGAGTGTCCTTCCGCTAACAAAAAAGCACTAACAATAAAGCACGACAGGCGGACAAACTCCAGTTTTTCGGTCCTCCATCCCGGCATTAGGTGCAACGAAGAACAGCGTCCCCGGCATGACGACTGGGAGATCAAGCGATTCGACCTTTTGGTGCACACCAATCGCACTGGTGAAGTCGAGGATGAGGACGAGGACGAGGACGATCGGCGCGGAGGATGGTTCGTTGAAGCGGACCCACTATCGCGTGGGCGGTAAAACGTGTTCAAGAGGCTCGGAATCGTCCTCGTCCTCGTCCTCGAAAAACCCGCTTCGCCACCAGACTCCCCCGCTCGCTGCTTGCTCACCCTTCGCCAGTTACTCGCCTGTCCATCGTGCCACGCCCGTTTCGGGCTGATTACCGAATACTGAATACCGAATACCGCCCCCCGCTCGACCGCCCCCCCCCTCGACCGCCGACCGCCGACCGCCGCCCCATCCGCGCTTGACTGATGGGCGCTGAGACCGATCAGGCTATTCCATGCGTCTCTGGCAAACCCTGCTCGCCCTGACCGCCCTATGGGCGGCGCTTTACTTGCCTGGGTTGGGGGGACCGGAACTCAAGGGCGAGGAGGGCCGGCGCATCCTGCCAGCGTTGGAAATGCTCAGGAGTGGCGATTGGATTCTGCCGGTCATGGAAGGACAGCCGTACGTGCGCAAGCCGCCGCTCATCAACTGGGCCATCGCGGCCAGCGTCTCGGTCACGGGAAACGTCACTGAGTTCACGGCGCGACTGCCGTCGGCCCTCAGTGTGCTGGCCCTCGCCTTGGTCGGTGCCACGCTTCTCCGTGGATTTGTGACGGGACCGGGCGCCACGAGCGGCGACCAAGCCCGCGCTGCTCTGCTCGTTGGCATTGTCTTGCTTGTTCACGCCGGCATGGCGTCCAAAGGCCGGCTGGCTGAAATCGAAGCGCTGTACGTCGCCCTGACCGGCATCGCGTTTGCTCTGTGGGTTTACCTGTGGCGGGAGGAAGCGACGCCGTGGCTCACTTACACCCTGCCCTGGTTCTGGCTCGGCCTTGGTCTACTCGCCAAGGGGCCGCCCCACCTATTTTTCTTTTACGGTGTGGTGGTCGCGGTCCTTTGGAAGGCGCGATCGCTCCGCGACCTCTGGCACCCGGCCCACGCCCTCGGCGTGCTCGTCATCCTGGCCGTTTTCCTGCCCTGGGCCCTGGCGGTCAAAGGCCGACTTTCCGCTGCCCAGACCGACGTCAAGGCAGGCGCCACGTGGATCGACCAACTCACCGAGCGCTTTAGCTTCGATCAGTTCGACGTTGTCAACTGGCTCACCGGCCCGCTTTGGGCGCTGCTCATCGTTCTCCCATGGGGAATCGTGCTCCCCTTCTTCTGGAACCGACTGCCAGCCCTGGCTAGTCCCCCTGGCAGTCGCGATGCCGCGCTCGCCGACGGGCTGCGCTGGGGCGTGCTCGCCACCGCCACCATCGTCCTGGTCATCCCAGCCACTCGCCCGCGCTTTGTCCAGCCCCTCACGCTTCCTGCCCTCACCCTCTGCGCCTTCGTCCTCTGGCGCGGGCTGCCTGCCCTCTGGCAGTCGTGGTGGAGCCGGATCGCTTTAGGCGCCGCCGGACTTCTCGTGCTCGCCGGCCTCGTCGCCCCGTTTGCCATCCCCGTCCTGCGCGCATCAAGTCACAACGCTCAAATCGCCGCCCTCGCCACCGGCGGCGTCGCCCTCGCCCTCGCCCGCCTTTGGCTCCGGTTCCGCCACCTCCGCCAACCGCTCCACCTCGCCCTCGCCACCTCACTTGTCGCCGTGCTCCTCAGCGCCCTCCACGCCACCACCATCATCCCAGCCCGAAAACCCCGCGAAGATACCCGCCCCCTCGGCCACCACCTCTCGGAAATCGTCGGGCCTCACCTCCTCGCCATCGTCAACCCAGGCCAATCCCCCTCCCCCCTCCACTGGCGGTTCTACCTCCGCTCGCCCCATACCGTCGTCCGCAAGCTCAGCGCAGTCCCCGACAACGCCGATTTCCTCCTCCTCCCAGCCAAACAAGCCGACTCCGACGAGCAACGACACCGCCTCATCCACCGCCTCGGGTTTCCCCACGAAATCTCCCGCTTCACCGACCCCCTCAATAACCACTTCGCCCTCTGGTCTCGCCTCCCGCCCGCCGATCCCCAGGATGTCAACCACGCCCAACGTATCAACGTCCTCCCACCAGAGAACCGCTAGTGCCCCACCGCGAACTCAAGAATCCGAACCCCACGGCCAATCTGGGACGCCCACTCAGAAATCCAAAGCCCAGCACCATAGCCTGCAACCTCGCCTTCCATTTTTTTACCCCCAATGCTTCTGTCACTCAGCACGGCCGGAAGCGCTTCGGCCTTGGGACAAAAAAATTGGGGTCGAAAAATTGAATGGGTGTCCACAAAATCGAATTTTTTTGTTCATTTTTTCTTGAACAAACTGGACTCCTTAGCCTTTCCTGCCTATTTTGGCGGCAATGAGTACAGTGGGGACGACGACTGAGCGCCCGGAGTCTGTCGATTCGGCGGGCGGGGGGTTGACGGCGTTGGAGGTGGAGGTGATTGAGTTGTTTGTGGCGGCGACGCGGTTGTTGGGGTTGCCGCGGTCATTGGGGGAGATTTATGGGTTGTTGTTTATTGCGGCGGAGTCGCTGACGTTTGATCAATTGGTGAGCCGGTTGCGGATCAGCAAGGGGTCGGTGAGCCAGGGGCTGAAGACGTTGAGGGCGCTGGGGGCGGTGAAGGTGTCGTATGTGGCGGGTGACCGGCGCGACCATTATCGGGCGGAGACGGATTTGAAGAGTTTGGTCTCTGGGTTTATCAGTGGGCAGATGTTGCCGCATTTGGAGACGGGGCAGGCGCGGCTGGAGCGGTTGCGGGAGCTGGAGGCGGCTTCTGGGGAGGCGTTGGGGCCGGGGCAGCGAGCACGGCTGGAGAAGTTGGAATATTGGCATCACCGGGCACGGGCACTGGCGCCGCTCGCCGGCAAAATACTCGATCATCCATGAATGCGGATCCCAGCCGAACTGAGAAGTGGGAGTGGCGTTGCTTGCGGGCGAAGCCGAAGTGCGAGCATCTGGCGGCGCGCCAGGTGATGGCGTTGGCCCCGGGAGACGTCGAGACGTTTTGTCCCCGTCTGCGGCACCGGAAGAAGACGGCGCGGGGGCCGGTGTGGTTTGTGGAGGCGTTGTTTCCGGGATACTTGTTTACGCGGTGCGACTGGGGGCAATGGCAGCGGGCTATACTCGCGACATCGGGGATTGCGGGGATCGTTCATTTTGGTGACACGGTGCCGGCGGTGCCGGACGAGGTGATTGACGAATTGCGGGCGGCGATTCCGGATGACGAACCGCTTTCGGTGCAAACACCATTGGAGGCAGGGGACGAAGTGGAGATTGGGGACGGACCGTTGCGGGGGGCTGTGGGAAAGGTGACCCGGATCATGCCGGCGCGCGAACGGGTGGCCGTCCTGCTGGAGTTTCTCGGTGGCACGCGCGAAATCGAAGTGCCATTGCTCAGTGTTTTGGGGCTCCGCGACATCCGCGAGGGTCGTCTCGGCTGACCGCCACTCTATCCTCCTGGGCGCCCTCCGGCGCCACTCATCTTATGCCCGAGGGGGCATCCCATGCCTTAACCGTCTCCCTGGTCTCGCCGCCGCGCGACCAGGGGCGGTAGCGTGCCCACCCACCACCCACCGCCCGCTCACTGCTCATGCCACTGGTCAAATCTCTCATTTTCGAATTCCTTCGATTGCCCGGCATCAACGCCGCCCTCAAGGCATTCCGACCGGTTTTCGCGCGCTTCGATCTGCGGGCGGTCGACAAGTTTCCCGTTCGCGGGTCAATCCCCATTCGGTTTCAAGGCCGAACGGTTTTCGTGATGGAGAGTGACGGGCGCGACTCGGTGGCGAGCGGTGCGTTCTGGGTCGGACTGGACGCCTACGAAGGCTGCACCCTGACTGTGTTCGCCCACTTTGCGAAAACCAGCCATCAGATCGTCGATGTGGGCGCCAATACCGGGCTTTTTTCGCTGCTCGCCGCGAGCCTGAACAAAGACGCCGTGATTCATGCCTTCGAGCCGTTTCCCGGTGCCGCCGATCTACTCGAGGCTAACCTCCGCGCCAACCGCTTTGGCACCATCCACCTCGTCCGGGCCGCCGTCGCCGATCAACCGGGCACCCTGCCGCTCTATTATAACGACGCCCTCCGTCTCACCCAGGGCGCTTCGCTGCGCAACTGGGACTACGTAACTGGCAAAGTCGATGTCCCGGTGATGCGCCTTGACGACTATCTCGCTGAACGCGGGATCGAAACAATCGACCTGCTGAAGGTCGACGTCGAAGGGGCAGAGCCGGAAGTGCTGGCAGGCGCCGAGAATACTATTGCGCGCTGCACTCCGGATATTTTCTGCGAGTTGATCAAGGAAGATTGTTTTCCGAAACTCCGCGCATTCATCCAACGCCACGGATACCGAGCCTACCGCTTGGCTGGGGCCGGCCTCGTCCCGGACTTCGAGCTCGCGGAGAAGGGGCCGGTCGCCTGGAACCGCCTCTTCATTCACCCGAGCCGACTGGATCGACTGCAACCGCTCCTTCCCGCCACCGCTTCCTAACATCCATTCATGAAAGTCGTCATCCTCTGCGGGGGCCAAGGCACCCGATTGCGCGAAGAAACCGAATTCCGGCCCAAACCGATGGTGCCCATCGGAGGGCGCCCGATCCTGTGGCACATCATGAAATCCTACGCCCATCACGGCCACAAGGAATTCATCCTGTGCCTGGGGTACAAGGGGGACCAGATCAAAGATTACTTCCGGAACTACCAGTGGAACACCAGTGACGTCACCATCCGCCTCGGCGCCACGCCGGAAATCAAATATTACACACGCCACGACGAGGATGACTGGTCGGTCACTCTTGTCGACACCGGCCAGGACACCATGACCGGCGGCCGCGTCCGCCGCATCCTCCCGTTCATCAAGGACGATCACTTCCTCCTCACCTACGGCGACGGACTGAGCAGCCACGACATCAATGCTTCGATCGATTACCACCTTGCCAAACGGGCGCTAGTCACCCTGACGGCGGTGCACCCCGAAGGCCGGTTTGGTGAATTGGCGATCAATGAGGGGCTGATTGAATCATTTCACGAGAAGCCCGATCGTGAAGACAACTTCATCAACGGCGGATTCTTCGTCTGTCAGAAAGGGTTGGGCGATTACCTGACCGGCGACGACTGCATTCTCGAACGAGCACCGCTGGAATCGGTCGCCCGCGAAGGTCGCCTCGGGGCCTATCAGCATCGCGGATTCTGGCAGTGCATGGACACGTATCGCGAGAGCCAGATGCTCAATCAGATGTGGGACACAGGAAAAGCCCCATGGAAACAGTGGTAGACACCCAGTTCGGCGGGATGTTTGCCGGGCGGCGCGTTCTCGTGACCGGGCACACCGGGTTCAAAGGGGCGTGGCTGTGCGAATGGTTGTTGGCCCTCGGTGCGGAAGTGCATGGGCTGGCCCTCGACCCGCTCCCCGGACAGGAACTCTTTGAAGAACTGCGCCTGCCCTCGCGTTTGGCCGGCGACCGCCGCGCCGACATCCGCGAGCCTGAAGCCGTGGCGGCTGCCGTGCGCGAGGTTCGTCCGGAAATCGTCCTTCACCTCGCAGCGCAGCCGATCGTCCGCCGGTCCTACCGCGAGCCGCTCGAAACTTTCGCGACCAATGTCATGGGTACCGCCCACGTGTTGGAAGCGATCCGCCACTCCGGAGGGCCGTGCGCGGCGGTCATGGTGACCACGGACAAATGCTACGAAAACCGGGAATGGCTCCACGCGTATCGCGAGGACGATCCCATGGGCGGCCACGACCCCTACAGCGCCAGCAAAGGGGCCGCCGAACTCGTGGTCGCTTCGTACCGCCGGTCGTTTTTTCCGACCGAGGGAGCCACGTTGGTGGCCAGCGCCCGCGCCGGCAATGTCATCGGCGGCGGCGATTGGGCCGAATACCGCATCGTGCCCGACGCCATGCGCTCGTTGGCCGCCGGGCACCCGATCGATGTCCGCAATCCGCGCGCCACGCGCCCCTGGCAGCACGTCCTGGAACCCCTCAGCGGATACCTCGTCCTGGCCTCAGAGCTCTGGAATCAATTGGCTGTCAACGACACCACGCGCCGTCGATCACTCGCCTCCGCCTTCAACTTCGGCCCCTCCCTCGCCTCCAACCAACCGGTCTCAGCCCTCGTCAGCGAAACGCTCCGCCACTGGCCCGGATCATGGAATGATATTTCCCAACCGGGTGCCCTGCACGAAGCCACCCTGCTCAATCTCGCCACGGATAAAGCGGCTCACTTGCTCGGCTGGGCTCCCGTCTGGGACTTTCCAACCACGTTGGCGCGCACCGTGGCGTGGTATCGCAACCCGGAGCAGGCCGACGCCCACTCCCGCACTACCGCCGACCTTTTGGCCTACGCCGCCGCCGCCCGCGCCCTGCGGCTCCCCTGGGCCTATGCCCCCGCCGACTCATGAGTGACCATCGCGACGAACTCCGACGCCAGATCCTCGAGCTCACCCGCCAGTACTCGCAGCTCAGCCACCGCGACAACCTACCCGGTGACCACACCGCCAAGGCGCTCTTCGTGGCCGGCCAGCACACCGTGCCGTATGCCGCCCGTGTCTTTGACGCCGACGAAGTCGAGTCCGCGGTCGCCGCCACTCTGGACTTCTGGCTCACGCTCGGACGCGAGGGCGAGGCCTTCGAAGCCGGCCTCGCCACGTTTCTCAGCGTTAAACGCAGTCTGGCCGTCAACTCGGGATCCTCGGCCAACCTGCTGGCCATGACGGCGCTCACCTCCCACAAACTCCCCGCCGATCGCCGCGTCCGCCCTGGCGACGAAATCATCACGGTCGCCGCGGGATTCCCCACCACGGTTGCCCCCATCGTACAAAACGGCGCTGTTCCCGTTTTCATCGACGCCGATCCGCGCACCGGCAATGCGCGCGTCGACCAATTGGAACAGGCGCTGAGCCCGGGGAAAACCAAGGCCGTCATGATGGCCCATGCCTTGGGCAATCCGTTCGACCTCGCCGCCACGCTGGAGTTTTGCCGCCGCCACAACCTCTGGCTCATCGAGGATAATTGCGACGCACTCGGCTGCTCGTACTCGCTGCCCGCCCACCACCCCGCACAATCCGGCCAGGGCACCCCGGGTTCTGACGGCCGCCTCACGAAATGGACCGGCTCGTGGGGTGACTTGTCGACCCAGTCGTTCTACCCGCCGCACCACCTCACCATGGGCGAAGGAGGCGCGGTCAACATCGTGCGCGACATGCGCTTCAAGGTCATCGTCGAAAGTTTTCGCGATTGGGGACGCGATTGCTGGTGCGCCAGCGGCAAAGACAACACATGCAACAAACGCTTCGGCTGGCAGCTCGGCGAACTGCCCCACGGCTACGACCACAAATACATCTACAGCCACCTCGGCTACAACCTCAAACCTCTCGACATCCAGGCCGCCATCGGCCGCCGCCAACTCGAAAAACTCCCGGCCTTCATCCAGGCCCGCAAGGACAACTGGCAGTATCTCCGCGCCGGACTCGCCCCGCTCGAGGAATTTTTCGACTTCGCCCTGCCCACCCACGCCACCGCCTGGAACCCGGATGGTACTTTCCAGTGGGACGACTCCGGCTGCCGCACCGAGTGCTCGTGGTTCGGCTTCAAAATGACCGTCCGCGAAAACGCCCCGTGCTCGCGCACCGAAGTCGCCGCCCACCTCGACGAGAAGAAAATCGGCAATCGCATGCTCTTCGGCGGCAATCTCGTCCGCCAGCCCGCCTTCGTTCAACTCGCCCGGGACAATCCCGCCGCCTTTCGCGTCGCCGCGCCTCTGGACGGCGCCGACCGCCTCATGAATCGCACCCTCTTCATCGGCACCTACCCGGGCCTCACCCGCTCCATGCTCGATTACGAAATCGAGACGCTCACCCAGTTTTGCCGCCGCTGACCCGTCATGGCCTTGCCTCACATTTTAATCATCGGCGCCTCCGGCCATGGCATGGTCGCAGCTGATGCCGCCCGTGCGCAAGGTTATGGCGTGGCCGCCTTTCTCGACAGCTTCAAGCCCGAGGGAAGCGAATGCTTGGGCGCTCGCGTCATCGGAAAACCCGCCGATCTTCCCGCGCTTATGGAGCGCCAAGGCCTCACCACCGGATTCCTCGCCATTAGCAACAATTTCATCCGCGCCCAAGTCGCCAGCCAGTTGGCTGCACTCGCACCAGGCTTTCGCTTTGCCACGATCATCCATCCCGCTGCCTGGGTGTCCCCCACCGCGACCGTCGCCGAGGGCACCTTGATCCTCGCCGGCGCGGTGGTCAATGCCGCCTGCCGAGTCGGCGCCCACGCCATCGTCAACACCAAGGCCTCTCTCGATCACGAATCTGAAATGGAGCCCTTCAGCAGCCTGCTCCCCGGCGTGACGACTGGCGGGGCAGTCCGCATCGGTGAATGTGCCTGCGTCTGCGCCGGAGCCACTCTGGTTCACCAAGTCCGCATCGGTAGCCACACCGTCGTCGGCGCCGGCTCGCTCGTTCTTTGCGATCTGCCGGACTCCTCGCTGTGTTATGGCGCGCCAGCCCGCGTCATCCGTCCGCGGCAGCCTGACGAACGTCATTTCTGAGACGAGCCCGCTCCGCCACCTTCGCCTTCGCCCCAGCATCCCATGCGCCAAAAAATCAACTACGCCGGCCCCTCGATCACCACCAAGGAAGAGGAATACGTGCTCGATGCCGTCCGCAACGGATTCTACGCAAACTACCGCCGGCATGCCGGACTCCTGGAGGAAAAAGTCGCCACCCTGCTCGGCGTCCGTCATGCGCTGGCCACCAATTCGTGCACGGCTGCCATTCATCTCGCCTTGCTCGCTCTCGGCATCGGTCCCGACGACGAAGTGATCACGACCGACAGCACCTGCGTCGCCAGCGCCCTGCCCATTACCTACACCGGAGCCACCGCGGTTTTTGTTGACGTGGATCCGGCCACATGGTGCCTGGATCCGGCCGCCGTTCGCGCCGCGATCACACCGAAGACCAAGGCAATCCTCGTCGTCCACTGGAACGGGCATCCCGCGGAAATGGACTCGTTGATGGCTATAGCGCGCGAGCATGACTTGAGGGTCATCGAGGATGGCGCTCCCTCGCTCGGCGCGGAGTACCGCGGCCGCAAAGTCGGCACCATCGGCGATCTCGGCACTTTCAGCTTCCAGGGAGCCAAAGTGGCCATCGGCGGCATGGGGGGCGTGCTGGTGACCGACGACGAATCGCTCCTCAAGAAGGCCCAGGTTTTCGCCAGCTATGGACGCACCGACTCTGCCATGATGTATTGGTCGGATTACGTCGGCTTCAATTACACCATGCCCAACCTGCCGGCCGCCCTCGCCCTGGCCCAAGTCGAACGCCTGGACGAGTTGATCGATCAAAAGCGCCGGATTTTTTCCTGGTACGAGGAGGGACTCGACGGCGCGCCGCGACTGCGATTGATCAAGGAAGCCGACGGCACGCGAAGCACGTGCTGCTACCCGCCACTCGAGATGGGCGAGGACGCGCTCCTCGACCGTGCCGCCCTGATCACCGAGCTCAAGGCGGACAACATCGACATCCGGCCCGCCCAGCCTCGCTGCAGCGGCATGCCAATGTTCGAACGGCGGTTCGACAACCCGCATGCCCAGGCCGTCGAATCCCGCGGCCTCATCCTCCCCAGCGCTTTCAACCTGCGGAGGGAGGATGTCGATTTCGTGTGCCAACGCCTGCGCAGCCTCGCCTGATTTCCAATCATGACTCTCACCCACGAAGCGGTCCGCCTGACCATCGAGCGCCAATTCGCCTTCCTCAAAGAGGCTCCGGACGCGGAATCGCTCTTTGCCCGCTGCCTCCGCCTCCCGCGCACCGGCGGCGCGCTGCTGCCCGTCGGCCGGGTGCAGGCCGGCCCGCTTTCCGCCGAATCGTGGGTCGATCCGCCCACCCGGCTCGCCTTCCACGCCTACACTCCCCAGCTGACCCAGGCCGGCTCGCTCGGTCTCAGCTGCCGGGACGATGGCGGTCTTGAGATTTCGCCGCTCCGAGGCTCGACCGACGATGCCGTGATTGTGGAAGCCGCGGGTGTTCTAGCCACGTGGGTCGAAGACACCCTCCTCGTCTCCGGCGTGCTCGCCGGGGAAGGCGGCCATTTAAAATTTTGGAGCCAAGCGGGATTTGTCTCCGGACGATTCAAATCGATGACGGCTCAGCGGGCCGGGCAGGACCTCATCCTCACGGCGGGCCCGTCGATCTCGCAGCGCGAAGCGGCCTACGCCTTCGACGCCGCCAAATACGGCTGGAACAGCCAATGGTCAAAATACCTCACGCAGTTCGAAAAAGACTTCGCGACCTTCGTCGACGCCCGTCACGCCATGGCATGTTCCAGCGGCACGGGGGCGCTCACGATCGCGCTGACCGCTCTCGACATTGGTCCCGGGGACGAGGTCATCGTTCCCGACCTGACCTGGGTGGCCACCGCCAATGCCGTTCGCTACGTCGGCGCCACTCCGGTCTTCGCCGACATCGAAATCGACACCTGGAACATCGACGCCGCCTCGGCCGAATCCCTGATTTCTCCCCGAACCAAGGCCATCATGCCCGTGCACATGTACGGCCATCCGGCCCGCATGGACCGGATCATGAACTTGGCCAGGAAACATGGACTGTTTGTCGTCGAGGACGCCGCCCCCGCAATCGGGGCGGAATGGCAGGGCCAACGGTGCGGAAGCTTCGGCGATTTCGCCGCCTTCAGCTTTCAGGGCGCGAAATTGCTGGTGACAGGGGAAGGCGGCATGTTGGTGTGCACCAATCCCGATCTTTATCAGAAAGCCCTGAAAATCTGGGATCAAGGACGCAACCCGTCGCGGACATTCTGGATCGACGGGCACGGGCTCAAATACAAGATGGCCAATATCCAGGCGGCCATAGGACTGGCCCAGCTCGAGCGGTGCGCGGAATTGGTCGCGATGAAACGCCGGGTTTTTGAGTGGTACGCGGAGGGCTTGGCGGGGGTGCCTGGCATCACGCTGAACCGCGAGGTCACCGGGGCTTTCAGCATCTACTGGATGAGCAGCCTGCGACTGGACGAGGCCGCGCGCCTCGGACGCGATGAATTGGCGACCGAGCTCAAAAAACGCCGGGTCGATACCCGCCCAGTCTTCCCCGCCATCAGTCAATACCCGATCTGGGCCAAACCGAGCCCATCGCAGCCGACCGCACTGCGGGTGGGGCAGCAGGCCATGAATCTGCCCAGCGGCGTCTGCCTTCGTCGGGAGCAGGTCGACTACGTCTGCGAACAAATCCGCGCCCTGCTCGGCTCGTAACTTGGCTGCCTCATGAGCGCGGATCCATCCACTGAGCTATCGACCGTCGAATTGGCGTCGCGGATTCGGGCCGAGGCGTTGCGCATGGTGGCGCGGGCGAAGGCTTCCCACATCGGCGGCGCGCTGTCGATGGCTGACATTCTTGCCGTGCTGTACGGCGGGCTGCTGCGGGTGCGGCCGGACGATCCGGAATGGCCCGACCGCGACCGGTTCATTCTGAGCAAAGGGCATTCATGCACCGGCCTGTACGCCACGCTGGCGCTCCGCGGGTTCTTCCCACTCGAGGAACTGGCCACCTACGGCCACGACGGGTCCCGGCTCATGGCGCATGTCAGCCACAAAGTACCGGGCGTCGAATTCTCCACTGGCTCACTGGGCCATGGGCTGCCCTTCGGATGCGGCAAAGCGCTCTCGGCGCGCCGGTGTGGGCACGCTTGGCGGACATTTGTCCTGCTCAGCGATGGCGAGCTGGACGAGGGGTCGAATTGGGAAGCCATTCTTTTCGCGCCCCAGCACCGGCTCGACAACCTCGTGGCCATCGTCGATTACAACAAAATTCAAAGCCTCGGATCAGTCGAGGAAGTTCTGGACTTGCATCCCCTGGCTGAAAAATTTCGCGCGTGTCGCTGGACGGTGCGCGAAGTCGATGGGCACGATCACGCCGAGCTGGCCGACGCCCTCAAGACCATTCCTTGGGAGACGGGCCGGCCATCGTGCCTCATTGCGCACACGGTCAAGGGGCGCGGCGTCGACTTCATGGAGAACTCGCTGGACTGGCATTACCGGAGCCCCAGCGATGCGGACCTCGCCCGAGCCTTGAGCCAGCTGAAGCCTCAGCCATGAGAACCGCGTTCATCCAGGCGTTCATAGAGCAGGCGCGCCAGCACCCCCGGCTGTTCTTGGCGGTGGGGGATCTCGGGTTTTCGGTGGTCGAACCCTTTGCCAGGGAATTTCCCGATCGTTTCCTCAATGTCGGCGTGGCCGAGCAGAACATGACGGGGCTGGCGGCCGGCCTGGCCAGTGAAGGATGGCATGTCTTCACCTATTCCATCGCCAATTTTCCCACGCTCCGGTGCTTCGAGCAGTTTCGCAACGACGTCTGCTACCACAATTTGCCCGTCACCGTTGTCTCGGTGGGAGCCGGGCTCGCCTACGGAAACCTCGGCTACTCGCACCACGCCGTCCAGGACCTCGCGTGCTTCCGCACGCTGCCCCGCTGCACCGTGCTCAGCCCGGCCGACCCCGGCGAAACGCGCCAGTGCCTCGATCATCTGGTGCGCCACCCCGGCCCCTCGTACCTGCGGCTCGGAAAGGCGGGTGAACCGGCGCTTCATGACGTCCTCATGACCGACGACTCGCCCCTCCGCGTCTTCGGCCCGGCCAACGCCCCGCGCGCCATGGTCGCCACCGGATCGATTTTGGCCGAAGCTTTGGCCGCCGCACGGCAGCGCGCCGCGGAATCGTCGGAGGAAGTGGCCGTGTATTCGCTCCCCTGGATCGCTCCGATGCGCGTCGAGGCCTTGGCCTCACTCTGGCGTCACACCCACCTCTTCACAGTCGAGGAACACGTCGGACCCGGAGGATTGGGCGAAATGCTGGCGGCGGCCAGACCGGCCGGCGTTTCCGCCACCGCCCTGTGCCTCAACCAGCAGGACATCGAGGAGGTCGGATCCCAATCAATGCTCCGCCGCCGCCACGGAGTCTCAGCTCAAGACTTGGTCGCCGCTGTGGAACCCTAGCGTCGGAAAACCTGACCTCTTCGAACCGCGCGTTCGGCGGGCGCTTGAGGTGGGACGAGACCTCCCGGGCTCGCAGGCGGTGGGAGCTCGGTGCAACCCGCCCCACTTCACCTTCTGAGATAATGACCAACAGGGAAAAGCCGACAAAGAAACAAAAACCGACGGTGAATCTAACCGGTGTGCTTCACGAGCCCGTCGCTTGAAAAGTGGAGACTCTTTCTGGCTGGCACGGATGCACCGCCCGCGCGCCCGGGAGGTCGCGCCCCACCTCAATGCCATCGATACATCAGATGACCTCCATGGCCCAGAGCTGGCGTTTGCGACTCCTTGAACTGCGCGACAGCCGTTATTTCCGCGGGTCCATGGGGCTGGCCGGTGGCGTGCTTCTGGCGCAGGGGATTGCCTTTGCGGGTGGGACGGTATTGGCGCGCTTGTATGTCAAGGAGACACAGGACGCGTACGCGGCCTTTGTGGCACTGGTGACGACGGTAGTGCCGATCGCTACGCTGCGGTATGATGTGGGGGTGGTGATGCCTGAGGACGAGGAGGATGGCGCCGACGTCTTTCGCCTCAGCGTGCTCCTCGCGCTCGCCGCTTCGGTCCTCAGTGTCGCGGTCGTAGTGCTGGGTGGTCTCTTCGGTTGGCAAACGTGGTCTCATCTCGGATGGCTTCCCCCGGCTCTGCTGGCCCAGGCCGTCTCGGCCAGCGTGATCGGGTGGTGCAATCGCCGGCACTTTTTCGCCATGCAGACGACCGCCAAAGTCGTCCAAGCAGCGGCATTCCCGCTGCTGGCGGGCGTGGCATGGTGGTATGGCGGCGCGGTGCCGGGCCATTTAACCGCCGCCTACGCCCTGGCCTCGGTGCTGGGGGCCTTGATCATCGCGTACGCCCTGGCACGCACGGGCACGGCGCCTCGCCTGCGTCCGGGGGTTTTTGTCCTCAACCGTCTCGTCGCCCAGGCGCGGCGGTATCGATTATTGCCCTTGGTGAACCTGCCCATGTACGCGGTAAACACGGCCAGCCTGGGTACCCTCGTCTGGTCGCTCCAGTATTTTCCCTCGGGCACTAGCGCGTGCTTCATGCTGGTCATGCAGATCCTGCGCGTGCCGGTGGTCCTCCTGGGCATGTCGATCGGTCAGGTGCTCACCGCGCGGTCCGCCCGCCTCATTTCCCAGCCGCAACAGCTCCGACGGCTCGCCCTGCGCACCGCCATGGGCTTGACCCTGGCTGGAATGGCCCTTGCCGTCTTCTTCTCCCTCTTCGGCCCCTGGACTTTCACCCTGGTCTACGGACAAGGGTGGCGCCAAGCCGGCGAGTATAGCCAGTGGCTGAGCTGGGGCGCCGGTGCCGGGTTGGTCACGACCCCCTTTGCCATGCTCCCCACCCTCCTGCATTCCAACACCGGCCAGCTCGTCCTCACGGTCATTGTCGCCCTCGCCCGC
Organism: Verrucomicrobiales bacterium; assembly: GCA_046155625.1. Taxonomy (GTDB): domain Bacteria; phylum Verrucomicrobiota; class Verrucomicrobiia; order Verrucomicrobiales; family V1-33; genus CAJBME01. Next base: position 25,177 of record JBJXFS010000224.1, on the reverse strand, counting down.
GCCGCTATTGCCTGGTGGGGCGTCACGCATTCTTCCGATTCCATCATCGTCATTGGCGCCAGCGTCATCGATGTCCTCGGCGCCGCCGCCTTCCTCGCCTACCTCGCTTGGCTGCTCCACCGCGCCGCCCGCCCGCCCGCCACGCCGGACACCCCGATGCCCACCCACGCCCCCGCGTGAACGAGGCTCGCTGCATGTTTCGGCGGGCGTTTCAGGCTGGAGGTGGGACGAGACCTCCCGGGCTCGTAGGCGGTGGGCGCGTGGTGCAAAAAGCTCCTTCTCGCCTCCTCAAGCAGTGGCCCGAACCAGAAAAAGTGACGAGCCAAGCCGCGGCAATCGAAATAATCCTCTGGGCGTGAATCACGCGACCATCACTCGAGAAGCAGAGACCATCGCCCGATGGTACGCGTCCACCGCCTACGCGCCCGGGAGGTCGCGTCCCACCTCACCTCAATGCCTGCGGCTCCCCCTCTCTTGGAGAGTCGTCCCGCGGCGAATTGAGCATCCGAAAGGGACAAACTCCAGACCCCAGTCCTGACGGACGGGGGAGTCCTTTATCGCAACTCGCTGGAGTATCGTGTGTTGCGTGCCTTTAGTGGTTGTTTCACCGTCCCTCTGAGGTCCCCCGGCCCGGAACTCATCCGCATCCCCCGCCACCGCCGCGCATGTCCGCTTCCCTCGCCACGCTGACCGTAGCCATCCCCAGCTATCAGCGTCCGCAGTACTTGCGGGAATGCCTCGATTCCATCGTCAGCCAACCGGAAGCCCGCGACTCGCGCTTCAGCATCCTGATTTGCGACAACTCGCCTGACGACGAGAGCGAGCGCGCCATCGACGATTTGCTTGAGGCGTTTCCCAACATCCGCTACCAGCGCAACGAAACGAACATCGGCGCCGCCGGCAATGTCCTCCGAGTCGTCGAACGCTCACCCGGCGATTTCGTCTGGATGATGAGCGACGACGACATCCATCTGCCAGGTTCGCTCGCCCGCGTCTTCGCCGAAATCGACACCCAACCGGTTCTCAATGGCATGCTCCTCAACCAGCGACATTACCATACCGACATGAAGACCATGGTCAGTTTTAAGAACCGTGATCTGGCCGCTCGGGCCGGTAACCGAAACCGCCACTTTATTTCCGGGGAGGAGGCCCTTCGGTGTTTCTGTTTCCACATCGGCGCGGTGTCCACCCTCATCGTGCGCCGATCGCTGTGGAACGAGATCATTGCGGAAAAACCCACCTCCGAGTACTTCCAGGAGTACGTCATGTCGTTTATTTACGGCAAGGCGGCACTCCAAGGCGGTCATTTTTCCTACATCAATGATGTGATTCTTGCGTGCCGAACCGGCAACGACTCCTGGGTTTTGCGAGGAGCGTTCACCGAGCGACTGCGACTGGTGGTGCAAGGCGGGGAACAGCTGGCGAGCGAGTTGTTCGTCGAATTTCCCGCCACGCGGCGCGAGTTCCGCCGCCACACGTGCCGGGTCTTTACCGGGGCTGCCGTGCGGAACTTCCTCGTCGCGGGAGCCACGGCACGATTCCGATGGGATGCCCTGCGCCTCTGCGGTGCCACTTACGCTGATCTGACGGAATTCTACAAATACATCCTGCCATCCCTGAGCCTGCCACGCCCCGTCCTCCGAGGGCTGCAGCAGTGGCGAGCCCGCCGTGCCGTCCGCCCGGAAACCGGCTTGCAGGCTCCGGCCTTGCAGTGACACTTGGCTTCGCACCCCCCGCCGCATCGCCGTGAACAATTCATTCCAACTCGTCGTCGCGTTTGTCGTCTTCCTCGCGGTCAGTCTCGCTGTGGCAGTCAGCCTGGGAACCGGAGACTACGGACTGCCCATCGTCATCGGCATGCTCGCCCTGGGTGTCGTCCTCATCGCCACCGTCGGTCGCCACCTGCCACTTGATATCACCGTCATTTGCCTGGGCGTGGGAGGATTCTACATCGCCGGGAAAGGGTTCGCTTACCTCAACGTCGGCGGGTTGCTCTTTGTCGGCGAAGCCCTGCTGGCCCTTGGCATGCTCGGGTACCTCTGGCGCGTCAGTAAAGGGAAAATCACCCTGGTCCCGCGCACCCCGATGGCCATCGCCCTTCTCGTCCTCGGCGTCTACGCGCTCATCCGGCTGCCCATCGACTTCGACGAATATGGGATCATGGCGCTGCGCGACGCCTGCCTCATCTACTATACCATCTTCTTCTTTATCGCCTATCAGGCTGGACTAGACCCCAAAGTCCAGCGCCTGGCTCCGACCATCCTGATCGCCATGGCCATCCCAGGCGTTGCGCTGGATTTTCTCGGCCTCGTCGCCCCCGGTGTCGTCCACGCCATCGCCTCGTTCACCATTCGCGGAAATCCGCTCATCCTCAATCACTACGATTCCATCCATCCAGCTGCCTTCGGCCTGATCCTCTATCTGGCCACCAAGGGCGGCGCCCGCGGCGGCTTCAACATCTTTTATTTCTTCCTCATGTTCGCCATCTCGGCGTACATCCTCGCCATCGGACGCGGCGCCAATTACCTGGCCTTTGCCGCTCTCGGATTGTTCCTCCTCTTCGCCCGGCAGTTCAAGCTGCTGGTGAGCATGGCCGGCGGTGTGGTTCTCATGCTCTGCGCCATCCTTGTCCTCATTGAGGTCAATCCATCCGTCGGTCGCGACCGTTTGAGAAAAATCGAGGACCAGATTGAGGTCATCGTCGATCCTACCAAAATCGCCGGTGGCAAGACCGGTGATGCCGACACGGCGGATTGGCGTGTGAAATGGTGGCAGAAAATCGCGCGAGACGTCACCACCCATAGCCCGCTGTTCGGATTCGGGTTTGGCTTTGACATCGCCTCGGATTTCCACCGCGAATTCTTCCGAGTCGCATCCGTCAACCCGGACGTTGCCCGAACGCGGGGAGCGCACAACGCCTTCTTCACGGTGGTCGCCCGCATGGGGTGGCTGGGCGGGCTGTTCTTCATTGGCGTCGTGGTCGTCCAGCTCTGGTACTTTGCGCGGGCCATTGAAGCCTTTCGTGACGAAAAGATCCCGCCGGTGCAGGCATTCTTCTGGGGGTCGAATATCTGCGCCTTCGTCATCACGTTCTTTCAGTACGCGTGGGAGGCGCCCTACTCAGCCATCCCGTCGTGGATGTGCGTCGGCCTTTCGTATGCTTATCTCGATTCCTTGCGCAAGCCCAAGGAGGCGGTGGTGGTGGCACCCGAACCGGCTCCCTCCCCCCTGCCGGCGGCGCGGCGCCTGCCGAGACCGCGTCTGGCGCAACCGTCGGCATAACGTATGCTTGTTTTCAACCGCCTCCTTTCCTCCATCGACTTGTGCGCTCAGTGACTTTTTCTTCCCTCCGCTTTGGCGGAATCCTCCGGCCTTCGCGAGCCTCGCTCTTGGGGATTTGCTTCACCCTGCTCGCGGCCATCGCCCCCCTGCTCGCCCTGGAACCAGTGACGCTGCCGCTCGGTGGCAATTTTCAGGAAATCATCGATGTGCATCCGCCCGGCACCCGCTATGTCGTGGCCGCTGGCGTGCATCGCGGCGCGACCCTGGTGCCCAAGGATGGCGACGTGATCAACGGTGAGCCCGGCGCGGTGCTCAATGGTTCCCTGGCTCTCGAAAACTGGACCTTCGATGGTCAATGGTGGGTGCACGACGCCCCAGTCGTGACCCCCCTGAGCCTGCCTGGCGGTGTCGAGTGCGCCGAACCGCTGTGCATCCAGCCACAGGACTTTTACCTAGACGGGGTGCGCCTCCGCCCGGTCGAATCGCTCCAGAGGTTGCTTGGTGACAGAGATTGGTTCCTGGACCGCGAAAATGCCAAAGTCTACCTGCGCGCCGATCCGACCGGCCTTCTGGCCGAACTGGGCGGCCCGTCCCATACGGCCATTGACTGCGCCCCTCTTGGCCGTCCGATGCCGCTGGGTGTGGTTATCGAGGACCTGACGATTGAGAAATACCCGTGCCCTCCCCAGATCGGAGCGGTGCGCCTCGGCGAAGGCGGCGTGATCCGGCGATGCACGATCACCCGGTCGCATTCGTATGGCGTTCAGCTGATGAACGCCGCATGCCTCGTCCAGGACTGTTTCATCGCGGACAACGGCATGTGCGGCATCGGCGGCACCGGCATCGGGGCCGTCATCGAAGGCTGTGAAATCGCCAATAACGTCTGGTCGCTCTTCGCCGGCCTGCCCTGGGATAACGGAGGAGTGAAAATCGCGGGATCCAGGGACACCGTCTTCCGCCGCAATTACATCCATCACAACAAAGGCCCTGGTCTCTGGTGGGATATCAAAACAACTCTCCTCACCGTCGAGGCTAACATCATCGAGTTCAACGACTGGGAAGGCATCTTAATGGAAATCAGCGACCAGGCGGTCATCCGTCGCAACATCTGCCGTTGGAATGGCGTGCTCCATCGCCGGGCGCTCTGGGGCGCCCAAATCTGCGTGCAAAATGGCGCTGGGGCCGAAATTTACGAAAACTACATCGAGACCGGACCAGACTTCAGGTCGGCCTTCGGCTCGCGGCAGGGGGTTATCGTGATCAACCAAGTCGACCGTGTTTGGGACGAGGTCTATTACCAGGGTAATTTCAGCGCCCGAAAAATCACCGTGCATGACAACACATTTGTCATGCCCAGTGGCGGACACAATGGGGTTGATTATGGCACGCTCGGGTGGCCGACCTACCAGGATTTTCTGGCCGCCGGCCTGGAGTGGCGCGACAATCACTACCTCATCGGCCGCCCCCTCAGCCAGCTTTGGAGTTGGCGGCGCGAGCCGAACTGGGCCGCCACGGTTGGGAAATGGCTGGCCTGGGAGGATTGGTTAACCGAGCAGGACGAGGGAAGTACGTTGGAAGTCATTGGGCTCTACGACTATCCACCTACGGGAACCAACCAACTGGCCCTCATCGAAGAGACCACGGGACACGACTACAACCTCCTCAAAGCCGAATTGACGCGCCGTGCCGCCCCCTCAGCCGCCGATGAGGATGGTGACGATTTGCCGGACGCCTGGGAGCGGCGGTATTTCCCGACGCTGGACGACACCGACGGCACGGCCGACTCTGATGGCGATGGGCTGCTTGACGCCGATGAATTCGAGGCCGGCACTCATCCCATGCGGGCGGATACCGACGACGACCACCTGCCGGACGCCTGGGAGTTGGCCCGCGGACTCAACCCGCTTGTCTTCGATTCGCACCTCGATCCCGATAACGACGGCCGTCCGCACTACGAGGAGTACGAAGACGGCACCGATCTGGCCGTGGCTGAACCGGCCAATCTTCCGGCCCCCGAATCCGCGGTGAGTTTTTGGTTCTCGCCGTCCGCCCGCCTCATCACCGATCCCGATGGCCTCCTGACCCGCTGGTCGGCGATCAATCCGCCGGAGCTCACCGCCGGATGGTTTGGGTCGCCGCACATCGCTGGGACCACGCCCACCTCCCTCCCCCTCATTGATCCCGGTGACATGGTGCTCGTGGGTGGGGCCGAAGATCGATGGGGCACCCTCAACAGCGGATTCACGTTCTCCTTCGTCTACCAACCGACCGAGATCGACCTCATGCGCGAATGGCGCGCCCTGCTCACCAACGAGGTTTATCGCAAGGAAGGATTCCGGTTGCGCCTGGAAAGCGGTATTCTCGTCCTTAGCTCCGGCCAAAGCGGCGGGACGCTCGCGCTGCACGGTCACACCCGGCTGAAGGCCGGCACCCCCCACTTGATCACCATCGCCGTCGGCCCCGCCGGTTCCGGGGGCAGCGTGTATCTCGATGGACACCTCGAGGCGACCAGCCCGACCGGCTTGGTGGTTCCCAGCCAAGCCGCGCTCATGCTTGGCAATACTAATGGTGTCGCCCGGCAACGAGGCGCCTTTGGCGAGGTCATCGTCTTCCGCCGGTTGCTCACTCATCGCGAACGCCGATCGATCGAAGGATTTCTTCAGAAAAAATTCCTCACCGGGCTCGCCGATGCGCTCGACCGCGACCAGGATGGGCTGCCTGATGCCTGGGAACTCACGGCCAATCTCGATCCCTTGACACCCAACGCCCTGGCGGACGATGATCAGGACGGTGTCTCCAATATCCAGGAATTTCAGCGCGGCCTCGATCCGCAGCGGGCCGACACCGATGAGGACGGCTTGCCCGATGGTTGGGAACTGCAATGGGGAATTGATCCGCTGAAACCGGATGCTTCAGAAGACCTCGACGGCGACGGTCTGAACAATTTGGAAGAATATCAAAATGGATCCGATCCCCATACCCCGGACGTCGATCCGCCGTTCATGAGCTTCAGCCGCATCCGGCTTTGGTGGCGCGCTGACTACGGGCTTGGAGCAGTCGAGGAGCCTGGCATTGGCCGCTGGCGCGATAGCGGTCCCCGCGCCAGCGACGGATCACCCCAGAATCCGGAGCCCGCCCCCGTACTAGGAAGCCAGCCGTGGAACGGCCGACCCGTGCTCCGCCTCCCTGAAAACCCGCTCGTTTCCATCATCCCGGTCGATCCCGCTACCCTGCTCCATCCTCAAGGAGTCACACTGACACTTGCCCTGCGCCCGGTCTCCGATCCGCCCCCGTCCGGCCGCCAACCAATCTTCTCTTACGGCGATCTGGCCGTGGCCGTTGAGAATGGATTCCTGGTGCTCCAAAACCAAAACGGCTCGCTCCCAGCCACCAGTACCACCCCTCTCCCCAACGCCCCATTCATTGTCACCATGGTGGCCGGCCCAACGACCGAATCCGCTCAACTCTTCGTCAACGGAAAGGCCGTCGTGCAACTCACCGGGCTTGCCATGCCGACGTCCGCCCCATTCCAGCTGGGCGGAACCAATCCCTGGCCCTGCGATGTCGCTGAGGTCATCCTGCACGCAGGTACGCTCAGCCCGCTCGACCGCCGATTCGCCGACCTCCTCCTCGAAGCCAACTGGCTGGGTACCGGTCGCCTTACCGCCGATACCGATGGCGATTTGCTGCCGGACTGGTGGGAACATCAGGCCTGTTCCAACCCCAAACTCGCCGACGCCGAACAAGATTCAGATTGGAATGGGGAATCGAATCTCGATGCCTTCCAAGCCGGCCGACCAGGGTTCGTCTGGCGCGACGCGGACGCCGATGGCATGCACGATGATTGGGAAGTCGTCCACAACCTCGATCCCCAATTGAATGACGCCGAACTCGACCCCGATCACGACGGTCTGTCCAATGACCTTGAGTTCGCCCTGCTCACCCTCCCCGAAACTTTCGACGGCTCCGGGTCGTGGGGCATCGACGTCAGCCAAAGCGAGCCCGCCTCTTACATTACCCTCCACCTCCGAACCAACCAGCGTTCGTGGGCTCAGCGAGCCCGTTGGCAGGCAAACCCCGGCCTCGATGCCGGCGCCTGGTTCTGGCTGCCCCCAGGAACCGTCGTCAAATCACTCCCCGGCGCCGTAAGCCTCGAGGATTTGATTCTCACCCCGGACCTCGCCGACGGCGACTCCAGAGCCCTGCTCCGCCTCCGACTCCTCAGTGAATAGTTCACCAATAACCTCCCGAAGCGACCAGCTTTCCTGGGCCCATGGGCGGTACACGACCGTAACCCGCTGGGCTCCGGCGATAGTATAGGCAGGTCCGTCTCCACCTTTGGTGTTGCACCAATTCCTAGCCGGAAGGCAGCACTGACCACCAAAGGAGCAAAGCCCCGCTCCATGCCAGCACGGGCCGTTGGCCCTGTGGCCGTCGCTCATTGAGATTGAACAAATTCCAGCCGTTCGAGCCCTTGGTTCACGAAAACCCCCCAGGCAAGGGACGAGAGCACGTGGCGCGGAGGACCAATGGTCGAAGCTGACGAAAAATCGCCTGGGCGGAAAAGACCTGTTCAGGATGAACGGAATCGTCCTCGAACAATCCGCTCCGCCACCCGACCTGCTCCCCCACCCCCGTCACTCTCCCTGTGCACCGAGCACACCCTGATTCCCGCTGACCACTGACCACTGACCACTGACCACTGACTACTGACTACTGACTACTGATTACCCCCCTCCGACCTCCGACCTCCGACCTCCGCCCACCGACTTCCGCCCGCCGCCGCCCATGTCCGATTGTGATCTGAGCCAATTCTACAGCAACGTGTTAAAACGATTGCTGGATCGGCGTGTCCTGAGTCTGGATGACCGGATCCTGGTGGTGTGTGGGGGGCCGTTCGACAAAGAGGTCCTGCAATCAATGGGCTTTCGGGACGTCACGATCACGAATCTCGATGAGCGGCAGAAGGTGGATGGGGGCGCGGAGTTTGCGCCGTACCGCTGGGACTTCCAAGACCTTGAGTCGTTGAGCTATGCGGATGAAAGTTACGATGTCGTGCTGGTGCACAGCGGCCTGCACCACTTGAGCTGTCCGCAGCGCGGGTTGAACGAGATGTACCGCGTCGCGCGGCGCGCCGTCATTGGCTTCGAACCGCATCGAAATTTGTACACTACGCTGGGGGTAAAACTTGGAGCCGGCCAGGCCTACGAGGATGCGGCCGTTTATTACAACGACTGCCGCTGGGGCGGTGTGGCCAACACCGAGATTCCCAATTATGTGGTTCGATTCAATCGGGGAGACATCGAGCGGACCGTCCAAATCTACAACCCGATTGCCCACCACAAGATCGACTTCTTTTACGCGACGCGCATTCCCTGCCGTCTTCAGGGATTGGCGCGGCAGCGGTTGGTCGGTCGCGCGGTGAGCGCCCTGACCGGCGTGTTGGCGGCGCTCGGTCGTCTCCCGTTTCTAGCGAACAACCTTGCTTTTTGCATCCACAAGCCACGGCTGCCCGATGACCTGTTCCCCTGGTTGATGCTCAAAGACGGGCGGGTGACGTGCCATCGCGAGTGGCTTGAAAAGAAATACCGGCAACCGGCGGCCAAGGGCTCCTAAGCTCAAGCCATCGTCCCCCATCGGCCTTGCGGCATCGCATGCAGGAGATCGCGGCATCACCCCCCATTCCTCTTGGCTCGGCGCGGCATGCCATGGCCGCGGCCCTCGGAATGGTGGCCGCCACGGCACGCGTGGCGGTCGGCGCCTCCTTCACCGAGCCTGTCGCGTCCCGCCGCGTCCTGATTCTTGAACCGTATGGCCTCGGCGATGCCATCTCCCTGGTGCCACTCGCGCACGGATTACTCGCCTCGGGATGGCAGGTCACCGTGTGTTCCCGCCCGTCATGGCGCGAGGTTTTCCCCGCTGAAATATCGTGGGTCGACTGCCGAGTCCCTTGGACCGCCTACGACGACCGCCAGAAATACCGCGCCAGCTCGATCATTGGGCCGGCCATGCGCTCCTTCCTGCACCATCTCCGTCGAGCCGCCGCCGGATCGGTCGGAATCGATACCCGCGGCGATGCGCGCAGCCTCATCCTCCTGTGGCTCGCCCGCTGCCAGCGCGTCCTCACCCTCGATCGCTACTTGGGGTACGATTTGGCCAATCCAAAGTGGGTCGGTGAACGAGTCGCCTTCGACCCCTCCCTGCGGCGATGGCAATCGAACCTCCAATTCCTCACCGCCCTCGAACCTGCGGCCGACACCCGCCATTTCCCGCTCGACCTGCGCGGCCACTGGTCGGCCACCGGCGGCATCTCATCCGATCGTCCGACCGTCGGCCTGATTCCACTTGCGCCCTGGCTCGGGAAACTCTGGACTCGGGATGCCTGGCGCACCACGGTCCGCCTGCTCCAGCAAGACGGATGGATCGTGCGCGGACTCGCCGGCCCTGGTCAAATGGACGCCACCGTCGCCTCGCTCGGTCTCGATGCCCAAGACGTGATCCTCTGCCCTGACTTGCCCACCTGGGCTCGCCAACTGTCTGGATTGTCCGCAGTGGTGAGCGTGGACACTGGCCCCATGCATCTCGCCGATGCCCTCCACGTCCCACTCGTAGCGCTTTATGGCGCCAGCACCTTGCCGCTCTGGGCACCGAGCAGCCCGCGCAGCCTGGCCCTTCATCGTCAGAGCGATCCGGATCACCGGCCGGTTCACCCGACCGGTGATGCCATCCCCATTGGCCAACAATGGATGCGTCGGCATTCCCCGGAGGATGTGGTCGCCGCCGTGCACCGCGTCTGCGGTTCGCTCACTTGATTCAACCGCAGAACCAGGCGCCGTACCACGAATCACACGAATATCACGAATAACCAAGGCGTTGATACATGATTGTCTTCCCGGTGAGGAATGAGGGAACGGTTTTTCATAATCTCCTGATGATTCGTCGCCATTCGTGGTTCCACCGTCCTTTTCGGTTGACTCACAGAAACTCATGTCTGCCGCATTGGAGCCCGTATTCACCTTCGACGACCGTACCGTCACAGTGGCGGAGTTGGAGGCGTTGCTTGACGCGATGGATTCTTCTCCGCGCATCCCATTTCCGGCTCGCGATGTCTTTCACCGCGGCTTGCGCACTCCCGAGCGAGAGTCGCGCGCCCTCGCCCACACTATTTCCTGCACGCTCCGGCACGAGTCGTCACTCGTGGGGTTTTTGCGCATCGTCACTGATCACGCGTATTTTTATTACCTCTGCGACGTGATGATCCTCCCCACCCACCAAGGACGCGGCTGGGGACGCCTGATTGTCGACAAAGCCGTCCAGGAATGCCGCCGCCGCGGGTACATGAAAATCTTCCTGACCGCCTTGCCGGGACTCGAGGCGTTTTACGCGCAGTTTGGATTCCGCGCCACGATGTCGCCCGTGCTCACGCTGCGCGGGGAGGACGAAGCCACCTACCCGCCGCTCCCATGAAGCTCTTCGTTTTCCCCGGAAACCTGGATCCGGATATCCTGCGCCTCGGAGCGCACGAGGTCCCGTACGCCCGCACCCCGGCGTTTGGAACCCTGGTGACCCACTGCCATCAGCGGCTCGCCCACCTCACTGGCGCCGCCTCCGCTGAGGTCCTCTCATTCACCGCTTCCGGCACCGGTGCTGTCGAAGCTTTGCTGGCTGGGTGGGGGCCGCGCTGGCGCCGACTCCTTGTCCTCCATGCCGGCAGCTTTGGCCGTCGCTGGTACGAAATGGCCACGCACCTCGGACTTCCCGCCGACGACCTCTCCTGGCCTCCCAACGACGAGCCCCCGTGGTCAAGCATCCAAGCCGCCCTCGCGACCGGCCGGTATGATGCCGTGATGGCGGTTCACCACGAAACTTCCACCGGCGAATGCCTCGATCTCTCCCGCCTCGGGCGAGCCTGCCACGCCGCGGGCGTTCGGCTGCTCGTCGACGCCATCGGGTCGTTTCTGGCCGATCCGCTCATGATCGATTCGTGGGCCGTCGACGCCGTGGTCCTCAGCAGCCAGAAAGGATTGTGCCTCCCGCCCGGCCTGTCGTTCATCATCTTCCGACCGACCCTCGGCCCCCCCGCCCAGCGATCGCTCAGCTTCTACTTCGACGCCCACGCCCACATCGCCAGTTTCACCAGAGGTCAGCCTCCCTGGAGCCCGGCCGCTCAGATTTACGCCCAACTCGACCGCCGCCTTGACCAAATTGACGCCAACGGCGGCGCCGCGGCCCAACAAGCGGCGGTGACGGCCAAAGCCAGCGCTTTCCGCGCCGCCCTGAGCACCCATGGCTGGCCCGCCGCCGCTCGTCACCCGTCCGCCTGCCTGACCGCCCTCCGGTTCACCACCTCCGCCACTCCCCTGGTTCACGCATTGGCGGACGACCAATGGTTCGTCTTGCCCTCCCCCGACGACACCCTGGTCCGCGTCGCCCACTTGGGCGTCTCGACGATCCCCGATCACCTCGAACTCGCCGACCGTCTCGTCCATCACGCCTCTCACCTCACTCTCCTGCCCGCTCGCTGTACCGCCCCCGAACCCGCTCTTGCCTGAACCCGTATGAAGATCGTCTACACCTCCGGCAGTTGGGACCTGCTCCACCTCGGCCACGTCAACATGATCCGCCGGTCCCGCGAACTGGGCGACAAACTCATTGTTGGCGTCAGCACCGATGAGCTCATCGAGGCGTACAAGGGAATGAAACCGATCATCCCGTTCGAGGAGCGCCTCGAACTGGTTCGATCCTTGCGATGGACCGACGTAGTCGTCGTCCAGCACGAACTCGTCCCAATCCCCATCCTCAAAGAACACGACGTCTCCATCGTCACCATCGGCGATGACTGGGTCGGAAAATACCTCGAGGGCCTCGAATGGATGCAGTCCCAGGGCGGGCAAGTCGTGTACCTCAACTACACCCCCGGCATCAGCACCACCGGCATCAAGAAAAAGATCCTCGACAACTCATACAAGATTATCGAGGCCCAGCTCCGGCGTGAAAATGAGTCCAGTGACCGCTGGGCTCGACAGTCGCGCACCAACAACGACCCATCGCTTTGAACACCGCTCCATCGTCCGGCGAGGTGCCCCTGCCCTCCCTGAGCCAATGTTGGGAGGCCCGCAGCAAAAACTGCTTCTGGGTAGCCGAACAGTTTGGCTACCGCGTTGGCTCGCTCATCTCGTGGGCCGCCCTGCGTCTAGGCCTCAGCCCCAATTTCCTCACCGTCATCGCCCTGGCCTGTGGTCTGGCCGGAGTCGCCGTCGCCTGCTGGCCCGGCATCAGCCCGCTCGCCGGGGGCCTTGCCCTCCTCCTCGGACTGCTGGGCTCCTGCTGTTTCGATTGCTCGGACGGCGTGGTGGCGCGCCTCAGCGGGCGCACATCCGGGTTCGGCCACATCCTGGACAAGATTTGCGACCTCGTGCTTTCCATCGTGCTGGCCGGTGCCCTGGGTGTGGTGGCACTCTCTCAGCCCACGCTCCTGCTCCCGGCCGAATTAAAACCGGTCGTCTTGGTCTGGACTCTGGTGCCGAAACAAGTATTCAGCGTCGTCACGTGGCTGCGCGAGGCCATCGATGGCCGCTCCCACAGCACTCCGCTCCCACGAGCGGCCGACTTCTTCGCCCTGGCCAAACGCCTGCTCGGCAACCTCACCGATGACGCCCCGTACCGCACCGGCGTCGCCATCAGCTGGATGCTCGGCGCCTATTTCGAGTTCGCTCTGGTCATGCACACGACTTTCGCCATCGTCACCGCCCTCTACGTCTACGTGAACCGCAAAAACTTCGGCTGAACCGGTTCTCCGCCCAACACCACCCGACCCACCCATCCCCTTTTACCTACTCTCATCCCGTCCATTCATTCATGAACAGAAACTCAGTCGTTGTCACCGGAGCCGGAGGATTCATCGGCGGTCACCTCGTCCATCACCTCCATTCCCTCGGCTATCCGTCCGTCAGGGCCGTCGATATCAAGCCGCTCGCCGATTGGTACCAGGTCCACCCCTTCGCGGAAAACCGGGTGGCCGACTGTTCGTGCCGCGAAGTTTGTGAGGCGGCCGTCGACGGCATGCAGCACGTCTACAACCTAGCCTGCGACATGGGGGGCATGGGGTTCATCGAAAACAACAAGGCGCTCTGCATGCTCTCCGTGCTCGTCAATACCCACATGCTCATCGCCGCACGCCAGGCCGGCGTCGAACGCTTCTTCTATTCATCCTCCGCCTGCGTCTATAACGCCGACAAACAACGCGACCCCAACGTCACCGCCCTCAAGGAGGAGGACGCCTATCCCGCCATGCCCGAAGACGGCTACGGATGGGAAAAACTCTTCTCCGAACGCCTGTGCCGTCACTTCCGCGAGGACTTCGGCCTGCAATCCCGCGTCGCCCGGTTCCACAACGTCTATGGCCCCGAGGGCACCTGGGAAGGTGGCCGCGAAAAAGCCCCCGCCGCCGTTTGCCGAAAGGTCATCGCCGCCAAACTCTCCGGAAAACATGAAATCGAAATCTGGGGCGACGGCCACCAGACCCGCTCGTTCATGTACATCGACGACTGCCTGCACGGCACCGTCATGTTCCTGGAAAATGACGTCGTCGAACCACTGAACCTCGGGTCCAGTGAACTCGTTTCCATTAATCAACTCGTCGACATCGTCGAAGACATTGCCGGCATTAAACTTCAGCGGCGCTACAATTTAAACGCCCCCAAGGGGGTCGCCGGACGGAATAGCGACAACACATTGATCAGAAAACACTTCGGATGGGAACCGAACGTCCGCCTCCGCGACGGAATGGCCAAAACCTACGCCTGGATCCACGACCAAATGACGGCCCCCGGATCCCCGTACCTCAAGTGAATCGCGGCCATTCCTTGATGGACCGCACGGCTCGGGAGTTTGTAAAACCTTGAGGGAGGACGTATCCGGGAGCGGTGGATTCTTGAGCATGTGCAGCGTTGACGGTTAGTCTGATGGGGGCCTTGGCACGGCGAGACTTGAGCGCTTGGTGGACGAGTTTCATCGAGCGCATGAGGTTGGAGGTGGGACGCGACCTCCCGGGCGCGTAGGCGGTGGGAGCGTGGGGAAAGAAGCCAGTTCTTCGCCTTCTCAAGCGATGCCCCAAGCCGGAAAAGGCGAGGAACAATGGCACGGCTATCGGGAAGTCTCCGGATTCGAATCACGCGATCATCACTCGAGAAGTGGAGACTTTTCCCTGATGGCACGCCTTCACCGCTTACGCGCCCAGGAGGTCGCGTCCCACCTGAATACTACCTTCTCTCATTCGCCTGCAGCGTCGTTTCTTGAACCAAAAAGTACGACAAATTGACAAACTCCAGCAACGGGCGGTCCTCACGGACCGCCCGTTTTGTTTTTGTTCGGCGCGCGCACCAATTCGTCCAGAGCACCATCCAACGAGGGGAAGGCAAATTGGCAGCCGATCGCCTCCGCGGCCTGCGGCACGACTCGTTGGCTGTCGAGGAGAATTCCGGCTTGGTCGCGCAGAAGAAGTCGAAGCGCGACCGACGGGACGGGAAAGATGGCTGGACGATGGAGCGCGCGCGCCACGGCCCGGGTGAACTCGCTATTCGTAACCGGTTCCGGGCTGACCAAGTTCATTGGGCCCTGGCATCGGGAATCCGTGGCCGCGGTGACCAGCAGGGCGGCCACGTCCCGCACATGCACCCACGACATCCATTGACGCCCGGAACCAAGCCGCCCGCCCACCCCTAGCCCAAACACCCGACGCAAGAGCGGCCACGCTCCACCGTCCGCTCCCATCACCACGCCAATGCGCCCGCGGACGACACGCACCCCATATTCACTCGCCCGCATCGCCTCCGCTTCCCAAGCCTGCGTGACTTCCGCCAAAAACCCCCTCCCCGGCGCCTCCGATTCCGACAACCGCTGATCTCCACGATCACCGTAATAACCGATCGCCGAGCCGCAGACCAACGCCGGCGTGACCGCCCCCCCGGCCCGATCCCGCAACGCCTCGACCAATTGGCGCGTCCCGGCGACGCGGCTCTCCCGGATCGACCGGCGCTTCGCCGAGGTCCACAGGCCCAACACCGATTCACCGGCCAAGTGGATTACCGCTTCACATCCCGAAACGTCAGGTGCGACGCCCGTCGACCACGGGCGCACTTCACGAGTTCCGGTGACTCGGGCCATCGGGTTACGCGAAAAACCAACGGCCTCATGCCCCCGCAATTCGATCTCGCGAAGGACATGCCGTCCAAGAAAACCAGTCGACCCTGTAAGCCCGATAACCATGATGCTATTCGCGGGACCCGCCCAGGCCGTCAGGCTCCGCCAACCCGGCATTGTAGGCCGCATCCAGAATCGCCGCGCTGACCGGTGCCTCATTCACTTTTCCCGGCGTCACCCGAATCACCCCGGTCTTGGCTCGCGCATAATCGACAACCTCGGTGAGCGCCCTCAACTGGTCCGGGGTCGGGTCGTGACGCGCGAAATCGCCCACCACAGCGACCACCAGACTCTCTGAGTCCAGCGATACCGAGGTGCGCTCGACCCCTCCATCGGGCGATCGCGTCCCATTCCCGATGACCAGATGCGCCGAGGCGACCTCGCTCGACCATCGCGACCGCGCCCACTCCCAGTCCTGGGCGCCTCCCGCCCGTTCACCCGTACCCACCACTTCCACCCGCTGCCAACCGGCCCGCCCTGCCCCTCGTGCCGCCACCGCATCCATCGCCAACCGCACGTCATTTGTCAGGTGCTCCCAGCGCGACCGCCTTTCCGATAAATGACTCAGCGCCTCCACACTCGAACCTATCCTTCGCCCGGCCAATTCCACCACAACCGCCTGCAACGAAGGGAGTGGCGGATTCGCGGTCGACGCCATGCCGTCACCTGCCAACCCCAACCCCGCCCGCCCCACGCCATGGCTCCCCGCCCCGCTCTGCACAAGTCCCTGCGCCATCCACGCCCACGCCCCCACCGCCCACAACCATGTGGGCCAGCGGATGGCCCGACGCCGCGCCGGGCGCCAACTCAGGACAGGGTTGGATGGGTGAGCTTTGATGGAACACCTTATTTCACTAATCTTAAGTTTTCAACCGGCAGGCGCCATGTCATGATCGCCAGCCTCCGGATCGCCGAGTTCCGTGTCTGCCATGCCGCCGCCCCGCATTCTAATTCTCACCGCCTCGTTCGGGGACGGTCACAACAGTGCGGCCCGGGGCCTGGCTGAAGGACTGCGGCGCGAAGCGGGCGATGCCGTGCGGGTGGAGATTCGCGATTTTATCCGCGAGGCCCAGCCGGTCCTTGGAGAGCTCCTGAGTAAACTTTATGCCGTCACCATCACGCACGCCCCGTGGGCATGGCGTCAATTCTATCGGCGCGCCGGCGGGTTGCCGCTCGAGAACGACCCGATGCAGGCTCTGGGCCCAGTGCGTGCCGCGTTAGCCGACGATCTGCGCCGCGATCCGCCCGCCATCATCGCCTGCACATTTCCGCTTTACCCACACCTCCTCCACCGACTGCTGGGTCGTTTCTCGATCCCCGTCTTCAGCGTCGTCACCGATTCCATCACCATCCACCCGGTCTGGCGGTGTGAGTCGGTCGCCACGTACTTCGCCGCGGACGAGATTTCCGCTCAACTCCTCAGTGCCTGGCGACAACCGGGCACCGTCGTGCTTGACACCGGATTCCCGGTTTCTCCCCGCTTTGCCGACTTCCCGACGTCCCCCGCCGCCGACACCCCGCGCCGTCTCCTCTTCTTTCCCGCCGGCTCCGCCCCATCCTTCCGCCGTGCCCTCCATTCGCTCCTCGACCGCGGTCCCGCCGGAGTCCAACTCACCGTCGTCCTGGCCCGGCACGCGGATCGCCTCGGGCCCTCCGCCCGCGAACTCGCCGATGCCTATCCGGGTCGGCTGCAACTCCTCGGCTGGGTCGACCATATACCCCGCCTCATGACCACTCATGACCTCGTGATCGCCAAAGCCGGTGGGGCCACCACTCACGAAACCGCCGCCGCCGGACGCCCCAGCCTTATCGTGAAAGTCGTTCCCGGCCAGGAAGAAGGCAACGTCGAACTCGTCCAGCGGCGCGGCTCGGGCTGGCTGGAACAAAACCCCGATGCCCTCGGCCCCCTCCTCCGCCAAGCCACCGAATCCGGCGACTGGCCGCGCCATCGCGACGCCGCCTGGCGCCACCGCCGCCCCACCGGCGCCCTGCTCGCCGCCCGCCACCTCCTCCAATTCCTCCCCCATTCTTCCCATCCTTCCCATTCTTCCCATCCTTCCCATTCCTCCCATTCCTCCCATCCAGCTCCATGACCACCCTCTTCTTCGACATCGGCAACGTCCTCGTCACTTTCGACTTCTCCAAAGCCATGCGCCGGCTGGCCGCCGATAGCCCGCTTTCCGCCGCCGAAGTGGAGTTGCGCCTCCGTCCCTTGATCGTTCTCATGGAGGAAGGCCGGATGAGCACTGGGGAATTCCTCGCCCGCGGGCGCGATGTCATCTCCTTCGCTGGCAGCGAAGAATCATTCGTGGCCGCGTACTGCGACATCTTCGAGGAGAATGTCCCGATGGTCCGATTGGTTGAGCGACTCGCCGATCGTGTCCCGCTGTACCTGCTTTCCAACACCAGTGGTCTGCACCTCGATTACCTCCGCGCCGCCTTCCCCGTGTTTGCGCACTTTCGCGGCGGGGCGTTTTCGCACGAAGCCGGTTCCGCCAAACCGGATTCCAAGATCTACCGCGACCTGATCGCGCTTTCCGGGTGCGACCCGGCTCAGACTCTGTACCTCGACGATGCCCCGGCCAACACCGCCGCCGGCTCCTGCATGGGCTTGCATGTGTTCACCTACGACTGGAGAAATCACGCCGCGCTGGAGGCGGCGCTCCCGCGCTGGCTCCAGCCTGCGCCCACGCCATGAAGACCCGCCAACTCGAGCGCCGAAGACGCCTTGCGGCCATCGCTTGTTCCACCATCGGATGGGTCGGCGCCGGGCTCTATTGGCTGGACGCCCGGCTCAACGGCTACCTCCCATGGCAGCGCGCCGACGGATACCCGATCGACCTGGCGGGCTTGCTGCTTCTGCTTCTCATTGCGGCCGGCGTAGTCGCCGCCCTCCCTGACGATCGGGAAGACGTCAATGAACGGCGCTTGTGGGGCCTAGTCTTGTGGTGCCTCGGCCCCGTTGTAGCCCTCGGCTGGCTCTTCTTCTATCCCCTCGCGTGGTTCCAGTGATGTGCCACACTGCGAGCCATGATGAAGGCGATCCGAGTCCATGAATTTGGCGGGCCGGAAGTCCTCCGCCTGGAGGAAATACCCGTGCCCACTCCCGGCCCGGGCGAAGTGCTCGTGAAAGTCGAGGCCATCGGCGTCAACCCCGTCGAAACCTACCAGCGCGGCGGCTCCAACCCCGCCTTGCCCCTGCCATGGACGCCCGGCACTGATGCCGCGGGCGTCATCGACGCCGTCGGCCCGGGCGTCGAACCATGGGAACCCGGCGACCGCGTTTACACGTCGGCTTCCACGAGCGGCGCCTACGCCTCCTGGCTCACCGCTCTCTCCAGCGGCGTGCACTCGCTCCCCGACCGGCTCAGTGCGGCGCAAGGTGCGGCCATTGGGATTCCGTATGCCACGGCGTGGCGCGCGCTGGTTCAGCGTGGTCAGGCGCGCGCCGATGAAGTGGTGCTGGTGCACGGGGCGAGCGGCGGTGTCGGCGTGGCCGCGGTTCAAATCGCCCATTCTCTCGGCCTTCAAGTCATCGGCACCGCCGGATCCCCCGAGGGCGCTGAGTTGGTGCGCGCTCAAGGTGCCGACCACGTCCTCGACCATTCGAAGCCCGGCTACCTCGACGCCTTGCCGGCGCTGACCGGCGGCGCCGGCCCCGCCTTGATCCTGGAAATGCTGTCGAATGTCAACCTCGCCCAGGATGCCCGCATCATCGCCAAACGCGGTCGTATCATTGTCATCGGATGCCGCGGTCCAATCGAAATCAATCCCCGCGATCTCATGATCCGCGAGGCCGATGTCCGCGGCCTCCTCCTCTTCAATGCCACCCCCGAGGAACTCGCCGAGGTCCACCACGGCCTGGCCGCCGGCCTGAAAGACGGCTCGCTCAACCCCGTCGTCAGCCGCCAGTTCCCGCTCGCCGAGGCCGCCGCCGCCCACGCCGCCGTCATGAAAAACGGTGCCGCCGGCAAAATCGTTCTCACCCACTGATCAACACCTCAGCCATCCTCCTTCGCCGTCTCCGGCTCACCGAAACGAGCCTGATCGTCAGCCTGTGTTCGCCTGACCAAGGACTCATCAAAACCGTCGCCAAAGGAGCCCTCCGCCCCAAAAGCCCGTTCGCCGGTCGCCTCGACCTCTTCCTCACCGCCGACATCGCCTACGCCGAAAGCCGCCGCTCCGACCTCCACATCCTTCGCGAAATCACCGTCACCTCCCACCGCTTCGGCCTCCGTAACTCGTGGTCACGCGTGCTCGCCGCCTCCTACTTCGTCCACCTCCTCGAGCAAGTCGCCGAACGCGCCACCCCGCTCCCCGATCACTTCGCCCTCCTCACCCGCGCCCTCGATTACCTCGAATCCCACGACCCCAGCCTCCGCGCCATCCTCCACTACGAACGCGAATTAGCCCGCCTCCTCGGCATCCAATCCGCCCGAGGCGACAACGCCCTCCAAGCCCTCCGCGATCTCTTCCACGTCAACCCATCCCACCGCGAAAAACTCCTCCAGTCCCTGTAGTCGGGGGTCGGAGGGCAGAGGGCGGTAATCAGCGGGAAACGGGCGTGGCCCGATGGACAGGGAGAGTCACAAGCGCGGGCGGGAGGTCGGTGTCGGCCCCGGCGCCAAAGCGAAATCCAGAGTCACGATCTCCGTGGATCGTGTGCGTGAAGTCACACGATATTCAGGCACCTCGGGCAGGGTAGCAGGGGCGGCCTCCCTCCCAACCCTCCTCCCATCAAGCGTTCACCCGCCTCAAACGCCGCCTCTCAAGGCGAACACCCCTCTCAGTGTAGTGCCAGGCCTCTGCACCCCCGCCTCGGCTGCAAAACAATTCATTCCTGGGTGCTCGCTTTCCGCCAGCGCCCGCTCAAAATGCGGCGATGTCGGAGGTCACCCAATTGCTGAGTGCCGTTGATGCGGGCGATCCGACGGCTGCCGATCAATTGCTGCCCATGGTCTACGAGGAGCCTCGGAAGTTGGCGTCCGTCCGCATGGCCAATGAAAAGCCGGGCCAGACGCTGCAGGCCACGGCCCTCGTCCACGAAGCGTGGATGAAGATAGCCGGCGGCGGCCACGAACACTTCGCCAATCGCCGGCATTTCTTCAAGGCGGCGGCCACGGCGATGCAGCAGATTCTCATCGACACCGCCCGGCGCAAACAGCGGCTCAAACACGGCGCCAACCGGATCGGCGATGAGTTGCAGGAGTCCCGGATCGCCGCGGCCGTGCCGTCGGAAGAACTGCTGGCCGTCAACGATGCCCTCGAATCGCTGGCGCTCGAAGACCCGCTGGCCGCCGAGGTCGTTCGGATGCGCTATTTCGTCGGCCTGACGATCCCGGAAATCGCCGCCGCCCTCGACCTCGCGCCGCGCACGGTGGACCGGCACTGGGCTTTCGCCCGGGCCTGGTTGAAGCGCGCCATCCGGGCTTCCCTTTCCCCTCCGGCAGCCTGAGGGGACAATGTTTCAAGTCCGCGGTGTGATTTCACCTCGATTCTCGCCTGTCCAAGAGGGCAAGTCGATGGCGCGCGCACTGGAACAAATCGCATGATGACCGAACGCGAGATTGTTTTCGAGGACTCCCAAAAGGCCATAGCGGAAGTGCGCTCCGCTTAACGGCAGAATGCCTGCGGCTCCCATGCTGCCCTCCCCGCTTCAAAAATTCTTCAAATGATCTGGCGGGATTCGGGGACGGAAATCGCCTTGGAGAGACGACGCCAAAAGCCAGGGCTTCATGCTCGAGAAAACAACATAACCAAGAATCAGCACCATGAAGTCCCGCAACACATTCAGTGCGAGCACGACGGGCACCACAGCGGCGACGACCCTGATGGCCACGGCCATCATGGGCGCGATGCAGGACAGCGGCGTTAAACGCCAGGGTTGGCAGGAGCTCGCTCCTCCAAACCTCATTCCCCCACCCTTCCGCCTGTTTTATCCGCATCGTTCACAAAAGTCCTCCTTTCCGCTGTTGGCATCGCACTAGGTCATCGGTAAAACCGCTGAATTCATGACGGAGCGCGAGGTTTTTTTGAAGGCCATTGAAGTGGCTGAACCGGACGAACGCGTCGCGTACGTGGATCGGGCCTGTGGCCACGATGTCGTTCTTCGTCGAAACGTGCACGAATTGCTGAAGGAGCATTTTTCCGATGACAGCCTCGTCGCCGGACTGGCCGTCGAGGCAGAGAGAAGCGTGGTCCCTGCCTCTCCTCAAGAGCGGCCTCCGGCCCCCATGATCGGCCCCTACAAGCTGCTCGAAAGTATCGGCGAAGGCGGCTTTGGCGAAGTCTGGATGGCGGAGCAACGCGAACCGGTCAAACGCCGAGTCGCCCTCAAAATCATCAAGCCGGGCATGGACAGCCGGCAGATCGTCGCGCGGTTCGAGGCCGAGCGTCAGGCACTGGCGATGATGGACCATGCCAACATCGCCAAGGTCCTCGATGCCGGCATTTACCGCTTTTCAGAGCACGACCAGTTTGGAGTTTGCTTCATTGAGCGATACCGATGGTGCCGGTGGCGGCATCATGCTCGATGGTATCCAAGTGATTGAAGGCATGCTGACGATTGATTCCATTTCTCGCGTCGAAAACGGCTTGGTGGTGCTGAGAGCTCGCGGGTTCCCGAACGTGGTGCATCGAATCCAAGCTTCGGGTGATTTGAGTCCAGGCAGCTTCGTCGACCTTGGCGCGGTGGCGGCTGATGCCAAGGGACGGCTCGAGTTTCGAGATACCCGCACAGGTCTTTCAATAACGTATTACCGGGTCGCTTATCCCTGATGCTTGAGAATAAGCGGCGCGCCCATCCCGCCCTCCTCCATCACGCGAGCAAACCATGAACTCCGCAACAACCATACCGATGAAAACCCGTTGTGACGCCTCCTTGGGGCGGAGGAGGGGGGCAAAACTCGACAATGGAGGCGGTGGTGGAACTGGGCACACAACTGACTCCCAATTGGAAACTGTCGGGATTTGCACCCTCCTCTGCCCCGCATCCTCTGGCCGGCCAGCGCCAAGATGATACTGCATGTTCCGTGGCGCGGCCACGGTTCGGGTTTGGGAGGCGGCGCCGCACGAGAAACCCCTCGAACTGAAGTGCACTCTGCAGCTTTCGCCTGAAAGCCAGCCAGCTAACCACACTGCATAGCCGAATGCTTGAAATTCCCTGGCGATGATTGGACTGCGAAAGACGCCGGTGACCGGTGAAAGGATGGGCGCTGTCACGAAGCGCCGCAGCATTTCGGCTCACACAATGATGAAAACGGAATCAAACACATTAAATTCATGAAAATCATTATACACTCATACCGTCCACACAGGGTAGCCGCGTTGGCTGGAAGCTATGCCTCCGTCCCCTCACTCAGCGTCATCTCGATCGGGACCGCTCTCATGCTGTTGGCAGGCCTCCACCCGGCTCAGGCAGGGGAAATCAGGCTTGCTTCGCCCGGTGCCTACGTAGACCAGAAGGGTGAGGGGTGTTTTTGTAGGGCTTCTGAGCCCCCGTACCGATATCAGCAGGTGTTTCTCGCAGCGGACTTCGCGGCGCTGGGCAACCAACCGCACGGCATCGTAGGCTTTGGTCCCCGGGCCGACGAAAGCGTGACCAGTCTACATACCGCCCACCTCCCTGACAACGAGGTCCGCTTATCGACCACCGGACGGAAACCCAGCGAACTGAGCCTGAGCTTCGACGCTAACCACGGATCGGACGTCATGGAGTTCTACCGCGGACCCCTGACCATGGTGGCGGATGGTGCCGGCCCGGATGAATTCTATCAGCCCGACTTTTCCGCGGGAGTGACTCCTTTTCTCTATGATCCAAGCCAGGGCAATCTGCTGTTCGATTTTATTGCTTGGCAAGGCGAATCTCCCAAAATTCTCGTGGACCAAATCCCCGGAATGCAAATGTCCGTCGCCCAGGCTCCCTCCGAACCGCAAGGCGGCCGCGGTCCGGCTGCGATCTTTCAGTTTACGTTTATTCCCGCGATCAGTTCCCCCCACCCTCAACTCATCATCAACGGAGGCTTTGAGGCTCCGGACACACCCACCTTTGTTCAAATCAATCCCGGCCAAGATACCATTGCTCCCTGGGTCGTCGGTCTGCACAGCGTGGAGGTGGGCGACGCCCTCGGCAACGGCTTCATCACCGGCCCGGCCTTTGAGGGTGGTCAATTCCTCGACCTCAATGGCCTCCAGCCGGGCCGCATCACACAATCCTTCGCCACTACTCCCGGCTCGCTCTACACGGTCACCTTTGCCTACACCGACAACTACTGGGAGCCGTCGACGTCGGGGTCGGCGTCCGCCAGAGTCCGTATCTTTGACGACATTGGAGATCGGTTGAATCACACCATCACTCACACCGGCGCGGTCGCCGGCAACTATCATTGGAGTGTCTTCACGGCGCATTTTACGGCGCTTGCGACCACGACCAGTTTGGAATTCACCTCATTGAGCGCCTCCCCCAGTGGTCACGGTGGCGGCATCATGCTCGATGCCGTCCAGGTGATCGAGGGCACCCTGGGGATCGATTCCATCACTCGCGTCGAAAATGGATCGGTGGTCCTAACGGTTCGCGGGTTCCCGAACGGCGCGCATCGAATTCAGGCTTCGCCCGATTTGAGCGCCGGCGGTTTCGTCGACCTTGGCACGGTTACCGCCGGTGCTGACGGTCGATTCGCATTCCACGATGCGCGGACAGGTCTTTCAAAGACTTATTATCGGGTCGCTTATCCGTGATCATGGAGCGCCCATTCTCTCTGAATCCGTCACGCGCCCGAACCATGATCAACTAAAAAAAGACTTCGCCGTTGGCGTGATTCACCGGCCAAAAACGCCTTGACCCAGTGCCACAACGACGAGGCGATCGCCGCTTGAGATGGCAAAACAAAAAGAAACCCAATGACCTAAGTACTACCATGCAACTTGCAAAACTACCACGTGCGGCCCGCCACTTGGCCACAATTGTCGCCCTGTGTGGACTGGTCGTCATCACTCAACTGGGGGGGCCCCAAAGTGCCCAAGCCGATTCAGAGGTGGACTGGTCCAATACTCAAACCGCGGAGATTCTCCTGGTTTTGCGCGGTTTTCATGAATTCGTCTCTCACAACGGCGACGCGAATGCCGCCGCCGAGCATCTCGCAGATATGGCCGGGATTTGGGCGCAGGACACGACTTTCGTGGTCAACGGTTCCACCACATTCACTGGACGTGACGCGATTCTCACCTTCTTTGCCAATTCTCCGTTCTTCAACAACAACTGGATTTCACTCTCGCCCACTTTCCGTACCGAGGTCGAGATCCACGGGAACACCGCGGAAATCTACCTCGAGTGCATTTTCGTGAACCAGGCTGACACCGTGGCCGCCAAACGCGCGCTCAGCGGAACGCTGAAAAAGGTCAGGGGCAAGTGGTTGTTCTGGGACATGGAGACTAATCCTTCGTCGCCACTCTTTTGAGGATGGGAACCAGTAAAGTAGAAAAGTGAGCCGGCGGCTGAGCCGCCGGCCTGGAGTTTGTACATATTTGGGCCAATCGACGTGCCAGGTGCGGAAGACTTTTGGCATCGCCGGCAATGTCAACTATCGTCCAAGCGCATTGAATCAGAAAATCTTGCCCCCCTTGAATACAGGCTTCAGCGGGCGATTGAGTCTGGAGGTGGGACGAGACCACCCGGGCTCGTAAGCGGTGGGAGCGT
>JBJXFS010000137.1:0-21789 GCA_046155625.1 Verrucomicrobiales bacterium | reverse complement strand
CGCTTTGAGGCCTCTCTATTTTGACCAGCCGGTAGCCCGCTTTCGGCTCGGTGAGAATGAACCGCGGGTTTTCGGGATCGGGCTCGAGTTTGCGGCGGAGCCGGGCGATGTGAGTATCGACGGTGCGAGTGGTGGGAAATGCGGCGAACCCCCAGACGAGGTCGAGGAACTGGTCTCGGGTGACGACGGCGCCCGCGTGTTGGATCAGCAGCGCTAGCACCCCCCATTCCTTGGCGGTCATGTCGAGCGCGCGGCCGGCGCGAGTGATGCGTCGGCGGGTGAGGTCGACGAAGACATCGCCGATGCGGGCTTCGGCCGGCAGGGAGGTGGCCAGTTCGGAGCGGCGGCGCAGGGCGCGGACGCGGGCCTTGAGTTCGGCCAGGTTGAACGGTTTCACCATGTAATCATCCGCGCCGGCGTCGAGTCCTTGGACGCGGTCGTCGACCAACCCGCGGGCGGTGAGCATGAGGATGGGAACTGTGTGACCGAGATCGCGCAGTTGCCGGCACAGCGAGAGGCCGTCGAGCTTCGGCAGCATGATGTCGAGGACGATGATGTCGGGTTTTTCCGCGAGCGCCTTGTCCAGCCCCTCGCGGCCGTCGACGGCGGTGAGCACGCGCCACCCTTCATCGGCGAAGGAGTCGCGGATGGCGGTGCGCAATGGCGTTTCGTCTTCTATCAACAGGAGGCGCATGGGACGGGGGGAAATCTCAGCGAGAATCGAGTGAACCGGCCGGGATCGCTGTCGACGTCCACGCGGGCACCATGCGCTTCGGCGATTTGCCGGACCAAACTGAGTCCGATGCCGGCGCCGGTGGTTTCGCGGGTCAGGCTGTTGTCCACGCGGTAGAATCGTTCGAAGATGCGCGACCGCTCGCGCGGCTCGATGCCGATCCCGGTGTCGCTGACATGGAAAACGAGGGCGCCGGATTCCTCGGCCATGCCCAGCTCGACGCGACCACCGGCGGGAGTGAACTTGATTGCATTGTCGAGCAGATTGACCAGCGCTTGACGGATGGCCAGGGCGTCGACGGGCGGCCAGCGGTCCTCCGGCACGTCGACGATGTTTTCGACGAGTGTCAGGCCTTTTTCCTCGGCGTGCGGGCGCATGAGCGACGCGGTTTCGCGCACCAACGCCGGCAGGTCAACCGGTTCCATCACGAAGGCGCGTTTGCCGCGTTCGAGGCGCGAAAAATCGAGGACGTTTTCCACGAGCGAGGCCAGTCGCCGTCCTTCGCGGCCGATGAACTGGTGGTATTCGGTGGTCTGGGCGCCATCGGCTTGGCCTGAGTCGAGGCGTTCGGCCAGAGCGGTGATGCTGGCGACCGGTGTGCGCAGCTCGTGCGAGACACTGGCGACAAATTCCATTTGCGCGCGCGACAACTCCGCCTGCCGACGAAATGCCCGCCACGCGACCCAGAGCGCGAAGGCCGTCACCGCCACCCCAGCCGCCAGAATCCAGGCGAGCCAGCGCACGCGTTCGGCCGCCGCGGCTTCAAGAGCGCCGGGGTCGGACAAAACAACCCCCACTCGCCATGGCTCGCGCGCGGCCGATGCCAGCTCCGGCCCCGTGGCTGGCAGCACCATATGCCCGAACCACTCGACATGGGCGCTCAACCCGGACGGCAACAAGTGTGCCGTGTCGCCGGCGGCGCGACGCACTACTTTGCCCACTTCCTCCAACGAGGTGGCTCCCCCCGACCCGTCATTCCGTCGCTCCAGATGCCATCCCGGCGTGGGTGCGCCACGCGCCAAGTCGCGCGTCATCGCCACGGCCTCATCGGCCCGCCGGCGCCAGGATGCGGCATCTTCTGGGGTCAACGACGCGGCCGCGTCCTCGACCAACGCTGGGCTCAGGATCGACGGATACCTCACCGCGGCTCGAACCAACGACTCCGCCCTCGCCGTGTCGGGTTGCGCTTCGAAAAGCAATCGATGGATGAGTGGCAGCAACGGCAGGCTGGCCTCAGAAACGGCTGAATCCATACCCGGCCGCGCTCGCAATGCGTCGAGCTTCGCCACCGCGTCGTCGCCCCGGCCGGCTTTCAGGGCGGCACGCGCTTCGGCCAAAGCGGCGGCATCGGGCCCGGGAGCGGGCGTTTCGTTGGGCGGCACGCTCACGGCCAGCGCCGCCACGCTTTCCTCGGTGCTGACGCCACAGACATGCTGCCGCACGAACTCAACCCATCGTTCGGCATCCCGCCGCAGCTCCACTTCGACCCGCGCCCGCTCCGCCCGCACCAGCCACAGCCCCGCCGCCGCCAGCACGACCAGTGGCACACAGAGCCACAGGGCCAACCGGACGGGCGAGGGCGCGGATGGCATGGTGATTACTGTCCTCCAGCAGGCGGGAGGACCACGCGACGCCGACCCGGCTGCTGATTGATCTGATTGATTTGCATTTGCTGATTGATTTGCAGATTGGTGTTCTGTTGTGGTTTCGGCTTGGTGTAACTCACGACACGATCTGGGAAAGCCCAATGGGAGGAGTTCAGCTGCACAGCGGCAAGCGGATCGACGTTGGTGGCCACACCCCCCGCCACCGCATCGGACAGGGCCAGAAGATCGCGCACCAGTGGGAGGAGTGGACCCTCGGCACCGGAAGGCTCCACATCGAACCAGACGACTTGGCCATCGCTCATCCGGCGGTCGAAAAAGCGCGGCCGGTAGGTCCGCGGGATGCCGGCCGCGTTGTCGATTTGCAGACGCCAATCGAACGCCAGTTTCGCCAAGCCCGCCTTAAGCTCTTCCGGCCAGTGAGGCGAAGTGTGATCCCCTGGCGGCAGAATCAGGATTTGCCCGGGACGCAGCATCGCGCTCGCCCAGGCCGTCATCAGCGGCTGTTCGATCCAGGTTTCTTCCTGCGGGTCGGGCTCGGTGCCGGCAGGTTGGGCCTCCGAAGAAGGAGCCACCCAGGTGCGCAATATGGCTTTGGACCAATCGACACGTTGGAACATGCCGGGGTGGGGCGCTTGCAGCGCGAGCAGAACGTAACCAAGCGGGGTGGCCACACCGGCATCGTACATCGGATCCACCGGCCAAAACGGTCCCTCCATGGACGGGCAGAGCCAGACCCCCTCACGCAGTGCTTCCTCGCTCAGCGATGGTTTGAGCTCCGGTGCGATAAAAACCACCGTATCGCCATCGCGCAGGGTGGGGCTCGGGTTGGAAGTCGGCACATCGACCATGGCTCCATTGGCATCAGTCCGTCGAATCGTCGCCGTTAAATTGAGCAGCGCCTGGGGAATGCCTGCGCGCCGGATCGCCGTTTCCAAAAGCAGTGCGGGCGCGCCCACGGTGGCGGAGTCCCAGAGAGGCGCCGCATCGGCCGGCCGGTTGCTCACCATCCCAGCCTCGCCCAAGTCAAGGCGTACCGTGATCTCGGCGTCGCCATTCGCCCATTTGAGCACCACATCATCGATCGACGCCCGCCATTCCGGAGACGCGGGGACGGCCAAAACATCACCCCATTGAAGCGGCGGCTCCGACGCTTTGCCGGCGGCAATGGCAAGCACATCAATCGGGATGATCGACTCCTGGCCGTCCGTCTGCCGTGTGATTGTGGCTTTCTCCCACTCCCGCGGTTGCAAGCCTGGCGCCAGAAACTGCCGTTGCCGCACGAGGCGTCTCAGGCTGGGTGGACCGTCCAGCGCGGATGTTTTGGAGAACAAGGCGGCAAATAAGGGCCCAGGAGTTTCCCGCTCTCGTCGAAAGTCCTCGAGAGTCGATTCGCCCTCGTCTGCCCAGACCGCTTCCATCAAAAGAGGATTGTCGCGCCAGTGAGCGGCCTTCCACAGGGGGCGAAACGCGGCGAAAATTGAACGGCGCGCTTTTTCGGCGCTATCGGAGGTGCCGGCACTTCGAGCGCGCCCGATGAAACCGCTGAAACCACCCTCGATGTCCTTCGGACGCCCGCCGTGCTTAAGGAGCGCCTCGACCCCGGCTGGCCAAGGCGCGTCCCAAGTCCAAAGGGCCGCGTCCAATGGACGCCTCAAGTCGCCACTGATGCGGCCGGCGGCGTGTGGATCCGCCCCGGCGTCGAGCAGACTTTCCAGCGCGTGAAGTGTCTCGTCGGTGCGCGGCCACGCATGATACGCCAAAACCAGGGGGTTTCCGATCATCGGATGGTTGGACTCGATCTTTGAGCCGGCCTGCAATAATGCCGCCACCGCGCGATAACCCGCGTATCGTTGTTGCGCGAGAATCAGGGGTGTCACGCCGTCTTCGGTCCGAGCATTAACATCGACACCGGCTTTGATCGCCGCCTCCACCCAGCGTATACGGCCCCAACCCACCGCGGAATGCAAGGCAGTGTGACCATCCCCGGCGCTGGTGGTCCAGTTCGCCCCACCTGCGAGCAATGCCTGCACGAGGTCGTCGGATGGTTGGCTCAGCTCCTGTTCCAGAGCGAGCATCAATGCCGTCCGGCCCGGCTCACCGACCAGCGCGTTCACCTCCGCCTTCGCATCGAGAAGAAGACGCACGACTTCGACCGACTGGCCGCTGCGTACGGCCAGCGACAAGGCGGAAACGGGCTGGGCCCCGCCGGAATTGGGCTGAACCGTGCCGGCGTGATTGGGGTCCGCTCCCGACTTTAGCAGATCGGTCAGGCCATCGAACGGTGCGCCCGATACACCTCCCAGGGCGAGCAGAAGCGCTGGGCCATGGATCCGACCACCCTGTGCATTGCCCTGCTGATCCCGGGGAACCACCTCGGGAGTCGCTGGCACCTCCCCGACGGCCGCCACATCCGCCTTCGAATCGAGCAACAATCTGACCACGCTCCACCGCTGGAACTGCAGCGCGAGCGCCAATAATCGCTGAGTCGAAGCGCCCGCCGCCAGCAGCCGCTCGCAGGCCTTGAGTTGGCCGGCCTTGGCCGCCGACAGGGCGGCCCGATCCAGGTGGGGCTTCACGCTGGCCGCCTGATCATTCAAGAACCAATCGAGCACCGCGAGATATCCTTTGTCCGCGGCAGCGATAAACGCATTTTCTTTTTCAGAGAAAAGCAGATCAGGGCTGTTCGCGGCCATCGCTTGGACACGCGACAGTTCCCTGCGCTCGTCGTCGTTAATCGCCGGCGGGCCCGCGACGACCGAGGCGCCCCCCCGCTCGGAGACCGGTTGTCCCAAGGCGACCAAATTCTCCCGACTCAGCCGAACCAGCCGCTCCTTGTCGGGAAAGAGCGTGAGCAGCTTTCGGTACGCGGCTGCCGCCTCCTGCGGTCGTTCGAGCTTCCGCAGGCATTCACCCTGACGAAAAAGGGCGGTGGCGGCCAGATCCCGCTGTTCCTCGAAGCGTGCGGTCACCGCTTCGTAGGCCTGAAGCGCCGCCGCCACATCGCCCTTCACTTCCTCCGCGTAGAGCGCCTCCCGCATCGCGTCCACCACCGCCCCGTCCTCGGCCGATCGCGCCGAGCTCAGCCCCATCCACACCAAGGCCCCCATCACCAGCCAGCCGAATACTCGTTTTCCGCGAGCGAAAGAATTCGTTTTCATGCTTCCACTATAGTCAGTGCGATCCCAGAATTTGTCACGGATCTGTGAACTTTGGAACGACTCACGGGCCGTCCCTTTAATGAATCCTCTCTCTATGATTCGGGGATGATCCTGCGTTGGGTTGTGGTAAGGAGGCAGGGCGGCGTGGAGCCGCGAATTCCCGATGACACGCCATATCATGTTTGCCTTAGGCTTGGCTGCGGTCGCCACGGCGACGGCGCTTTTGCTGGCGGATGCGGGCGTGTTCGAGCCGCTGGCGGGCTGGCTGTTTGCCGGATTTGAAAGCGAATCGTTGTCATTGAAGGAATTGGCCGCCACGTCCTGGCCCTGGCTCCCGGTCGCGGTGGCGGCTTTGGTAGCGTTTGTAGTGGTTTTGGTCGCGGTGGATGCGACTGGTTGGACATCAAAGCTGGTGGTTTTGGCGACCGGCTTGGGGGCGGTGGGATTTCTCTCCCTGACGCTGGCATTTTACGGACTCGCGTACGATCCATGGCCGGCTCTGGCGGCAGCCGGGCTCGCTTTCGCCATGGGGTGTCTGCTCGCGGAAACGCCGTCGAGCCGGCAGCGCCGCGCGGCCCGCACGCTGATTGGCGATCGCGCCAGTCCGGAAACCCTGGACGCCTGGTCCGGACGCGCCGTCCCTGCGCCCTGGCACGCGCCGACGCAACGCGAGGGCGCCGTGCTCGCGGTGCGCCTCCTTTCCCCCGCCCCCGCGCCCGAGGCTGTCGGGCCGCATCTTGTGCAACGCAGCCGGTCGCTCGGTGAAGTCGTGCGACTGCTCCGTGCCCGCCCCGGCGTCGTTCTCGACGTTCCGGCCGGCGACAGCGTCCGCGCGTTCTTTGGAATCCGCCCGGAATCGACTGGAGGCGACTTGGAGGCGGCTGCACACGCCGCTCTGGAGTTGGCGACCGTCCTGCGCGAGGAGGCCACGCTGCAAGCACAGGTGGGCAAACCCAGCGCGGTCTGGGGCATCGGTCTCAGTGTCGGTCCGCTGGTCATCGGCCTGCACGGGCCCGAACCTCATCCATTCTGGACCGCTTCCGGCGCACCGGCCGAGCAGGCGCGCCAGCTGGCCGCGCTCAACGCCCGCCATCACACGAGTATTCTCGTCGGTCGCCGCGCCGCCGACGCTCTGGCCGCCCGTTTTGAGCTGCGGGCCGTCGAAGGCGATGCGATCCACGCTTTGATTGCCGCAAAAGCGCCCATCGCCCCGGAAGAATTCCCACTCGTGTCAGAGCCTGATTTGCTCGGGGAGTCGGCCAGCTCCCCGCTGAAAAACACTTGAGCTGGTCGAGAGAGCCGCCCCGGTCCACTTTCCGACCCATCCATGCGCAAAGCCGAATACCCAGAGGAAATTCGCACGCTCGTCGCCCAGCTGAAACGATTGCCCGGCATCGGGCCACGCAGCGCGGAACGAGTCGCGATCAGCCTGCTCACCACCAAAACCGCCGTCGCCACCGACCTCGCGCGCGCCCTGGACGCCGCCGTCCAAGGCGTCTCCCTTTGTCCCGTGTGCGGCTTTTTCCAAAGCCGCGACCGCCCGTGTGCGCTCTGCGACGCCCCAGACCGCGATCGCTCGCTCCTCTGCATCGTCGAACAACCGACCGATATCCTCCCGCTCGAACGCACCGGCGCCTACCACGGCCACTACCACGTGCTCGGCGGTCGGCTCTCGCCCCTCGACAACATCCATCCCGAAAACCTCCGCATCGAACCACTCACCCGGCGCCTCGCCGACAGCCCGATCCGCGAAATCATCCTCGCCACGGGCTCCGATGTGGAAGGCGAAGCCACCGCTCATTACCTGGCCGATCACCTCACCTCCCTCTCTTCGCCCGATCACCCCTTCACCATCACCCGCCTCGCTCAAGGCCTGCCCGCCGGCGGCGGCCTCGATCACGCCGACGACC
The DNA here is from genome assembly GCA_046155625.1 of Verrucomicrobiales bacterium. GTDB lineage: Bacteria > Verrucomicrobiota > Verrucomicrobiia > Verrucomicrobiales > V1-33 > CAJBME01. The sequence goes on along the minus strand of JBJXFS010000137.1, from coordinate 14,381 downwards.
TCACGCTGCACCGAGCCCTCAGCGGCCGTCGGGCCGTCTGATCAAGCCATGATCAGGCCCAAGACCGCCAAATCCTCTTCCTCATCAAAGAACGCCCAAACCGGCGCCTCGGGGCCGGGCACAGCGTCGCTGACGAGCAAAGACGTTGCGCCCTGAAGCTGAACAAAATGCGCTGCGGCTCTCGCGAAGGCCGCGAAGGAATGGACCGGTTTATTTCGGTTACCTGGGACGGGCAACAAGGCGCCAGGATCAGGCTTTGGCCGTCTTGGCTGACTTTTCCTTGAAGGCCAGGGTCGCTTGTTCGACCAATCCCGCGAAGGCGGTGGGGTCGTTCACGGCTATATCGGCCAGGACCTTGCGATCGAGGGCGATACCGGCGGCATGCAACCCTTCGATGAAGCGATTGTAGCTGCATCCATTTGAACGCGAGGCGGCGCCGATCCGCTGGATCCAGAGGCTGCGGAAGTTGCGAGCGCGGGTCTTACGATCCCGGTATGCCCAATACTGGGCTTTGTAAACCGCGTCCTTGGCATAGCGGAACAGTTTGCTGCGGGCGCCCCGAAAGCCTTTGGCTTTCTCGAGGACGCGTTTCCGCCGTTGGCGGCTGGCGGGGCCGTTAGTAGCACGAGGCATGACTGATTTCTGGGTGAACGAACTGTTGGTGGATTGGGATCAGCCGTCTCATTCGTTCGGCAGACCGGCCAGTGGCCAGTCAGGCGGCATGATCATGGGGACGAGGCCCGTCGGTGCCCGCCCGCTTACGCGAACGGCAGGCACGCCTTGATCCGGGGAATGTCAACCGCGGCCACCGTGGCCGCCTGCGCCAGGCGGCGCTTGCGTTTGGCATTCTTCTTGATCAGCAGGTGCCGACGGCCCTGTTTGCGACGCAAGATTTGTCCCGTGCCAGTCACTTTGAAGCGCTTGGCGACGGATTTCTTGGTCTTGGATGCTCCTGGTTTCTGAGGCATGGCGAGCCGACAACCTAAGCCCGTGAGGCCATGACGCAAATCCTTTTTCGAGTTTTGGAAACGGTCGGAGGTCGGAGGTCGGAGGTCGGAGGTCGGAGGTGTCAGACGACAAGACAAAAAAAAGCCGGGAGCCCGTGACGGGCTCCCGGCTGAGAGTTGAGCCACTGGTGGGTGGCGGACTGACTTACATCATGTCGCCCATGCCGTGGTCATGACCGTGGCCACCGCCGGCGGGTTCTTTCTTTTCCTTGATCTCGGTGATCAGACACTCGGTGGTGAGGAGCAGACCGGAGATGGAGGAGGCGTGCTGGATCGCGCTGCGGGTCACCTTGGCGGGATCGACGACGCCGGCTTTGATGAGGTCTTCATACGCGCCGGTGGCGACGTTGTAACCGATGTTGCCTTTGGATTCCTTGACCTTCTCGACGATGAGCGCGGCGTTGACGCCGGCGTTTTCGCAGAGCGTGCGCAGGGGGGACTCGACGGCGCGGAACAGGATGTCCGCCCCGGTCTTCTCGTCTCCCTTGAGCTTCAGGCTGGTGATGGCTTCCTGGCAACGAAGCAGGGCCACGCCGCCGCCCGGGACGATGCCTTCTTCCACCGCAGCACGGGTGGCGTGCAGGGCGTCCTCGACGCGCGCCTTCTTCTCCTTCATCTCGGTTTCGGTGGAGGCGCCGACGTGGATGACGGCCACACCGCCCGCGAGCTTCGCGAGTCGCTCTTGCAGCTTCTCGCGATCGTAGTCGCTGGTCGTTTCCTCGATTTGACGGCGGATTTGGGTGATGCGCCCCTCGATGTCGGCTTTCTTGCCCTTGCCCTCGACGATGGTCGTGTTCTCCTTCTCGATGACCAAGCGCTTGGCGGAACCGAGGTCGGCCAGCTCAACGTTCTCCAGCTTGATGCCCAAGTCTTCTGTGATGCACCGGCCACCGGTCAGGATGGCGATGTCCTCGAGCATGGCCTTGCGGCGATCGCCGAAGCCCGGAGCCTTGACGGCCACGGCATTCAGTGTGCCGCGGAGTTTGTTGACCACGAGAGTGGCGAGCGCTTCACCTTCGACGTCCTCGGCGATGATGAGCAGTGGCCGACCGCTCTTGGCCACCTTCTCGAGCAACGGAAGCATGTCCTTGAGGTTCGAGATTTTCTTCTCGTGGATGAGCAGGTAGGCATTGTCGAGCAGCGCTTCCATGGTCTCGGCGTTGGTCACGAAATAGGGGGAGAGATACCCCTTGTCGAACTGCATCCCTTCCACCACATCCAGCGTGGTTTCAATGGACTTGGCTTCTTCGACGGTGATCGTGCCGTCCTTGCCGACCTTGTCCATGGCGTCGGCAATGATCTTGCCGATTTCCTTGTCCCAGTTGGCGGAGACCGTGGCGACCTGAGCGACTTCCTTTGAGTCGGTCACCTTGGTGGCGATGGTCGCCAGTTTGGCGACCACCGCGTCGGCAGCCTTGAGAATGCCACGCTGGAGCGAGGTCGGATTGGCGCCGGCGGTCACGTTGCGGAGGCCTTCCTTGTAGATGGCCTCGGCCAGGACCGTGGCCGTGGTGGTGCCGTCCCCGGCGACATCGCTCGTCTTGCTCGCGACTTCGCGGACGAGCTGGGCGCCCATGTTTTCGTACGGGTCGTCGAGCTCAATCTCCTTGGCCACGGTGACACCGTCCTTGGTGATAGTCGGCGATCCGAACTTCTTGTCGAGAATGACGTTGCGGCCGGCTGGTCCGAGGGTGGACTTGACGGCACGGGCCAGTTTCTCGACGCCGCGCAGCAGCGAGTGGCGCGCGTTTTCATCGAACATGAGTTGTTTAGCCATAATTATTTAGATGTGAGTGTCTACTGGTTGGATTGAAACCGGCGTGATTACTTTTGGATGATGCCGAGAATGTCGTTTTCGCTGATGATGAGCAGATCTTTGCCATTCAGCTTCACCTCGGTGCCGCCGTACTTGGAAATGAGCACGACGTCGCCCTTCTTGACTGTGAAAGCGATGGGCTTGCCGTCCTCATCCTTGCCACCGGTGCCAAGCTCGAGGACTTCGGCCTCCTGCGGCTTCTCCTTGGCGTTGTCAGGGAGAACGATGCCACCGGAGCTGCGTTCCTCGGCCTCGAGGCGCTGAACGAGCACTCGCTGGCCCATGGGTTTGATTTTCTGTGCCATAGGGTCTGTCTTGCGTGTTATTGCGGGTTGTGTTTGTGGGGTGTCGGGGATGGCTGGGGAATCGGCGGCGGCGGTCGCCCGGAGTCGGCAGGTCCATTGGAATCGGTCAAGGGACCGGTTCCTTCGGGAAATACGTGGCTCGCGGATCCTGCTGTCGTCGATGTCTCTTCACCTCCCCTGTGAATGGTTCACTTCTTTTCGTCGACGACTTCGAAATCGGCGTCGACGACTTTGGCGTTAGCCTGTTTGGGTTCGGAGGGGGCGGGAGCTTCCTCCTCGTCGGGCGCGGCGCTGGTCGAGCCCGTGGGCGGAGGGCCGGCGGCCGACGCGGCGAATTGGCTGGCCTTGGAGAAGAGCTCCTGTAGCTCGGCGCTGCGAGTCTTGATGGCTTCGAGGTCGTCCTGCGCGATGGCCGCCTTCAACTGGTCGATCAGGTCGGTGATCGGCTTTTTCTGATCGGCGGTGGCTTTGTCCCCGATTTCGGCCAGACCCTTCTCGACCTGATACACGAGGTTTTCCGCGTTGTTCTTGGTCTCGACCAGTTCCTTGCGGCGGGCATCCTCGGCGGCATGCAGTTCGGCATCGCGCTTGGCTTTCTCGATTTCGTCCTGGGTAAGGCCGCTGGACCCGGCGATGGAGATCTTTTGCTGTTTGCCGGTCTTTTTGTCCTGAGCGGACACATGAAGGATGCCGTTGGCGTCGATGTCGAAGGTGACTTCGATTTGCGGCAGGCCGCGCGGCGCGGGCTCAATCCCGTCGAGCTTGAACGTACCCAATGTTTTGTTGTCACGGGACATGGGACGTTCGCCTTGAAGGACAACGATTTCGACACCGGTTTGGTTGTCAGCAAAGGTCGAAAAGATCTGCTGTTTCTTAGCGGGGATGGTGGTATTCCGCGGGATCATCGGGGTGGCGATATTGCCGGCGGTCTCAATGGCGAGCGTCAGCGGCGTGACGTCCAAAAGGAGCACATCCTTGACGTCCCCTTGCAGCACGCCCGCTTGGACCGCGGCGCCAATCGCCACGACTTCGTCGGGGTTCACGCCCTTGTGCGGCTCCTTTCCGGCCAGCTTGCGCGCGGTCTCGATGACCTTCGGCATCCGCGTCATGCCGCCGACCAAAACCAATTCGTCGATCTGACTGGTGCTGAGCTTGGCATCGCCCAGCACTTTCTGCACCGGCCCGACCGTCCGTTCACAGAGATCGTCCGTGAGCTGTTCCAACTGGGAGCGCGAGAGGGTTTTCTGGATGTGCTTCGGTCCGGTCTGGTCCGCAGTGATAAACGGCAGATTGATGTCGTAAGTTTGGGCCGAACTGAGCGCGATCTTGGCCTTTTCGGCTTCCTCCTTGATCCGCTGCATGGCATCCGCCTGACCTTTCAGCTCGATGGCCGTGTCCTTGCGAAAATCGTCCACGATCCAGTCGATGAGCCGGTTGTCCCAGTCATCGCCCCCGAGGTGGGTGTCGCCATTGGTGGCCAGCACTTCGAAGACCCCGTCTCCGATGTCGAGGACCGAGATGTCAAACGTGCCGCCCCCGAGGTCATAGACGGCGATCTTTTCGTTCTTCTTCTTGTCCAACCCGTAGGCCAGCGAAGCGGCGGTCGGCTCATTAATGATCCGGCGGACCTTGAGGCCGGCGATTTCGCCTGCGGCCTTAGTGGCATTGCGCTGGGCGTCATTGAAATAGGCCGGCACCGTGATGACCGCTTCCGTAATGGTTTCGCCGAGCTTGGCTTCGGCGTCCGCCTTCAGCTTGGCCAGCACCATTGCCCCAATCTCCTGCGGACTGTACACTTTCTTCTCGCCGGCCACGTCGACCTCGATGTGGGCGTCGCCATTGGATGCCTGGACGATTTTGTACGGCACCGCCTTGTCCGCGTCGGTCAATTCGTTATACTTGCGGCCGATCAGGCGCTTGGCCGAAAAAATCGTGTTCCTTGGGTTGGTGACGGCTTGGCGCTTGGCCGCCTGGCCTACCACGCGCTCACCCGTCTTGGTGAAGGCCACTACCGACGGCGTGGTCCGCGCGCCTTCCGCGTTTTCCAGCACGGTCCCCTGCCCGCCTTCCATGACGGCCATGCAGGAATTGGTGGTGCCAAGGTCGATACCGAGGATCTTTGCCATGTGAATAATACCTCCTGGTTACTGATGGAGGAGGCGGTGCTCGTCGCACGTTCCGTGCCGATTGGGTCAGGATTGTTACTAGCACATGACAATCAAATCAGTATGTAACTCCATCTCATCCGAGCCCCCGACTCAAACCATTGAATGGAGTGCCAATATGACCACCCATCGCGCCGTTTTGACACAGGGCGCACGCCTTCTGTCGAAAAACCGCGACGAGTTTTGAACGAGCGAGCCGCCCGCGCCCTCGGAAAGACCTTGAGCGCCCAGTCACGTCGGGCAGGCTGCGTACGACTCCCCGACCGTCGAGAAGACAGCCCTGAATTGTTTGGGCTCGTGACGGCGCGGATAGGGGCCTGCCATGGGCCGCTGAGACACCGGCGTGAATGCCTGGCAAGCTGCCTCCGGACCACCTGAGGACTGAAATGGCCGCTTCATGAGAGCTCGCGCGAACAGGGTACACGGTGCGAATCGGTGCGATGGTGAAAAACTTCTTGTCCTCATGACATGAATGACTTCGAAACGGCGCACTAGCTCTGTGGTGGCCGCCATCCTCGTCCAGCGACGGATTGCCAGAACGAGGCGCAGGCCCACACGCTCCGCTCGTATCTATTCAGCCCATCCCCGCCAATCCGCACATGAAGCTCCCTGTTCTCATCTCTCCCGCCCTCGGGCTCGCGGGGGGCGCGAACCGGATTATGCAAAACGCACCTTGACGGTGAATGGCGACGCGGTTGCCACATCACCCCTGTTTGCTGACCGGCAGCAGGTTGTCCTGGGGCCCGGCCTGCACCAATTGCGCTGTACCCCGCGATTCGGCGATCCCTACTGGCACATTGGGGGGGTTCCAGCCACGGCCAGTTTCACACTGTCGGACCTCGCGTTCCTTCGGTCGCTGACTGTCAGCGAGGCATTGGACTCCACCTCAGGCGAATGGCAGTCCGTCGGCGAGTGGAAGTCCTATTTCGTGGAGTCCGCGGCCGGCCAGGATGCCGTGTGGAGCGATGTGACCGATCAATCGAATGGCTTCATGGCCACTGTCATCGGACCCGGCACGATCGTTCTCGACGGACTGATCCTGGTATCATGGGTCGACAAAACTGGTGGATGGCGGAGTTCCCTTCGGGAAGTCCGGCCACATCCACTCACATTGTCCCTCGATGAAGATTTGTGCCCGCTCAACCCGCGGACTTCGCCGTCACTACCCTTTCCCAAGATCCCACTACAAGGGAGGTCTGGCTCGGGTGGAACTCAAAGCCGGGGGAGCAATATAGGGTTTGGCAATCCACGGATCTCGTTTCCTGGACAGAACTTCCCGCCATCGTAGTCTCCGCAGGGCAGCACCACGACGACGACTGTCCTCCCTCCCGCAGGCACCACTTCCATTTACTACACGATCAGACGCCTCTGACAGCAAGGTGAACACTCCGCCCACCTCCAACGTTTATGACGCTTGCCTCGGACGCGCCTTCATTTCTCCTCAATCGATCCCAAAGCCCGTGTCAGTCTCCAACCCGACCCCCTCTTCACCACAATGACATCCGTTCTGTTAGAAATCCGCATTCATACGGCCCTTGACTGGTTTCGCCGCCCATCAAAGGAGGAATCCACCTCCCGCGGGGGCCGGATCAGCCGAGTGGCTCTCGCGGTCGCGGTGTCGGCGGCGAGGGTTCAATCGGCGCACGCCGGAGACTATTACGTCAGCCCGACAGGAAATGACAATACGGGAACCGGCAGTACGGTGGCGCCGTGGCGGACATTGGGACTCGCGGCCGGGCTCGTCCCGCCCGGGGACCACACGATCCATTTGGCAGCCGGCATTTACCCGGAGAATGCCCAGATCATGCTTAAGCCGCGCGTCAGTGTCATCGGTGCCGGACCGGACCAAACGATCATTAAAAACGGCTATTATGTGCCCAACGATACCTTCGAATACATGCTCCGACTCGATGCCACTGACGGCGTGATCGAAGATGGCGCCCAGAGGCTGGAAGGGTTTCACATACAAGGCGTCGCGAACGACAACCGCACCCGACAGAGCGGCATCCGGATCCGCGGAAGAAAGAACGTCACCCTTCGGCGGTTGAAACTCTCGGACATGGGGCGCGGGGGGGTCGACATCCGGGCTCGCGACGCGGTGGTCGGGGGACCACGCGTGGAATTCCTCACCGGCATCACCGTTACCGAGTGTGAATTCGTCGACACGGCCGGACGACTCGGGCCCGCATCATACGGCAATCTCATGCTCGGCGGCATTGAAGGCGGCGAATTCAGCCACCTAAAGATCACGGAAAGCATTGGGGCGGGGATCCGGGACTGGGCCGGCGGTTGGTTCCGGAACACCAAATTCCATCATTGCACGATCAACATGATGCCGGCGAATCGGCAGGATCTCGCGCCCGGCGACCAATCCCCGGCCATTCAGCTCCAGCATGTGGCGGCCCATTGTGAAGTCCACCATTGTGACCTGAACAATTGGCTGGTCCTGATTCACAACGAGACCGACGATGCGGCGGGCTGGAACCTGCGTATCCACCACAACACGTTCCGTTCGGACCATCTTTTCGTCAGCCCGAACGGCGGCCAGCCCTTCCGCATCGCAAATCACGGGATATCGGGGGTGGAGATCGCCTGGAATTATTTTGCCGATTTGACCCGGTCATTCGCCATCTGGAGCGGTCCGGAACAAGGAGAAATCAAGGGGACCTCGATCCACCACAATGTTTTCGAGGGAGTGAGTGCCACGGCCAACGGGATTCACGTTCAGCCGAAAGACGGGAGGGACATCAACGACACCCGGATTATCAACAACACGTTTCTCAAACTGCAGCGCGCCGTCTTGGTCGAGCCGCTTAACAATAAGAAAGCCAGCGGCCTCCAAATCGCCAACAACCTGTGTCTCGACGACGCCAATCCCCCGCCCCTCCATGCCTCCGCCCAGATCGACCTTCTGGCCGGGGCGGGCCGCATCGAGAATGGTTTTGTCCGCAATCACTATTTCCACGGAATCGAGCGGGAGAAGGGCGTGGCGCAGACCGGCAACTCGACGCTCGACCTCATGCCGGCGACCCACATTTTCCGCTACGCCGCGCCGCCTGACGCGGAGCTGTTCCCGCTCGCGGCCTCCGGGCTCAAGCCGTGGCCCTACTTCCAGCTCCGCTCTCCCGGCGCCGATTCGCCCAACTCCGCGATCGATGGGGGCGTGGCCATCGCCGGGATCACGGACGGTGTCTGGGGACTGCCGGACATCGGGGCCTACGAATGGTTTCCAGCCAACGGCCCGGCGCCGCCCTCAGTGTCGATCGAACGGCAGGGAACGATGGTGGCCCTTCGATGGTCGAGTTCGCTGGGGTCGAGGTACTGGATCGAAGCGTCGGCCACCCTGCTCCCCGGATCGTGGGCCGCCATCGCCGGTCCCGTGACGGCGGACCCGATCAATCCCGTAACCACCGAGGTCATGCTGGAAGAGCCAATCCTCTCTAAACACAACTACTTCCGCATCCGCGCGGAACCGTAATCCCCGGAATGATTGGAGTAATTTGAAGCAAGGGCACCCACCCAAAGCGAGTCGAAGCGTACGTTTTCGACCGAGAGAAACGGGGATGCCCCGAAACCCGCCTCGGAGGCAGGGTACACCTTGGGACTGATTGAAGGCCGTCGCGTCAGGCCAAGCCGGCGGTTATTTCTGACGTCGACGCCGCACCAATATCCCCCAGCATCCGAGTAGACAGAGGCTCACCGTTGCCGGTTCCGGGACGACGGGTCCGAACTGCAGGTTGTCCAGCCGAATCCGCGTCTCCGCGGAATAGGCGACTTGGATTTCATCAAAAACGATGCCCTCGAAACCGAAGAAGGTGTTGGGGGGATTGTCGAGGCTCACTAGGGTGTCGAACGATTCGACGGTGGCTCCATTCAATCGGGCCGTGAAGGTGGTTGTGGTGGGGGGACTGGCAATGGCGGCAAAGGCCGCGGCAGTGACCGGTTCATTGAAGCCGAGGGAGAACGTGTTCACGATGGGATCCCCACTTCGGATGTTCGGCCCGGAAATGTTCGGCCAAGCGGGGTTGTCATTGGTTCGATAATACAGGTTCGGCGAGAAGATCACCCCCAAGGCGGCGAACTCGTTGCTAACCGGAGCGGTGTCCGCCAGGCCCACCTCCGAAAAGGTGACGGTGCGCACGGGAGCCGCCAAGCCGGTGGCGCTCAAGTTGATGACCGCGCCAATGGCAGGCGTTCCGAGAACCAGAAGTCCTCCAGCTAAAAGTAGTGTTTGATATGGGCTCATGAGGATGGGTGGATTCAGGAGGCGCGTCAATTCTCGCCTGCCGCCGTGGCAGACCAGATGGCCGTTTTGACCGAACGGCCACGAGTTGTCAAGAAAATCTCCCGCATGAGGGAAAATCGGAAGAGCACGAACACGCCCAAGCCCTCTCCATCCCCCGCCACGAACACGAAACAATGGCCTCAGCCTTTGCGTCCTGAAGCCAGTGGCCTTTTATTCGGGCATCCCCGCTGGCCCGCGGAGGTTGCCGAAAAAATGAATCGAGCCAATCGAGGACACCCATTCAGGCGGGCCGCGTTGGATAGCGGCACGTCACACCGCCATTCGTTCACTTCAAAAGGGACGTTGGAACCACGAAAGACACGAACCACACGAAAGATCGGAGGAAGCGGTAATTGTCGGACAATTACCGCTTGCGGCAGAAGTAAACCGTTCGCTGGGAAACAGAGCGGGGCCCGCCTTTCAGTCATGCGGGTTCGTTCGTCGCCTTGACGCCTGCAGAAATTCGGCCAAGGCTATCACTATGAGGGTTAGAACCAGCGGCGGAGCGGTGCGGCCGTTTGGGGGACCCCACGAGCCGAATCAATGAACGCACGGGAGGGGGACTCTTTGAGAAAATTCGAGGGGTTTTGCGTGGAAGGCGAGCCTTGGAATCTTCCACAAAACCGACCCCATGAGGCGTTCTGGGTTTTCCCTGGCGAGATAGTCGGGTAGATTCAGGGCGGGCCGCGTTGGATAGCGGCTCGTCACACCGCCATTCGTTCACCCCAAAAGGGACGTTGGAACCACGAAAGACACGAACCACACGAAAGATCGGAGGGGGACGCGAAACCATCCCTTGATTGACCATAAAGGGGCACGGCCATATTTTAGCAACATTTTGGTTTTTCGTGTGATTCGTGTCTTTCGTGGTTCCCATCCCGGTTCCTGGGTTCACCCCGATTCATGCGTTTTCGACCGATTTCCTTTGTTGTGCCGGCCTTGGTCGGCGTTCTCGGCATGCCGCCGTGCCTGGCCTCACCGGACTCGGTGGTTTCCTTCAACGAGATTCAATACAATCCCACTGGACCCTCCGAGGAGGGGGAATGGGTTGAATTGTTCAACCAGATGGGGATCAAGGTGGATGTGTCGGGCTGGAGAATTGACGGCATTGGCTTCACGTTTCCGGCCGGAACCATTTTGAGTCCCGGGACCTATGCGGTGGTGGCGAAATCGCCGGTGGGCAGCCAATTCGGTCCGTATCCGGGCTCGATCGCGAACAGCGGCGAGCGGTTGCGGTTGATCAATCAAAGCGACCGGATGATGGATGAAATCGAATTTCAGGACGACTCCCCCTGGCCGGAGGGCGCGGACGGATCCGGTTCCACGCTGACCAAACGGCAGGCGTACACGGCGAGCCTGCCGCACGCAAACTGGTCGGTCTCCAGCCAGACGGGCGGCACGCCCGGAAGCGCGAACCTCACGCTGGACCCGCAGGGGACCGGATTGCGATTCAATGAAATCCCAGCGGCCACCTCGCCGGCTTTCTGGGTGGAACTGACAAACACGGGATCGACCACCGTCGCTCTGGGAGGCGTGGTGTTGTCGGTGGGCAGCGAGGGCGGGCGCGACTACCCGCTACCCGTCGGGTCGCTGGCTCCTGGGGCGTTCGTCGTCCTCAACGAAGCCACTCTCGGCTTTCGGCCGGCCGAGGGGGAAAAGCTTTTCCTGTTTGCTCCGGGGAAAACGTCGATCCTTGATGCCCGCAGTCAGACCGGGCGATTGCGCGGGCGGGCGCCGATGCGCGGCGGCGAATGGGCGTATCCCAGCGCGGAAACCCCGGTTTCAGCCAATGTGTTTTCCTTTAGCGACGCTGTGGTGATCAGCGAGATCCAGTACAATCCGCCGGCGCTCGCACCCATTCCCCCCACGCCGCCGACGTATCAAGTCGCCCCCCTGATCGGCTTTGGCGATTCGTGGCGCTACAATGACGCCAACAGCGACCTTCCCTCCGGTTGGGCCGCCACGGCGCATCCGGTTAGCGGCAGTTGGAAATCAGGGACGGGTCCCATCGGAGTCGAAACCGCCGTGCTCCCGGTGGCATTGGCGACCACGCTGACTCCGTACTCGCAGGCCACGATCACATATTACTTCGAACGCGAGTTCACCGTGACGGCCCAGCAATTGGCGACGGTGGAGTCGCTGGAAATCACGCACCAGATCGATGATGGAGCGGTGTTCTACTTGAACGGGACCGAAGCGGCGCGATTCAACATGCCGGCCGGACCGGTGGGCTCCGAGACGCTGGCCACCACGGGTGTTGGGGACGCGACCCTCGTGTCGCTCGTGCTGCCCGCTTCCGGGCTCCAAGTCGGCACGAATCGTCTCTCGGTGGAAGTTCATCAGACGAGCACGGGCAGCAGCGATGTTGTCTTTGGTCTCAAGTTGGATGGGCGGACACTGGTGACTCCGGGCGATCCCGGTCAGCCAATCGGGAATTCCGACAACCAGTGGATCGAGATCGCGAATCGCAGTGCCTCGACCGTCGACCTGACCGGCTGGGATTTCGGCGATGGCGTGGAATTCGCCTTTGCTCCGGGCACCGGACTCGCCCCGGGCGAGCACGCCTGTATCGTGCGCGATGCCTCGGTCTTTTCGGCCGCCTACCCATCGGCCCGCGTGCTCGGTGTTTTCGCGGGCTCGCTCTCCCGCAGCGGCGAACACCTGGTCTTGCGCGACGCGCGGCGCAATCTCGTCGATGAGGTGCGCTACTTCGACGGGGGCCAATGGCCGGAGTTTGCCGACGGCGGCGGCGCGACACTGGAACTCCGGGACCTCGACGCCGACGGCATGGCGGGCACGGCCTGGGCGACGAGCGACGAGTCGACCCGCACCGCGTGGAAAACCTACACGTACCGCGGCGTGGCCACCTCCAGCAACGGCCCCGACGGCCAGTGGTCGGAAGTTAACTTCGGCTTGAACGGCGCGGGCGAAATCTGGATCGACGACATCAGCGTCGTCGAACTGCCCGACAGCAGCGCCACGCAAAATCTGACCGACACCGGCTTCAACACGACGTCGGCCTGGCGGCTCCGGGGAAACCATCGCCACAGTGCCATCGTCAACGAGCCGTCCAACGCGAATAATAAAATCCTCCGCCTCGTGGCGACCGGCCCGACCGAGCACATGCACAATCAGGTCGAAACCACGCTCGCCAGCCCGGTTGTCAACGGGCGGGAATACCAGATTTCGTTTCGCGCGCGCTGGGTCATGGGATCCAATCAACTGCACACGCGGCTTTATTTCAATCGCCTGGCCCGCATGAACGTGATCGATCGCGTGGCGAATCCCGGCACGCCGTCGGCCCCGAATTCACGGGCGGTGGCCAACGCCGGCCCGACCTACGCCGGCTTGAATCACGCACCGGCCGTGCCCGCCGCCGGCCAGACGGCGACCGTCACAGCCAACGCCTTCGACCCCGATGGCATCTCGTCAATGCGGCTCTTTTACTCGGTCAATGGGGGCGGATTCCAGAATACGTCGATGGCGCTGGCCGGCGGGCGGTTTTCCGGGACGATTCCAGGGCAGGCGGCGGCCTCGGTGGTGCAATTTTATCTTGAGGCAACCGATGGGGCCGGCGCCACCTCGACCTATCCGGCGGCCGGACCGGCGTCGCGGACTCTCTACAGGGTCAGCGACGGCACCGCCGCCACCAACGGCTGGCACAACTTCCGCGTCATCACCACCCTGGCTGACCGGAATTTCATGCACACCGCCACTGAAGTCATGAGCAATGACCGCATCGAGGCCACCATCATCGACCGGGAAGGTGACATTTATTACGGGGCCGGCGTCCGCCTGAAAAGCAGCGAGCGTGGCCGCAATCAGACGGCCCGCGTGGGATACAACATTGACTTCCCTCCCGACGGTCTCTTCCGAGGTGTCCATGGGCGCGTGGCGGTCGACCGCTCGGAAGGCGTGGGAACCGGCCAGCGGGAACTGCTTTTCGACATGATGATCTCGAATTCCGGCGGGCCGATCAGCCGGTATTACGATTTCATCAAAATCCTCTCGCCCAACAGCGCGCTGACCGGCGGCGCGGTGCTGCAACTGGCGCGCTACGACGACGTCTTTCTCGACGAACAGTTCGAAAATGGATCGGAAGGATTTCTCTACGAATACGAGCTTGTTTACTACCCGACCACGGCCACCGCGGGCGGCGCCAAATTGCCCGAGCCCGACGGCGTCACGGGCGTGCCGGTTACCGATCTGGGCGACGACCCGGAGCGCTACCGCTGGCATTTCCTGAACAAAATCAACCGCGAGGCCGACAACTTCACCCCCATCATCAATTATGCCAAACAGTTCAGCAAATCGGGGGCGGAATTCGAGGCCAGCCTGGCCGGCGTGGTGGACGTCGATGTCTGGCTGCGCGGCATGGCGTATGCGGTGCTCACCGGCGCGGGTGACAATGCGGGTGCTGGCGACCAACACAATGGCATCTACTACGCCCGACCGGATGGACGTGTCATCTTTCTTCCGCACGACCTGGATTTCGCCTTCGACGCCTCGCGTAGCATCTTTGCCAACCCGCAGTGCGCCACGCTGACGGCGAACGCCGCCCGCCTTCGGCTCTATCTGGGCCACCTCCACGACATTATCACCACGACATACAACAACGCTTACATGTCGATCTGGTCGACGCATTTCGCGAGCCTTGACCCGACCCAGGACTGGACGAATGAGCTGAGTTACATCACGGGCCGATCGAACAATGTCCTCTCTCAAATCACCGGACGAATCCCCTCGGCGGGATTTGCCATCACCACGCCCGGTCCACTGACCGTCAACGGCAGCACGGCCACC
>JBJXFS010000123.1:0-13233 GCA_046155625.1 Verrucomicrobiales bacterium | reverse complement strand
CCGATCGAATCGGCGTCTACTACGACCACAACCTGGTGGCTTCCCATCCGCGCAGCTACGAAAGGCGCCGCGACTTCGAGGACCCCGATCACCTCAAAGAACTCCGCGACCAGCGCCGCCGCGCCCGAGATGCCACCTGGCTTCTGACCTTCTACGCCCTCAGCCCACACTCCGAGTACTACTATCGGCAGCTGAACACCCGCAACCTGCAGGCCCGCCTCCACGTCAACAAAATCGTCGCTCTCGCCGACATCTATGGCCGGGAAAAAGTCGCCAGCGCCATGGAAGACGCCGTCCAGTCCCAAGCCTTCGCCAGCGAATACATCGAGAACATCCTCCAGCAACGAGCCCGCCACCGCCCGCCCTCCGGCCCCCTCCATCTGACCCGCCGCGCCGACCTCCTCGATCTCGACCTCGCTCCGGTCGATCTCACTGCCTACGACCCCAGCGACCTCAACGATCCCACACCATGAAAACCAACTCCGCTCTTCTCGACACCCATCTCCAAAATCTCCAGCTCCCCTTCCGCAAGGAACACTACCGCCCCTTTGCCGCCAAGGCCGCCAAGGACTCCCTGACTCATCTCGATTACTTCACCCAACTCATCGAGGGCGAAGCCGCCGCTCGTTCCGATCGCGCCGTCCAAAGACGCCTCAAGGCCGCCCGCTTTCCCGTCATCAAAACCCTCGACTCCTTCCGCTGGGACTGGCCCAAAAAAATCAACCGTCTCGAAGTCCAGGACCTCTTCCGCCTCCAGTTCATCCCAGACCACGGCAACGTCATCTTCCTCGGTCTCGTCGGTCGGCAAGACCCACCTCGCCACCGCCCTCGGTTACGCCGCTTGCCAGCACGGCCACAGCGTCCTCTTCACCACCGCCATCGACGTCATCAACTCCCTCCACTCCGCCCAGCTTAAGGGATCCTTCAAAGCCGAGCTGCGCCGCTACACTTCCCCCGCTCTGCTCATCCTCGACGAAGTCGGCTATCTCCCCATCGACCAACACGGCGCCGACCTCCGCTTCCAAGTCATCAGCGCCCGTTACGAACGTGGCTCCATCCTGCTCACCACCAACAAATCCTTCAAACACTGGCGCTCCATCTTCAATGGCGACTCCACCATCACCGCCGCTGTCCTCGACCGCCTCCTCCACCACGGCCAAACCATCGTCATCGAGGGCTCCTCCTTCCGCATGAAGGATCGCTCAGACCACTAACCCTCCTCTGCCCTCCCGCCTCCAGCCATCCCTCCATCCCTCCATGCCTCCATGCCTCCATGCCTTTTCCATCACGACTTTTAAACCGCCCATTTTGCACGACGTTCACGCCGCCCGCCGCACCCATCGCATGGATTACTCCTCGGTGCGGAAGAGGGGCGTGGGTGATTCCGCGCTGCGTCCCTGGGAAATAATCGCCTGGGCGAGACGGGCGCGTTGCGCTGGTGACAGCGGACGGGAGCCGCCGCCATCCATGAGCAGTTGTTGGGAGAGCTCCAGATTCATTTGGGCGGCTGGATCAGGCCGAAGTTGCAGCACGCGCTGATAGGATGCCACCGCCTCGGTCAACTGTTCGCTGGCCTGTTGGAGATGAGCTTGGGCGAGCTGGTAATCAGCGTTGTTGGGCTCAACATCCACCGCGTAGCCCAGGAGCTCCAGCGCTTCAGGGAAACGTCCGTCTTTCATGAGTTCCGCGGCATTGGAGAAAAATTCGGGGCCTAAATAGGACAGTTTCCCCAATGCTGATTCAGCCCGTTTCGTTTCCACTTCACTGGTTTTCAGCGCCTCGAAGGCTAGGGAGCGTTCCGCGTTGGCGGAACGGTTGGCGTGAAGAAGTTCCATTCCGTACAAGGCGGAGAGACAGGCGATCAGGGTGAGGCTTCCGCCCAGTGCGATCGAGACATCCCGATGTCGGGCGGCGAGGAGCATGAATTGTCGCCACGGCCCCGCACTTTCCGCAGCGGTGGCAAACCCATTCTGATACGCGCGAATGTCCGCCTGTAACGCCTGCACCCGTGGATACCGGCGCGCCGGATCAGGAGCTAGCGCTTTCTTCGTTACTGCCGTGAGAGAAGCGGGAACTTTTCCTCCCGGCAGGTGGGGACGGCGCCCGGTTGGGGGTGGAGAAGGGGAAGCCGTCGCGCCGACTTCAGATGGCTGGGGTAACTCGCGACCGGGGAAAACCGGCTCGAGGTGCAGTATCTCATGGAGGAGCGCGCCCAAGGCATAATTGTCATCCGCTTGGTCGTGGCTGGGACCAGCTGTGTCGCGCGCCATGGGCCTCCCCCAGCCTAGCAGCAAGACTTCTCCGTATTCGCCGATCATGATGTTGGCGGAATTGAGGTTGCGATGAGCCAAGCCCTTGGAATGGGCGAAGGCCACCGCATCGCAGACTTTCTGGAAGACGGTCAAGAGCGAGGTCAGGGTGTGGATTTTGCTGGTTCGGCCATCGTTCTCCGCGAGCGAGGAGAGAACCTTCGCCAGTGAGCTCCCACGCACCAATTTCATGGTGTAAAATGGAATTCCTTCCACATCCTGCGTTACAGTGTGAACCGGAACCACATTCGGGTGTTCGAGCACCGCTGTGAGGCGCGCTTCAAACATAAAATGGTCACGGGTGTCGCCTTCGTGCACGAGTTCAGGACGCAGGCGCTTCAAAGCTACCTCCCGACCGGTGCCGCCTTCGCGAGCCCTATAAACCACTCCTCGGGAGCCCGTGGCCACGATCTCGCCGATCGTATGGCGTTGTGCCATTGTCGCTATTGAAGGGAAATCGCTTGGCATGGTGTCTCGTCAATTGCGAACCGGTGGGGCAGTGCCGGGCGCGGATTCCGGCAAGAGTGGTTCGAGGAATAGTGCGATTTCCGCGCCTTGGTTGTACTGAAAGTATTCGACCACGATCTCAATCTCACCTGTTTGTGTTTGAGTGTAGGTGGCGGTGACGGTTTCCGGGAGGTGGCCGTGCCAATTCTGCATTAATTCTTTGCCGTTCACGCTGAGGCGGCATCCATCGTCGCTGCGGACCCTGAAGCGCCATGACGCTGCGGGCAGCCGCATCCGTGAGGTGGCGATCATGCCGAATTGTTCCCGACCGGGGTCCCGTTCGGTCAATGCATTGGAAATGCCGAGCTGACCGGGGCTGGTGTCATTGAAGCGAAAAGCGATGGCTAGCACCTCCGCAGTGGCGGCGTTGGGGTCGGCGGCCAGGGCGCGCCATTCCGGCAGCCGGCCGACTGGGTCCACGCTTGATTTGAACCAAGTGGTTTTCCAAAGGCTGCGGGCGAAGACGGCATGGGCCGACTCCCGGATGGGGTCGATCATGGTGGCGGCGGCCAAGTCCCGATACATTGCCAGGGCGTCGTCCATGAGGCCTCCATCCCAGGCAACTCCCATTGATGCGACCGTGGCGGCGAGAGCCGCTTGCCGATTCTGTTCCGCTAGTTCCTGGGCCGGCGTGGTCAGTGAGAATTCATCCAGATCCGTCAGTTCCTCGTCATTGCCGGTGAATTCCGCGGGAATGAGCAGTTCATCCAGTTTTTCGAGCGTTTGCTGGATTTCTTCCGAAGTGGCTGCGCGGCCTCCCGCGTCATCCCGTTTCCAACCGCCTGATTCGTGCAGGGGAATCGAAAATGTGACCCATTCCCGGCCCACACCCCGGGTGAGGGTGTGGCTGAGACGGGTGGTGCCAGAGCGGAGCTTGACCTGATGGCCGGCGGAACTCAAGGGGTGGCGATGGCGCATGCGGTAGGTCAAGGCCCCACCATACGCCGCCTTCTGGTCCGCCAGATAGCGCCGGGGAACCGAGAAAAACGCGGGGGAATTATCCCCACGCCTTTCCACAAACGAGAGGTGTCCTCCGCCCCGGCCGCCCGTCGCCACCGGGTCGACGCTCCAGCCCAACGTGACGGGTTGACCGCGCGCATTGATACATTTCCATCTCGCAATGAATGCCTCCGCACTGTCGAAAAGATCGGCCCCCAACGCATTCCCACTTTTCAACCGTCCTTCATCGGCGCCCGAAGGAACAGGGGCAAAAAATTCGTTGAGGGCGGTCTTCGGTCGGCGCAGGATCGGATCGGATTGGTAATCGATGTACCGCAGGGTGGGGTGCTGGCGAAGGAGATGAACACCGGCAGTCGCTCTACTTAGAGTAATCGAATCAAGTTTTGGGCACTTGAAAAGCGGGAGCAGGCTGGTCACGGAAGCATCGGCGACGTCCAGGTCCACCAGCGATGATCCTTGCAGCGAAGTGAGGTTCAGGGGTGACGATGCGTTGAGGAGCAGACGGAATCCAGGCAGGGCTCCCAGCGGGGCAAAATTGCGCGCTGAGGTGTCGCGCAGATCGAGCTCGATGATGCCGCGGGCATCGACAGTGACGCGTGGACGCTTCAGGTCTTTGACACCGGTTGCGGCAATGGCGGTGTTCCATCGCGCCCAGGCGGCGTCGCTTTCATCGGAGAGCCGGCAGAACTCAGCGGCGGGCAGGCTGCCCGGTGCAAAGCGGTCATGATGCACCCGGCTCAGTTTGGGCAGCGATCGGAGAAATCCCATTTGGGCGGCGTGCACCGGCAGCCTGACGACTTCAAGCTCGCGCAACGTCGCGAGCGGCGAAAAATCTTCGATCCCTTTGACCTCAAAGAGTTCGAGATTTCTCAGTGGAGTGCCACGCAAGGGGACGAGGCTTGTGCAAGGTGAATAGTCAATGTTCAGCGCCTCCAGCGGCATGCCCGCCAGCGGTGACAGGTCGGTGGCGCTTGAGCGCCAGAGGTTGAGCACCTTCAATGGCATGCCGCTAAGCGGGCGGAGGTCGGAAATGGCAGTCGCGGCCGCTTGGAGTTCGGTCAACTTCATGCCGGCCAGCGGTGAAATGTCTTTGACGGGATTGTGCTGGATCATGAGCTGGCTTAGCGGCAGCCCGGCGAGTTGGCGCAAGTCAGAGATGCCGGTTGATCCAACCAACAGAGTGGTGATGCGAAGCCCGCGGAGGGCGGTCAGGTTGGCGAGTTTCATGCCATTGAGGTCGAGTCGCAGGCCCCCGTCCGCGGCCGTCGAGATTCGGCCATGGCTCCACCCTGATTGTGTGGAATAAAAGGAACCGAGTCGGGTGAACAATGCCTGCTCCGCCGGGGAGTAGGGGGGAAGTGGCGCGACGGCTGCCGGCACCGGAGCGGACGGAGTTGGAGCACCTCCGGGAGGCGATGCCATCGCCTGAGCGCCGCGTCCCTGCGCCACCAAGGCGGCGATGAGTTGACGCCGCACCCCGGGCCGCAGTGCGGGGTCGCCGCCATTTTCCTGGAGCAGCCGTCTGGTGAGGGCAAGATTGTCGCGGATCGACTGAGCCGGTCGCAGTTCCTCAGCCTTTTGGTAGTCAGGAATCGCCTCGTTGAACCGGCCATTTGCCTGAAGGAGGTCGGCACGGCGGAGCAGATAGTCCGGATTCTGCGGGGCAACGGCAATCGCCATGCCGATGCGCTTCAGTGCCTCGGCCAGGTTTTCGTCCTTGAGTGCGTCATCAGCCTGGGAGGCAAAAAAGCGCGCACTTTTTTCCACACGCGCTTGGGCCTCTTCGGCGCGCTGGCGTTGGATTTCGGTGGTGGCGCGCGCCTGGCTGGCCCGGGCGTATTCGAGGCGCGAGCGATTTGTCTGATGGCGGAGGCCGATCAGATAGGCGGCCGAAAGAAGGACGAGCAGAGCCGCACTGGAGGACACGGCCCGGACCAGGCTGCGATGTCGCTTGGCGAAAAGCGCGAATTGCCTCCAGGGGCCAGCCTGCTCTGCGGCCGTGGCGTACCCGTTGCGGTATGCCTGAATTTCTGCCTGCAAGTCCTGCACGTGCTGGTAGCGGCGATTTGGCAGCAGGGACAATGACTTCATCGTCACTCCATCCAGGGAGGCGGGAATGACTCCCCCGGGAAGGTGTCGCAGCCGGCGTCCGCCCAGTCGTTCGGTGGGCGGAACGATTTTTCCAGTGCTCACCTTCATCAGGATTTCCGTTGTGGTGCGTCCTCTGACCGGCGTCTGCAGGGTGAGCAATTCGTAAAGGATGGCCCCGAGTGCGTACACATCGCTCCGCGCGTCAACCTGATCATTGAGTCCCCTGGCCTGTTCCGGGGCCATGTAGTGCGGCGTGCCCACGACTTCACCCGCGAGGGTGCCGCCGCTGAGCAAACTGGAGGCCTGAGGCTCGGGAAAATCGCTGGATTCAGCCCCTGCGACCTTGGCGAGTCCCCAGTCCATGACCAACACCTCGCCATAGTCGCCGACCATGATGTTGGCTGGTTTGAGGTCGCGGTGGATGACGCCGCGGGAGTGGGCGAAGGCGACCGCGTCGGCCGCTTTTTGAAAGATCGTCAGCATGGCCTCCAGCGGGTACTGCCTGACCGCTGGATCGTTCGGTTGTCCAAGGAGATGGATCAACTTTTCGAGTGAGATGCCGCGCACCATTTTCATGGTGTAAAAACTTTGCCCCCCCGGCTCCCGGTTCACGTCATGAACCGGGACAATGTTGGGGTGTTCCAGATGGGCGGTGATTTGCGCTTCGTACTCGAAACGCGCCACGACCTCACCCTCGTCCATTCCCTCGCGAATGTGTTTCATTGCCACCTCGCGCCCGGTTTGGACGTCAAGGGCGCTGCGGATGACACCCATGCCGCCGGACGCCACGACCGCGCCTACCACATACCGGCCTGAGAATGGCTCGGCCGGAGCCGGCATCGCCACCTCCCAGGCCTGCAGGCTCATGGTGCCGAGTTGCAGGACCGAACCGGAGGGCAAGACCTCGGTTGTCGCAAGGGGACGATCGCCGATCCATGTGCCAAATCCGCTGCCAAGGTCCTCCACTTCAATTCCGTCGCCGAGGATGCGGAGGCGCGCATGTTCGGGGGCGACTGAATCATTTTCGATTCTCAGTCCGGCGGTCTCGCTGCTGCCAATCACATACTCCCCGTCCGGCAGTTCAAAGATGCCGATGGTTTCCTCGTTGCGCAGGAGTCGAAATTTCATGCGAGGCGGCGGTGACGGTTGCGGCGGGAAATGGTCAAACGGTTGCGGCGGGAAATGGTCGAACAAGTGGTTTTTTTGCAGGGAAGGTGGCACCGCCGGCAATCGCAGTTGCCAGAAGTCCCCTGCGTCGTTTCTTATCAAGGTCGTTACCTGTTCACTCTAACTCCCGCCCAATGCCCGGTTCCTTTTCAATCATCATCCATGAGCCCGGGGAGGCGCTCCGCATGCACCGGCTGACTGCGGGCGACCATGATATCGGGCGAGATCCGGCGTGCGGGATCGTGCTGACTGGGGAGGATGTGTCGCGACGCCATGCGCGACTGACGGTAGGCGAAGGGTGTTATTGGGTGCAGGATCTTGGGAGTGCAACCGGAACGCACGTGGACGGCGCGCTGTTGGAAGGGGTGCGTCGTTACAGCGGCATGCTAACACTGCACTGCGGGAGTGCGAAGCTGACGATTCAATCCGATACACCAGATGCTAAACCGCCGGTCGGCAAGTCGGCGGGTGCCATCGCCAAAGGAAGAATCACGGCGCGAGCGGATGCGGCGGTGCGGGGTCAATTGCCGGTGGCGGGGCTTGCCTCTCAAATGGCTCTGCGACTTCAAATGCTGTATGATTTGCCACTTCAATTCGCTTCCGAAACCGAGCTGCCGAGGCTTTATTCCCTCATCCTCGATCGTGTCATCGACCTCATTCCGGGAGCGAATCGCGGGGCGCTGCTGATTATCGAGCACTCCACCAATAAATTGGCGGTCCGAGCCAGCCTTCCGTCGCAGGATCCTCCGATCAGCCGGACGCTGGTGCGCCGTGCGGCGGAAGAGCAGCAGGGATTCATCTGGAGCGACGAGGCGGAGGCCGAGGTCGCGCCAAGTATGATCCGGTTGAGCATACGAACAGGCATGTATGTGCCTCTTCTCTGGAAGGGGCGGACCATTGGGGTTCTCTGCGTGGACAATCAGGAAAGAGGGAACGCCTTCCTCGAAGAGGACCTCAAGTTTCTCATCTTCGTGGCACACTATGCGGCTTCCGCAGTCGCCAACCAACTGCTGCAGGACGACATCGAACAGAACAATCGCACCCTGCAAAATCTGCTCGGAAATTTTTCGCCCAAGTTGCGGGGGAAACTGCTGCGCAAATCACGAGAAGGTAGGCTTCAGCCGGGTGGCGAAAAGAGTGACGTCACGATTTTGATGTTGGATCTTCGCGGCTTCACCCGCGCCACCGCGGCCATGGATTCGGAAGCAGTGGTCGAAATGCTCAACGACTACTTTTCAGTCTTGGGCGACATCATTTTTCAGCATGATGGGACCATCGACAAGTTTATCGGTGACGCGATTCTGGCCGTCTTTGGAAGTCCGGAACCGGACCAGGAGCATCCGCAGCATGCGGTGCAATGCGCGGTGGCCATGCGAGGGGCGATGACGGACATCAACCAGCGCCGTCGCGACCAAGGTCTCCCTCTCTGTGAGGCGGGGATTGGCGTCCACACCGGGGAAGTTCTCCACGGATTCATCGGCGCAGCGGAACGTTTGGAGTTCACCGTGATCGGGGACACGGTCAACAAGGCATCCCGTTATTGCGACGGAGCCAAAGCCGGCCAGATCCTCCTGGGCCCAAGCACCTGGGCCGCAGTGCAGGGGAGCGTCGCCGCCCGCGCTCATGCCATCGGCACCAAGCACGAAGGCCATTTCACCGCTTACTTGGTGGACTGATCCCGCCATCGGATCGGGATCGCACGAAATCCAGACCGGATTACGCTTTGGGCGGGAGGTCTTGCTGCGGATCAACGAGCTTGGTTTGCCGGCGGCCACGGAATTTCTCGACCCGATTGTGCCGCAGTACCATGCTGACTTGGTGACGTGGGCGGCGATCCGGGCGCGGACGACCGAAAGCCAGACCGCAATGGCGCTCGTTTAAGCACACAAGATCGGCGGGACTGGAACTGATTTGCGTTTCGGTTGTCCCTTGTTGCGGCGAGAGGCGGCTACGGTGAAGCGGCTTCGGTGGGCGGTGAGGAGTGAGTAGGGTTTGGGGCGTCGTTTGAAGGCCCTGGGCTCGCGGCGCTCGGGGCGGTGGGGCAGTTCATCCAAGGCACAGATGATGAGCCTGTCGATGAAGGCATCCACGGCCTTGGCTCGTCCCGCAGCGGCCAGCACCCCACGCCATGCACGGGGTGATTGGGCGCTGAGTCGATCGGCGAGTTTCCACCAAACGCGCACCAACCACTCCAACGGCAGCCGAATGCGGGCCTCACGGAATGCCCGGCTCGATGGCTCGGACCATGAACGGCCCCTCTGCCGCCACCATGCCTGAATGGAGCGTTGAGCTTCCCGAGTGGATGAATTGGGGTCCATCACCATCTGTAGAAACGACCAAAAAACCAAGGGTAGGGGCAGCCAGTGGTTACGAGTGCCGCGGAGGGATCCCAACTTCTGCACCTCCTCCGCTGGCACAAATTGGCTCAGGGTGCGTTCCATTGAATGGAGCGACTCCCGTGCGACAGACTGGCGCTTTCTCGCTCCCATGGCGGCACACTTCGCGCGAAATTGAGGAAACTCGGCATGAGACTTGTTCTTCATGCAAGTAATTTACCATCCATAACTTATAAATTCAATGTATAAATCGTTAAACATTACAGTTTTACGCCTTAAACGAGCGCCATTGAAGTTAGACCCCTACCCACCCCACCTCCCCATGACCCACGCCCCCTTCTCCAGCGCCGACCCCCGAAAGCAAATTCCTTTCAGAAACACGGCGTCGTTCGTGGCGCATCTCGGCGCCGCGACGCCGCAACTGGCCTACACCGCGAGCACAGGCGGCGTGCTGGCGATGACGCGGGAGCTGGCGATCATCCACGCGCGCGAGAACATCCGCGTGAATGCGCTCTGCCCCGGCCCGCTGCGCACGGAGCTGCTGATGAAGTTCCTCAATACGCAGGAGAAGAAGCAGCGGCGGCTGGTCCACATTCCCATGGGCCGGTTCGGTGAGGCCAAAGAGATGGCGCAGGCCGCGCTCTTCCTCGCGTCGGATGATTCCAGCTACATGATCGGCACGGAGTTCCTCGTGGATGGCGGGATCACGAGCGCGTATGTCACGCCGGAGTGATTCAGTATTTTGCGAGAGCACCACGCTGCGCGAGGCCAAGCGTTCGCACCGCCTCCCCGGCCTTCGCGAGCATGAATCCCGCCTCGCTCGCGACGGCGATCATCTGCCAGCCTTCATTGCGGCGGCGCTGCGCCTGAGCGGCGTCGGCGACGTGGATGCCGGGGGCTACGCCGTGGGCCTTCGCGCTGTCGAACACTCTCCTGACAGCGTCGTTGAACTGCGGGAGGTCGCTGTCGAAAGCCGGCGCTACACCCATCGAAGCATGCAGATCGTTCGGGCCGATGAAGACCGCGTCAATGCCGGGGACGCTCAGGATGTCGTCTATGTTCTCAATGGCCTGCACATGCTCGGCCATGAGGACGACGAGGATTTCGTCATTGGCCTTCGCATAGTAGGCTCCGGCATCGGTGGCAAAGCTGGCGGCATGCAACTGGCCGCCGACACTGCGCTCTCCTATCGGGCGGTAGCGCGCGGCTTTGACCACAGCCTCCGCTTCCGCGAGGGTGTTGACCATGGGGACGACGATTCCCCATGCCCCGGTATCGAGCGCGCGTTTGATGTTCTCCACGGTGTTGTAGGGAACCCGGCAGAGCGGCACGCAGCCGGATGCGGCAATTATGGCGAAACAACTGGCGGCCGTTTCGAAGCTGGCCGGCGAGTGTTCAAGTTCGACGGTCAGCCATTCGAAGCCGGTCGTGCTCATGAGTTGCGCGAACACCGGGTCGGGCAGCGCGAGCCAGGTGCCGATGCTGGGTTCGCCGGCTCTCAAGCGGGCGCGGACTGGATTCGTTTTCATGCCGGGGAATCGTCAGGATTTCAGCGGGACGCGCAATGCGGGAGATTGATAGACATCGGGGTTCACCACCCAGTGCGGCCGGCGTCCCGCGCGAACGTCGAGAATGGCCTCCGCCACCGCCGCACTGACGCAGGCGCCGCTTTCGTAGCCCAGCGAGGCGAGGTGCGGGGTCAGCAGCAGATTGGGAACCGAATGCAGCGGATGGTTCGGGGGCAGCGGTTCGACGACGAAAACATCGAGGGCGGCGCCGGCGATCCGGTTTTCGCGCAGCGCCCGGGCCAGCGCCTCTTCGTCAATGACGGCACCGCGGGCGGTATTGATGAGATACGCGGACGGCTTCATCGCCCGCAGTTGGGCCTCGCCGATCAGGCCGCGGGTCTCCGGTGTCAGGGCCGTGTGCAGCGAAACGATATCCGACTCCGCCAGCAACCGATCGAGCGTGACGAACTCGATGCCCAGCCGTTCCGCTTCAGCCGATGACGCGGGATCGCACGCCAGCAGCCGCATATCGAAGCCGCACGCGCGTTTGGCCACCGCCTGCCCAATGCCGCCGCAGCCGACGAGCCCGAGAGTCTTGCCGCTCAGACCCGGACCCCAGAACGCCTCCCACCGGCCCTCGCGCAGCGCAAGCCAGCCGTCGGGCATCCGCCTCATCAGGGCCAGCATCATTCCCATCGCGTAATCGGCCACGGCCTCGTTCAACAATCCCGGCGTATTCGTGACCACGATGCCCTGCTGCGCCGCTGCGGAGAGATTCACGGCATCGATGCCGATTCCCCAGCGCGAGACGATCTTCAAATCCTCCGCCTCCTTCGATCCCAGCACTGCCGCCGTGAAGTGATCCATCCCCGCCATGACCGCGCTGATGCCACGAAGCTGCGGGAGCAACCCGGCTTCCGTCAGCGGACCATACTTCTGCGCATGAATGACTTCGCAGCCAGCTGCCTCCAGCCTCTCAATCGCCCGTCGGCCCACCTGCTCAACACTCAAAGCTTGCGCGGTGATCAAAACTTTCCAGGACATGGGCTGAAGTGTTGGATGCCGCCCTCCGCCGGGCAAGCACAAACACGTGCCATATCCTGCGTGGGACGGGCCTGACGCAATTACGCTCAAATTCTCCGCCATCGTCACGCCTGATCATGCGGCGCCTCGTTCGTCCTCGCGGATGCCATCGGACTTGCGGACCAGTGGCGGTTCTTAAACTGGGGCCGCATGAAACTCGAACCGCTGACTTCTTTTCATACGTCATGGAGTTGCCTCGCTGCCGCCATCGTCCTTCAGGCCGCGGTCGTGCACGGCGCTGAGCCAGCCGCAGCGCCAGACCCCTGCCCACCCCACCTCCCCATGACCCATGCCCCCTTCTCCAGCGCCGGCCCCCGAAAGCAAATTCCTTTCAAATCGGTTGCGGGGGTCATTCTTTTGTACTTCCTTACAATTTAGACACTTGAAACAAGTCGAGACTCTCATCGCCGGGGCCGCCACCGTCCCCACCAATCCCCCCGCGCCCCCCTAATAAAATCCACCTCGACCAACGCCACGCCCTCACCAAAAAAACACCCCAAAGAAGACCCAGGAAGAAGACTCGGGCAGGGAAGTTCCCGAAGAAAATCCAGACCAAGAAATCACGACGTTCAATCCGCCCATTTTACCCGATTTTCACTTCGGCCATGGCAAATCCAAGCCTCGCATGGGTCGCCGTGCGGGCGGACGCCCTGGCCGATTGCGCTCCCACAAGCCGATTGGTGGGCCGCCGCCAGAACGCCTGCCGGTATGCGAAGAACCGAAGTCGGGGCTGGCTCCCGCGCGGTAGGGTAGGCCGCGAAGGCGGGACGACGATGTCCAGGACGACGCCGAGGATGCCGACGAGGAGCACGATGGCGATCAGGACGAGCATGACGAGGACACCGATGTGGAGGACGGCACCGAAGAAGACGAGGATAGCCACCAGGACGATGCCGACGAAGCTGGCCAACTGCTGCTGGCGCTTGGGTGAGTATTCGAGCGGTGCCTATGGCGGCATCGGTGTCCAGTGTCTAAAGAAAAGGAAAGCTAGCCGGGGGCTGACTCGATGTCTGAGCGAGCGATGGCCAAGGGTTGCGTTGAGGCACGGGTAAGCTGATGGTAGAGAGGCCGAAACGCGCTGTGGTGGCGCGTGGCGGGCAAAAAAATGCCAAATAAAGTGTTGACAATCAATGAGTTTGAGGTTTGGGTCGCTAGGGAAATTATAGACCATACCACCGACCTCCATCGTCGTTTTTTCGCTCCTCTCTGGCCAAGTTTGGAGGCCAGCCCGAAACAACGCCAGTGTCAGGATTACAGCGACCGCGACTTTCT
>JBJXFS010000109.1:0-24424 GCA_046155625.1 Verrucomicrobiales bacterium | reverse complement strand
TGCTTTTCCTCGATCCGCGCCCAAGATGCGTGGTCGACTGATCTGTCCGAAGCCGCCTTTCTAGAAAATTGGGCGCGTTTCCAGGATGGTCCTGGAGGTGCGGAAAGTGTCTTCCACCATCCAGAGCCAGACACTTTCGGTCGGCTGCCCCTTTGACTCGAAAAAACATGGGGCCCTCGCCAGTGCCAAGACAACTCACAAAGATATGGAATTGACGTAAAAAGTCTAACAATACCCCCCATGGTGTCTTGAAAGGCCTCTTTTTGGTTGAATGCGTGCCTCTCCTGAGTTCAGCTTCGTTAATTTCGATTAATCAATGATCATTACCTATCCACTCCTTTTAGATGGCGGTCTTTCGAATGAATTGGAAAGGCAAGGGTGCCATCTGAATCAAAACCTGTGGAGTGCAAAATTTCTGGAATCCAATCCTGAAGCGATCATTCTTGCCCATCTCAGCTATCTTGAATCTGGCGCCCGATGCATTATTACTGCGAGTTACCAAGCTACCCTACCCGGTTTTATGGCGCTTGGCTATGACAAACCTTCGGCCAACAAATTGATTCTTCGCTCCGTTCAATTAGCAGAGGAAGCGAGAAGCCGTTTCTTGTCATCAAACGCACAGGCATCAACACCTTTGATTGCGGCCAGCATTGGTCCTTACGGAGCCTATCTGGCCGATGGCTCTGAATATCGCGGTGATTATGCTCTTTCTGATCAGGAGTTCACAGACTTCCATGAACCACGAATCCACTTGCTCGCTCATTCAACGGCCGATCTGCTTGCCTGCGAAACGATTCCCAGTTTTCGGGAAGCAAGGGTGCTATCAGAAATGTTAAAAAGCATAAACAAGCCTGCCTGGGTATCATTTTCCTGCAAGGATGGCAACCATATCAGTGATGGAACGCCTATTGAAAAATGTGCTGCCCTCTTTGCTCGTCACCCGACAGTCTTTGCCATGGGTGTCAACTGCACTTCTCCGGAACTCATCTCTGATTTGATCCGATCAATCAAAACGCAATCAGGGAAGAAAAAGATAATTGTATATCCTAATTCAGGAGCCGTCTACCACGCGGAAAGCAAAACCTGGTCAGGGCTTTCGGAGTTGGCATCCTGTGAATTAATGGCGAAAGAATGGATGGATCTGGGCGCTGATATTATTGGAGGCTGTTGTGGCATTGGCCCACAGCAAATCAAAGCAATGGATAAAATTCTATCCAAAACAGATTCATAAACGCCTGTGGAAAGCGCAGAAATGACCGAGGCGGAAAAAAATTCAATTGAAAAAACATGTCGATGGAAATGTCAACAATCGCCGATTGGTCAATAACTTTCACAACACCCCAAGATCAAATCTATGGCTTCGGATAAAGCAAGAGTCCCCCCCCTCCTCCCCGACACGCGCACCCCTTCCCAACGCCGGCCCCCGTAAGCAAATTCATCTCAGAGACGCGCAGCGGCGCGCCCCACGAACTCCGGGAGCGAATAGACAAAGGTTCCTTGAATTTTAAGCTTTGCTGACCGTAAACATTCTCCTCCTTTGTCATTGGGCGATTTTGGGTTCCGAATCGCTGGGAGTGGGCTCACGCGACGCCATGTCCATCGCCATGACCTCCTCCAAAAACATACTTCCCCTGGCCACTCACGTGCGAAATCGCGGTGTCCGGGCCGGTCAACCCCAACACCAATCCGTGGCCCACATGGGGGTCAAGCGACCCCTTGGATTGCTCATCGATAAAGATTTCAATCGAATGCGCGCCTTGGTCAAAATGCGGACGCAGGTTGCAGGGCAGCCACATACACCCGGGCCGCCTTGGCGCCGCCATCGGCAAAGCCGGTCAACGAATCGGTGTCATCGTCAGCGCTGATTAACCCAAGAAGGGACATTGAAACCACGAAAGACACGAAACACACGAAAATTCATTGGGTGAGGACAAGCGAGCTTCTCATCCATCAGGTGGAGAAGGTGATCATTTGGCAACGCCTTGGTTTTTCGTGTGTTTCGTGCTTTTCGTGGTCCCCATCCGGGTTTTTAGGATTAAGTTCGGCTGGCCCGCCGGCACGCGTTGCCCACCTGGGCCGCTCATCACCGTGGCAAAAACTCGTTGGAGCAGCGAGAAGGACCAAAAGTCCAATGGGCAGTCGGATCGATTTCATGCGCGGCTTTACTGGTGGATGGCACCGTTCCGGCGTCGGTCACGGTCCGCAGTGA
The DNA here is from genome assembly GCA_046155625.1 of Verrucomicrobiales bacterium. Lineage (GTDB taxonomy): Bacteria > Verrucomicrobiota > Verrucomicrobiia > Verrucomicrobiales > V1-33 > CAJBME01. Next base: position 22,215 of record JBJXFS010000109.1, on the reverse strand, counting down.
ATAAATTTCCCACTGGGACGGCGCTTTCCCATAAATCTTTGATTGCCATACTAGGAGAAACCATATTAGAAGCTCCTAGGGACACGATACCATGGCAGAAGTGACTCTCATCCTTCAGCAGGTGGCGGCCGGCGAAACTGGGGCGGAAGAGCGATTGTGGACGGTGGTGTATCAGGAATTGAGGCGCATGGCTGCGGAAAAAATGGCTGGGGAGTCACGCCGAGTCACGTTGCAGGCGACGGCTCTCGTTCACGAAGCCTGGCTGCGGCTGGCCCAGCACGACGGCGGCTCAGCCGGCTGGAACGGGCGCGCTCATTTTTTCGCCGCGGCAGGCGAGGCCATGCGCCGGATTTTAGTGGAGCAAGCGCGGCGCCGCCTCGCCCGGAAGCGAGGGGGGGGGGCAGGCAGGTCCCGGTTTCTCTTGAGGAAGCGGGCGAGGTCGCTGCTGCGGAAGACACGAAGATTCTAGAGGTCGACGAGGCTCTTGAAGCCCTGTCCGCCCAGGATCCACGGCAGGCCCAAATCGTGAAGCTCCTGTTCTTCGTTGGACTCAGTCAAAAGGAAGTGGCGGCCCTGCTCGAGGTCAGCGAAAAAACCATTCAACGGCAGTGGATCCTGGCCAAGGCCGTTTTGTATCAGGAAATCAAAGCCCGAAGCCGTCTGGATCGCGAATCTTCAGCCGGCGGGGAAAATATATGACCGATGAAACGGCGGGAATTACGCACGTATCTTTAGTGGCACCCGACTTTGACACCGTTTTTTTGCAGGCCCGTGAGATGGCGGACCCGGAGAAGCGTGCGGCCTATCTTGAAAGCGCGTGTGGACACGACCCGGAGCGGCGGGCGCGTCTCGAAGCGATGTTGGCGGATGCGGAAGCGGCCGAGTCGTATTTCGGGACCATCGCGGGGCCTCAATCGAAGCGAGACGAAGCCGGCGAAGGGGTGGGAACCGTCATCGGACGCTATCGGCTGCTCGAGCTGATTGGTGAAGGCGGCATGGGGTCGGTCTACCTTGCCGAGCAACGCGAGCCGATGGAGCGGAAAGTAGCGTTAAAAATCATCAAGCTCGGCATGGACACCCGCGAAGTGGTTGCGCGATTCGAGGCCGAGCGGCAAGCCTTGGCAACACTTGACCACCCGGCCATCGCCACCGTATTCGACGGCGGCACCACCGAGGCCGGACGGCCGTATTTCGTGATGGAGTATGTCCAGGGACTGCCCATCACCCAGTTCTGCGACGAACGCCAGCTTTCGACAGCGGCGAGACTTGAATTGTTCATCGGCGTCTGCCAGGCGATCCAACACGCCCACCAAAAAGGCATCATTCACCGCGACCTCAAACCGTCCAATATCCTCGTCACCCTCGACGGCGACCGCCCCGTCCCAAAAGTCATCGATTTCGGCGTCGCCAAGGCCACCGAGCGCCGCTTGACCGAAAAAACTCCCTTTACCCACTTTCGCGAATTCATCGGCACACCGGCCTACATGAGCCCGGAACAGGCAGACCTCACCGCCCTGGACATCGATACCCGCAGCGACATCTACAGCCTGGGCGTGCTGCTGTACGAAATTCTGACCGGGAGGACCCCGTTCGAGAATCAGACGCTGATCCGGGCCGGCCTGGAGGAAATCCGGCGCATCATTCGCGAGACCGATCCACCCAAACCTTCGACTCGACTCAGCAGCTTAGGCCACGACGAGCGCCAGACGGTGGCTCGCGCCCGCCAAGTCGAGCCCCACCGCCTCGGAAATTTCCTGCGTGGCGATCTCGACTGGATCGTGATGAAGGCGCTGGAGAAGGATCGCTCGCGCCGGTACGAATCGGCGAGCGGATTGGCGACCGACCTGCGGCGGCATTTGGATGGGGAAGCCGTGCTCGCGGCCCCGCCGAGTGCGGGCTACCGACTGGGGAAATTCGTCCGCCGGCACCGGGTGGCGTTGACGACGGCGGGCGTTTTTTCAGCGGTGCTGGTCACGGCCACTGCCGTGAGTATCTGGCAGGCGGTCGAAGCGAGGCGCGCCCAACACGCCGCTCTCGAAGGCCGCGCCGAGGCCGAGGCGGTCACGGCGTTCCTGGTTGAAGTTTTCCGCAGCCCCGACCCGGCCCGCGACGGACGTACCATCACGGTGGCCGAGACATTGGAGCGCGCCGCGAAACAGGTCGAATCCGACCTCGCACACCACCCCGAGCGACGGGCACGACTGCTCCGCACTCTGGGGGCGACCGCCTTGGCGCTCGGACTGCCGGCTGACGCCGAACCGTCGCTCGAAAAGGCGAGGGACGCGTACCTCGACCGCCGGGGCTCCGACCATCCTGACACCTTGAGTGTCATGCTCGACTTGGCACGGGCGTACTTCGATTCGGGGCGCATACCGGACGCGATTGCATTGAACGAGCAGGTGGTCGATCGCCTGGTCGTTGTGCTGGGGCAAGATCATCCCGAGACGCTCACCGCACGGTCCAACCTCGCCAACATGTACGAGGCAGCGGGACGAGAAGCCGAGGCCCGGACCATACGCGAAAACGTGTGGACACGACGCGAGCGAGTCCTCGGCCCGACCCACCGCGACACCCTGCTCGCCCTGAACAATCTTGGGGTTTCGTTGTTCAATAGCGGCCGCCGGAGTCAAGCCGCCACACTCCGCGAGAGCGTCTATAACTTGAGTCGCGAACACCTTGGCGCGGACGATCTGGACACGCTCCGCGCCATGCAATCACTGGCGACCTCATGGCACGACGCCGGCCGCGTCGCGGAAGCGCTCGACCTTCGCGAGCAGGTCGTCCGGCACCGCGAGCAACGCCTCAGCCCGCTGCACTCGGACACACTCGGCGCCAAAGCCGATCTCATTGGATCGTATGGGGCCGCCAACCGCTTCGAAGAAGCCCTGAAGCTCAGCGAGGAAGTGCTTGCGGGATGCCAAGCATCGCTCGGACGCACGCACCAGTACACCCTGCGCTCCATGGACAACCTGGCTATTGCCCTCGCCGGCGTCGGCCGCCAGGACGAGGCGCTGCAGAAGCGTGAGGAGTTGCTGACGCTCAGCGGCGAGGCGCTCGGCGAAGCCGCCCTCCCCACGCTCAAAACGGCCAATCTGCTGGCGTACTCGTATGCCGCGGCCGGCCAGCACGAAAAAGCGCTGGCGCTTCAGGAAAAGACGCTGCGACTCCGACACGCCCGGTATCCCGCCGATCATCCGGACACGCTGCTCGCTTCAGAGGATCTCGCCCAGTCGTACGCCCTGGCCGGCCGCCACCCTGAAGCGCTCCCGCTTCGCGAAACCGTTCTGGCCACCCGTCGAGTCCATCTACCGGCCGGCCACCCGGGCATCCTCAATGCCCTGGCCGCCCTGGCCAGCACGCTCGATGCCCTGGGTCAGAAGGAGCGGGCAGCCGCACTGCTGGAAGAGGCGCGCCAAGCCGCCGCAACGGCCCCGCCTCCCCCCCGATAACCGCTCCACTCCATTAACTGCCACCCTCTGCTTCCTGCCACCGCTTGGCACCAACCCACCCACCTACTCGCCCACCAACCTACCCGCCATGAATCCACGACACACGACACTTGTATCGACCTTTCTGTACCACGCCCCCAAAGCCAACGCCTTCCCACCCCATCGATTTCGGAATGGCACGGACAATTCAAGGATCGGAGCGCTCGCTTTGATCCTGCTCTCTACCGCCATCAGCACGCCTGCCCAATCGTGGATCAAGACCGATCTGCCCGCGCTGGCGTGGTCGTCGGTTGCCGTTTCCGCCGATGGCACCAAACTTGTCGCTCTCGCCCAAGACAATTCAGCCGGTGCCGTGTACATTTCCGCAGACTCCGGAGCCACTTGGTCCCCGACCAGCGCGCCTCCGGGTCGGTGGACCAGCGTCGCCTGGTCCGCCGACGGAAACCGCATCGCCATCGCCGCCAACGGCGAACCGAATGGGCCAGTCTACCTCTCGTCGGACGCGGGAGTTACCTGGACGACGGCCAATCTCCCCGAGTCGTCGTGGACGTCGATCGCGTCGTCCGCCGACGGACGGCGGCTGGTGGTCGTGAGCTACAGCTATCCCGATGGCCCGATTCACACCTCCCAAGACTTTGGAGAAACCTGGACCAAGGCAGCAATCTTGCCATCCGGATGGACGTCGGTCGCCAGTTCCGCCGACGGACTCCGCCTCGTCGTGGTGAGCAATAGTTTTCCCGATGGCCCGGCATACACCTCAACCGATGGCGGCATCACCTGGGTGCCCACCTCGCTGCCGCCGTCGTCGTGGATGTCGGTAGCCAGCTCCGCGGACGGACTCCGTCTCACCGCGATAAGCAATGCCTACCCGGACGGTCCCGTATACACCTCGACCGATGGCGGCCAGACCTGGAACAAGCGTTCCGCCACACCCGACAATTACTCCGCCATCGCCAGCTCGGCCGATGGCCAGCGGTTGGTCGCAGCGACTGCCGTGAACAACGGCCAGCGCGGTCAGATCTATGTCTCGAACAATGGCGGCACCGCCTGGACGACCACTGACGCCCCCGCGAGAGTGTGGAAGGGAGTGGCTTCCTCCGCCGACGGGCGCCTGCACATTGCCGCGGCCGAATGGGACGGGATTTATATCCGCCGCACGCCGGCACCCTCCATCCTTTCGCTCACGCGGCTTTCGACCGGATCGGTGCAACTCGCCATCCGAGGAGCGCCGAACGACCGCGTCACCGTGTGGGCTTCTTCGACGCTCGAGACATGGTCGCAGATCGGCGTGGCCAGCAGGATATCCGAAGGCACCTACCGGTATGTGGACACGGCGGCCGTCGGACAGGCTTCCCGATTTTATCTTACGAAATGACGGCTCGCGGGACTTGAACGCAGGCTCTTGGACGAATGCGGCATCGTTCACGCTCACCGGCCAATCCCGCACGTTCTCCCAATCCATAATCGGCCAGCAGCGCCGGTTCTTCCAGGTGGTGGAATAGGGATCTCCAATCCACAGAGCTGACAGCATGTGCCCGAGGCTCAAGGTCGAGAAATTTTCATCTCGCTCCACCACTTGGCCAGTGGATGCGACCTCGGTGGAAAGTAGCGGGCGCGGCTTTCAATGAGTATGATGGCGACACGCAGCGAGGCGGTGTCCACTCCTTGCGCGTCCACCCAGTGCTTCAGGATTTCCGGCGTGGTCCACAGTCTGATTTCAGGGAACCTGCGCCGTGCTGGATTTGATACCTGCTTGTCGGGTACATGAATTTCTACGTCTGCAACGGCGCGGTCATTGTCCCCGTGAGCGGCAAAAAGCGGCAGGACGACGAACCGCTCGGCATTCTGGCGGAAGTCTTCGAAGACCGAGAAATCATCCCTGTGCGCGGTAACATTCTCGCGAAAGGCGGCGGCGGGGTGCATTGCATCACGCAGCAGGTGCCGGCGTGATACGGAACTGCGGGAATCAGGTGCGCCCTACCCCGGCGCCCACAGGGGAGTGAATTGTCCCGCTTACCACACCTCCGCCCTTTACCACAGAAGCCGTGGCGGAGCGCAGGAAAACCGAGCGCGTTTTCGGCGACAGCTCAACGCGCCGACACGTATTTCTTCCGCTTGCGCGCCGGGTGCGGGCCAGAGCACAGTGAGCTCCTCGGAAATTCCAGTCGCACCGATCTCATGCCAAGCCTTGGTTACCTGCGCCAACCCGCGATTTGCGGCGGGACCATCGTCTTTGTCTGCGACGACGATTTGTGGAGTGTCGGCACAGCCGGAGGGGCGGCGCGCCGCCTGACCGCCGGACTGGGCGAGCCTTCAACGCCCGCGCTGTCGGCCGACGGCAAGCGGCTGGCCTACGTCAGCCGCGACGAGACACACCCCGAAGTGTACCTGATGCCGGCCGGCGGCGGGCCGGCGCGGCGCATGACCTGGTCGGGGCCCGACGTGCAAGTACGCGGCTTCACGCCCGACGGAAAGATCCTGTTCGTCACCACCCAGGGGCAGCCGTTCGTCCGCAACTATCGCGCGTTCACGCTGGACGTGGACGGCGGCCTGCCCCAGCTGCTGCCGCTCGGCCAAGTCAACCACTTGAGTTTCGGGCCGGTTTCCTCGACGGGCACTAGTGCAAAGCTCATCGGCCGCAACACCGTTGAGCCGGCGCGCTGGAAGCGCTACCGCGGCGGTACTGCCGGCCACCTGTGGATCGACGCCGAGGGCAGCGGCGAGTTTCGCCGGATGAGCGAGCTGAAGGGGAACCTCACTTGCCCGATGTGGGTCGGCCAGCGCATCTACTTCCTCTCCGACAGCGAGGGCGTGGGCAACCTGTACTCGTGCCGGCCCGACGGCGCCGATGTACGCCGCCATACCGATCACGAAGACTTCTATGCCCGCAGCGCGTCGACCGATGGCAAGAGCATCGTGTACGCCTGCGGGGCGACACTGTGGCTGTTCGACGTCGCTGCAGGCGCGACGCGGGAACTCGCCATCGACGTGCCCGCACATCGCACGCAGGCCGCACGCCGGTTCGTGGTGGCGCCGGACTTCCTGCACAGCGCCAGTCTTCATCCCGAGGGACACAGCGTCGCTCTGGACGTTCGCGGCAAGCTAGCAACGATGGCCTTGTGGGAAGGCGCGGTCCGCCAGCTGGGTGCAGGCGAAGCCGGCCGCGTGCGCCACGCGAGCTGGATGGCGGACGGCACGACTGTGGTCGCCACCAGCGATACCTCCGGCGAAGAACGCGTGATCGTGTTTGACGAGCGGGGTAGCCGCACGCTGGACTGGGACATCGGCCGCGTGGTGGCGCTGGCCGCCGCGCCGGCGGGCACGCGCCTGGCCATCGCCAACCATCGCCATGAGGTGTTGATCGGCGATGTCGCAAGCGGCGCCGCGTTCACATTGGATCGCAGCCCTGGCAACCGCGTCGAAGAGTTGGCCTGGTCGCCCGACGGCGCCTGGCTGGCGTATCCTTACTGGCCCGATATCCGCCGCTGCGCCATCAAGCTGGCGAACGCAGAGACGCGGGCGATCCAACGGGTCACGCAAGCCGACTTCCGCGACAGCGCGCCCGCGTTCGACCCGGAAGGCAAGTACCTGTACTTCGTCTCCGTGCGTACTTTCGACCCGGTGTACGACAACACCAACTTCGACCTGTCGTTCCCGCGCGCGGCGCGGCCCTACCTGATCGCATTGCAGGCGGACGGCAAGCCGCCGTTCGAGACGGCGCCGAAGGGATTCGCCCGGCCCAGCGGCGATGACAAGAAGGCGTCCGCGCCCGTGCCCGCGCTACGCATCGACCTCGACGGCATCGCCGCGCGCGTGGCCGCGTTTCCTGTGCCTGAAGGCCGGTACGGCCAGATCGCCGGCATAGGCAAAGGCGAGCACGCGCGCGTGCTGTGGAGCGTGTTCCCGATTCCCGGCGCACACGGCCGCGGGGGCCACAAAGAAACGCCGGCATGCATCGAGAGTTTCGACTTCGCCACCGGGAAGACCGAAACCTGGGTCGAGCGCGCCGACGGTTTCAGCGTCGCGCGCGATGCCACCACGGTGCTGGTGCGCGAAGGTAACAAACTGCGTGCGCTTGACGGCAGCCAGAAGGTCGAGTCTACCGGAAGCGAGACCACACGGAAGGACGGCTGGCTGGATCTATCGCGCGTACGCGTCGACGTCGATCCGCGCGCTGAGTGGAAACAGATGTTCCGCGAGGTGTGGCGCCTGCAGCGTGACCAGTTCTGGGTCGCCGACCTGTCGGGCGTGGACTGGAACGCGATGTACGCGCGTTACGCACCGCTGGTCGAACGGGTGTCGACACGCAGCGAGCTGTCGGACCTGATCTGGGAACTGCACGGCGAACTGGGCACCTCGCATGCGTACGAAACCGGCGGCGACCATCGCCGGCCGCCGGCGCTGACGCTCGGCCATCTGGCCGCCGATCTGGTGTTGACCCCGAACGGCTATGAGATCCGGCGCCTCGTCAGGGGCGACGCCTGGGATGCCACCGCGGACTCGCCGCTGAACGCAATCGGCGTATCGGCGTGTGTTGGCGAAAGCATCACCGCCGTCAACAGCGTTCCGGTGTCGCGCGAGACGCCGCCACAGGCGCTGCTAGTCAACCGCGCCGGGCAGAAGGTCGAACTCACGCTGGCGTCCGGTGCCGGCTCGCGCACGGTGCTGGTCAACACACTCGCCGATGAAGTGCCGGCGCGTTATCGCGAATGGGTCGAACACAACCGCGCCTGGGTTCACCAGGCCAGCGGTGGGCGTGTCGGCTATCTGCACCTGCCCGATATGCAGGCCGCGGGTTTCGCGGAGTTTCACCGCTATTTCATCGGCGAATGCGACCGGCCGGCACTGGTGGTCGACCTTCGCTACAACCGCGGCGGGCACGTGTCGCAACTGCTCCTGGAAAAACTCAGCCGCCGCCGCGTCGGCTACGACCTGTCGCGCCACAACCCGCCGTCGCCGTATCCGTCCGAGTCGCGCCTTGGTCCCTGCGTGGCGCTGACCAATGAACACGCGGGCAGCGACGGCGACATCTTCTCGCACTGCTTCAAGCTGATGAATCTCGGGCCTCTGATCGGCAAGCGCACCTGGGGCGGCGTGATCGGCATCTGGCCGCGCCACAAACTGGCCGACGGCTCCGAGACCACGCAGCCCGAGTTCTCGTTCTGGTTCGAAGACGTCGGCTTCGCGGTGGAGAACTACGGCACCGATCCCGACATCGACATCGAGAACACACCGCAGGACGCCGCCGCAGGACGCGATGCGCAGTTGGCGAAGGCAGTCGAGGTGGCGCTGGCAGAGATCGAACGCACGAAGCCGCAGGTTCCGGACTTCGGGCCGCGGCCGAACCTGGCGCACCGCCCCTTGCCGCCAAGATAGTTCGATTCAAGCACTGAGAGGGCCGGTCCCCTTCCCACCCCCTCCCGTGACCCACGCCTCCATTCCCAGCGCCGGCCCCCGGAAATAAATTCCTGCTATCAGAAGGAAGCGGGCTTCAACGAATACCGGGTTGAGTACCTCGTCGGACTGGACTCCCTGGTCGTCGGTCTCAAATGAGACTGGACCCAGACTCTTCCACTGCTCAAAATCCCAACCAGACGCCTCCCGCGCCCCGAACAGCCCCCGAACAGCCCGCAAATCCGTTCGCCGAGCCAAGTCCTCAAGGCCGCTTCACATCAGATCAGAGACCGTGCTTCATGTTTCCCAATTTGCTTGCCACCCGCCGGGGCCGACTGGCGGCCTTTTTCGCGCTGTACATCACCGAGGGCATTCCACTGGGATTCGCCGCCACCGCAGTAGCCTTCCAATTGCGCAAGATGGGTGTCGGCCCGGCCGAGATTGGCGCCTTCGTCGGTTCGTTTTATCTGCCATGGGCCTTCAAATGGGCTTTCGGGCCGCTGGTCGATGTGTTCCGCTCGCAGCGCTGGGGGCACCGGCGCGCGTGGATCATCGGCTGCCAGCTCGTCATGGCGGCCACCCTGGCGTTGCTGGTGACGGTCGACCTGCCCGGCGGCCTGGGCTTATTCACTGGCATCTTGCTGGTCCACAACACCTTTGCGGCCATGCAGGACGTGGCCATCGACGCGCTGGCCTGCAACAGCCTGCGCGAGGACGAACGCGGACTGGGCAACGGCCTCATGTTTGCGGGGGCCGCCATCGGGAACGCACTCGGCGGCGCCGGGGTGCTGAAACTGATGCCCCACACCGGCTTTCAGCCGACTTTCTTCGTGGTGGCGTTGGCCATCCTCGCCGTCACGCTGTTCATCGTGGTTCCAATGCGAGAGCCGCAGCAACCCGCCACGCCGGCCAACGGTCGCAGCGGCTGGCACCGCGTGGGCCATGAGATGCGCGAGTTCTCGGTGGATTCCTTCCGCTCTTTTCTGGCCACGCGCGGGGCGTTGGCCGGGGTGGGATTTGCGCTGCTGCCCGCCGGCGCGATGGCGCTCGGCCTGTCATTGCGTTCAAATCTGAGCGCCGAATTCGGCCTCAGTAGCAGCGAGGCCGGCAGCCTGGAGCTATGGTCCAACATCATTTCCGCGATCGGCATGGTGCTGGGGGGCTGGGTTTCCGATCGTCTCGGGCGCCAGCGCACTCTGATTGTGTATTTGGCATTGATGAGCCTGCCGGGGGCCTGGTTGGGGTGGCGATTGCAGCAGCACGGCTACATCATGCCCATGGCGCCGGGCAGCGCCGGGCCGGGCGCGCTCAAACCGCTGCTGACCTCGGCGCTGTGGATGGCGAGCATGAGCTACAGCTTTTTCTTGGGGCTGATGTACGGCACGCGCTCAGCCATCATGATGGATGTGACCAATCCGAAGGTGGCCGGCACCCAGTTCACCGCCTACATGGCGATGATGAACCTGGCGATCGCCTACAGCGCCACCTGGCAGGGTCTCTCGGCGGAATCCTTAGGCTACCCCAAAACCTTGTACATCGACGCCAGCGTGGGCCTGCTGACGCTGCTAGTGCTGCCCTGGGTCCGGCCGCCCAGCGGGGAGGAAGCGCCGGACGCTCCGGCGCGCCGGGCGCGGGCCGTGGCGGGCGTGCTGGCGCTGTTGTGCCTGGCGTGGCTGCCCTTCGCCGCCTGGGGCTCGGAGCTCGGGCGTGCCCAGGTGATCGTCGCCTTGTTTTTCACGCTGGTCTTCGTGGCCTCGGCCGTGGTCCTCTTGGCTGCGGCAGCCTTGTGGCCGCGCGGCGCCTTCAGCCGGATCGCTCCCTGGGCGGCCGCCGGCTTGCTGGCCATTTATGCGCGGCGATTCTTCGAACCCTCGGCCCTTGTGCTAGCGCTGACCAGCACCACGGCCGGGGCCGGAGCCTTGTTGTTGGCCTGGCTGGCGCGCCAGCCATGGCGGGGATTGCGGGGCAACGCCCCCTCGTGATCACAAGACCATGCCCACAAGGACACGGTGCCAGTGTGGGAAACCCGGCTCGGCCGGCGCTCAATAGGCTCCCGGAATGGGGCGGGCGACGCGGCCACGGGTCCGCGGGCCGCCAGAATGATTGATGGGCACGCCGCTTGCTTCGATGCGGGCCAGGGTGACAGAATACTCGTACGATCCGTTCTCCCCCTCTTGTTGCCAAATCATCCCATCCGCCGTGGCAATTCTCATCGCCCAGGAAATCATGTCGGCCGTCGAACCCGGTGCAATACTCCTCAACGTCTGCGTCTACGAAATGGCCTTCATTTCGCGGATGTCTGAGCTGGCCCCTGATCCGACCACACCGGTCATTGTGTACGGAATCCGGAGTGATTCGTATGTGGTCAACGACCACATCCACCTGCATGTAAATCTCCACGCCAAGCGACCGTGAGCGCCCTCCGGACGACGAAGACCGATGGTAACAGGTGGCCCCCCACGAACACCGCGCCGTTTGTAACGGCCAGGGCTGCTGGGCGACCGTTTCCATGATCCTCCCTGAATACTCTCTCCAGTTTTCCCCGCATGCCCAAGATCCTGCTGCTCCACGCCCATCCCGCCCCGCGCAAATCGCACGCCAACCGTCATTTGCTCGAGGCGGCCCGGCAGGTCGATGGCGTGACTGTGCGCGAGCTGTACGAGCTGTACCCTGATTTCATGATCGATGTGCCCGCCGAGCAGCGGCTGCTGGAGGCGCATGACGTGATCGTGCTGCTGCATCCGTTCTACTGGTACTCGGCACCCGCCCTGGTGAAGGAGTGGCTCGACCTCGTGCTGCAGCACGGCTGGGCCTATGGCGAAGGCGGCCACGCGCTGCGTGGCAAAGTCCTGCTCCAGGCGGTCACCTGCGGCGGGTCCGTCGAGGTGTACTGCCAGGCCGGCCGCCACGGGCACACGGTGCGCGACTTTCTGCTTCCCTTCGAGCAATCGGCGTGCCTGTGCGGCCTGACGTATCTGGCGCCGTTTGTGGTGCATGGCGTCGGCGCGCTGCAGACGAGGGCCGGAATTGCCCCGTACGCGCGGGAGTTCACCGCCGCCCTCACGGCGCTGCGGGATGGCACTCTGGACCTCGCTGCCGGAGTGGCGCACCCATGGCTGAACAAAGACTTGGCCTCGCTGATCCGGGCCCAAACCGCCTCCATGTCATGAACGATCCAGGATTCTTTCAATCAGCCCTTGTCTACCTGGCTGCGGCTGTCGTCTCGGTGCCCATCGCGCGCCGTCTCGGGCTGGGATCGGTGCTGGGTTATCTGGTCGCCGGGGTCGTCATCGGCCCGCACGTGCTCGGCTGGGTCGGCCGCGGCGACCAGCACGAAAGCGTCATGCACATCGCGGAGTCCGGCGTGGTGGTCATGCTCTTTCTCATCGGCCTGGAACTTCACCTGCCCGCCTTGTGGCGCATGCGCGGCGCGCTCTTTGGTCTTGGCGGCCTGCAGGTCCTGGTGACCGGACTGGCTCTCGGCGGCGGCGGGTGGCTTGCCGGATTCGGCCTGAAGGAGGCCATGGTCGCGGGGTTCATCCTGTCGCTCAGTTCCACCGCGATCGTGCTGCAAAGCCTCAGGGAAAAAGCCCTGCACACGACCAGCGGAGGCCGCCACGCGTTTGCCACCCTGCTTTTCCAGGACATCGCGGTCATCCCCATGCTCGCCGTGCTGCCGCTGCTCGCCGTGAACGTGGCGAGCGATGGGCATGCCGCGACCGGCCCGCTCGCCCACGCCCCGGCCTGGATCCGCGGTCTGGCCGTGCCGGCGGCGGTCGCCGGCGTAGTGCTGGCTGGCCGCTGGCTGCTGCCGGCGCTTTTCGGCTGGATTGCCCGCTCCGGCCTGCGCGAAATCTTCACCGCCACCGCGCTTCTGCTGGTGCTGGCCATTGGCGGCCTCATGAGCATGGTCGGTCTGTCGCCCGCGCTGGGTGCGTTTCTGGGCGGCGTGGTGCTGGCCGGCAGCCCGTACCGCCACGAACTGGAAAGCGACCTCGAACCCTTCAAGGGACTGCTGCTCGGGCTCTTCTTCATCAGCGTGGGGGCCTCGATGAACCTGGGGCTGGTGGCGGACGATCCAGGACGCCTCGCCGCCCTGCTCGTCGGGTTCATCGCGATCAAGGCAGGGGTGCTCGTCGCGCTCGGGAGGCTCTTCCGCTTCGGAGCCGGCCCCACCGCCCTCTACACGCTCGCCATGTTCCAGGGAGGGGAGTTCGCCTTCGTCCTGTTCAGCCAGACGCTCGGCATGGGCATCCTGCCCCCCAGGCTCGCCGGCGAACTCAACACCGTCGTCGCCCTCTCCATGGCCCTCACTCCCCTCGCCCTTCTCCTCTACCAACGCGGCTTCGCCCGCGCCCGGACATCCTCGCCCTCGAACGATACCGCCACACGCCCGGCTGATCCCGTCGACCACGCCTCTCCCGTCATCCTCGCCGGCTTCGGGCGGTTCGGAAACTTCGTCGGCCGGCTCCTCCGCGCCCAGGGGTTCCAGCCGGTCGTGCTCGAGGCCGATGCCGAACACGTCGAACTCACCCGCCGCCTCGGCCTCGAAGTCCATTACGGCGACGCCACGCGTCTCGATGTGCTGCGTGCCGCCGGCGCCGCCGATGCGCGCCTGCTCGTCATCGCCCTCGACGATGAGGAAGCCATCGACCGCCTCGTCGCCGCCTCCCAGAAACACTTTCCCAACCTGCAGTTGCTGGTCCGTGCCAAGGGCATGGACCACCGCCTCACCCTGCTCAACCACGGCGTCGACCACGTCTTTCACGAAATGGCCGGCAGCGCCATCGACGCTGGCGCCCAGGCGCTCCGCCTGCTCGGTCTGCCCGCCTACACCGCCGAACGCTCCGCCCGTCGCTTCCGCCGGTGGGACGCCACCAGCGCCCGCGAACTCGCCCCACACCACACCGACCGCGCCGCCTATCTCAACCTGGCCCGCGAACGCGTCGCCGCCCTGGAAACACTCTTTGCCAACGACCCACTCGAGCCGGCCTCATCCGACGAGACGGCCTGGAATCCGCCCTACCGGCAGGAGGACCGGAGTTGATGCGCACACAGCGCCTCCTCTGGATTGGACGGCCCCGCATTAGCGGGGTCTGACTCGCTGATCAGGCCACTGCCACCACCCGGCCAAGGACCTTCACAAGAAATCTTCCTGCGGCCCCCTGACGCGATTATCATTTCCACCATCCGATATGCACGACTATCTGCTCAGCCCATTCACCGCCCTCGCACTCACTGTTGCGAGCCACGCCGCTACCAGCCTTGTCATCCCCAACCCAGACTTTGAAGAAGGCGGACTCACGCTCGACGGCGACGGCGATTCCATTCCCATCGCTCAGGATCCGGGGGATATTTATTATCCTGGCCCTCCGGGCTATCATGGCGGCCATCTTGTTAATCCTGCGAGCACCCGACTTGGCTCGGCGCATTCCGGCAGCCTGGTGCTTTGGTTCTCCGATGACAGTCCAACCTCTTTTTCTCTGTACGACCAGGCTGGGGGCTTCCTAGGCTTGAGCCCAGGGGATGCCGTCACGCTGTCCGGCTGGTATAATTCCAATCTTCAGTTCGACAATGACTCCGCCGGCACTCCGGCGTTCCGGGCCGGTCTGACCGTCGTCGGCGCTTCCGGGGTCGATTATCACAGCGATGACATGCCGGCCGGCGTGGTTTCCCTCCTCCCGGAATGGCAGTACTTCAGCCTGACGATCCCCTATGCCCCGCCCGCCGGTTTCACCCCCACGCCCGGCGGTGTGGAGATGAATTTCTGGTCTCACGGTGAAATGCTCCTCGATGACCTCTCCGCGACGCTCAGTCCCGTGCCGGAACCCTCCACCGCACTCCTCATCCTTCCGGTCGTGGTCTGGCTTTGCGGGCGGCGGCACCGACCTTGAATGGCTTCCAGAGCATCAATGGGCGCGTCGTTCACGAGGGTTTGGAAAAACGGGGTGGCGGTCAGTTCATCCAAAAAACCGGATGGGAACCACGAAAAGCACGAAACACACGAAAAAACCAAGGCGTTGCCCAATTACCACCGTCCACCTGATGGATGAGGAGGTCGCTTGTCCTAACCCAATGAACTTTCGTGTGTTTCGTGACTTTCGAGGTTCCAATGTCCCTTTTTGAGTTCATGGACCAGGGTGCGAGCGACGAGGTCCGAGAGTTCCGCGCAGTCGATGAAGCGGACCGGGTTTCCGGTGGCGTAGGTGACCAGTGGGCGGGCCAGTACCGCCAGAAGAGGCGGAATCGACGGTCCAGCCGCACTGCTGATCGCCCTCATCGATCACCAGTGGCTTCGCCTATCAGACAAATTTCCATCAGAAGAAAAACCAACGAGGCGCCACCGTGCTGCCAGCGATGCCCCGCTTTCCGCTTCTGGGAGATGGATCAGTCGGCGGGAGACGCCGAGAGACGTCCCATTTCCGCAAAGCCCCGTCGGTTACCTCCGCCTCCGCCAAGTGAGAACGAAGCCAGCTGCCACCATGCCGAGTATCCAGGTCGACGGTTCAGGAATCATGGTCAGTGCCTGGATCTCGGATTGCGAAAGCGGGGTGTCATACAAGTGGGCCTCATGAATGAGTGCATCGAGCGCTCCATTGGTCGCCGGGGAGGTATGCCGAGGTCCAAAGAGAACCTCCTGGTCACCCGCCGCCCAACTCGCGAAGAGCCCGGAATTGTACTGTCCCATCAAGTCACCATTGCGATAGCCAGTGATTCTGACCTGGCCACCTCCGAGGTCCTCGTAGCTGATGGCCAATTGAATGAGGCTCCCGACGCCGGTTTCGACTGAAACACCCGTTTGATCAAATTGATTTTCCGGCGAGCGGTGGAAATTGCTGCTGCCATTCATCCACCGATTGACATTGCGCTCGCCAAAAACGATGCCGTCGAATTTATCGGTTGTGATCGAGTCCACAGACATGGCCGCCCCATGCCGCGCCACATCCTCGAGTCCCTGCATCGTGATCCATGAAACAAGAGTCTTGTTGCTTATGGCGACCCCACCCCCGGGCGTCCCGGCCCAGCCAGTTGGGTTTGTTCCGGAGCCCGAAATGTCGAGCGCGCCATTGGTGACGGAGGCGTTTCCGCGGAGGATAAGGTCGCCGAAGTTACCCGTGCTGTCGGCGAGCGAACCGTCTTCAAATGTCCAGCGCCCCACAAGGGCGCCACTGGCTGAAGATGCCGCACTGAGCAAGAGCGCGAGCATGGCAAGATGGAGTCGGGGTGTTTTCATGGTAATTTTAGTAATTTGACGGACCATTGATGATTTGAATCGCCTACCGAGCGACCGGTGAGAGATTTAATTTCTCAAGAATGTGTTATTATCGGATAAGAAATCGACCGTCATTGGAAGATCACGCCAAAGTCCTGAGTTTTTGCGTCACGTGCGATTAACTCGCCGGCCCTTGAAAGTGTTCCCTCTTCTCCCGCCAGACCACTTCTCCCGCCAGACCCTCCCTCCCGTGACCCACGCCTCCATTCCCAGCGCCGGCCCCCGGAAGCCAATTTCTATCAGAGAGGCCGCCGCCTTTTGCCGCACTGACTTGTCGGCATTGAACTCCATTTTCCGTTGCTCCTCCGCGGCGAAGTGCTGGACGGCGAGCCGCACGCCGTCCCCTGAGTCGTCATCACCGTCACTCAGCCTTCGGCCACTGCGTGCCGTCGCTGAGGGAAAACGTCACGGCGTGACCCGCAGGGCGCGAGGCAAAACCCGAGCCGGTGAGGGCCGGCGTGATGAACGGATCGTTGAGCGGCACGCGTTTTCCCTCATCGAGCCGCTCGCGGTGTTTCATCAGGAACGCGCGCCATGCGTCCCGGATCGCGAACCGTTCCTCACGGGTCGAATGGCTGTTCCCGCCCATACTGCCGTCCCCGGGTATCTCCAGCGTACCGATACAAAGGTGCTGAAGGGCCCTGACCATGCAGGACTGGTCTGTGACCACCTCGGTCCACGCCTCCCAGAGTGGCAGCTTTGCGCCCAGCGCGACTGCGGCCTCGTGGGCGGCTGCCTGGACAAAGGTCTCATGGATGGACTCCACGACCTGACAAAGCTGGGGGATGAATTCCTTGCGCTCGCTGCGCCCCGCGGCTTCGCAGGCGGCGCGGACCACGCCCCAGTCCTGGTCGTCGAGCGCGGACCGCAGCGGCTTTACCGCATAATCGGCGGTCATAGGCAGCGCCCGCAGGGCATTTTCCTTCAACACCGCGGGTCCGTTTTCCACCCAGGTGAATGACCTCTCGATATAAGCGTCATCACTTGCGTGTGGAATGGAATTGTCTCCGAATTGCCGGAATTGCGCGATCAGTTTCGCCGTGCCGCCACCCAGAAAGTCCACACGCCAGCCACGCGCGCGCAGGGCATCCAGTGCGCCGATGAGTTGGCGCTGAGCGCCGGGCGGATCCAGAACGTTGGCACCCGGCCCGGACCTCGGCTGGCGGTAAATTTCCAGCGCCCGCTGGAGCGACTCCAGCACCAGCGGTGCCTCGTCCGCACCTCCGCGAGCCGCGATGAGATCTGCGCCAGCCCCCATCAGGGCCTCGTCCGCGTGCTCGAGCAAACGGCGGGCACCGGCCAGCAAGGGTACATCCATCGCCGGCTGCCAGTGTTGGAAATAGGCCCCGCGGTTGCTGCGGTCGAAGATTCCAGGAAACGCTGGCTGAGTCGGATCGCTGAGGGACGGCACACGCATGGCGAGAGCACGCGCCGCCGCTTCAACGACTTCGTTTTTGTCAGCGGCCAGCAATTCCAGCAGCGCCTGATTGGCCTCCGCGGCGGCGATGCCGGAGATGCCGCTCACCGCAGCGGCCGAGCCCTTCTTTGCCTCGTCCGTCAGCGGCAGGAGAAAGACAGGATGCCTTAAAGAAACGAGGGACCATGAGTTTTCCCTCGCGTCTCCGGAGAGCAGTTCACGCACGCGGGCCGCCGCCTGCGCGGCGTCCGGGAGGGAGAAAGTGATGGTCGCCGTCGCCACCGGATGTGGACGGGCGGCGTCCACCTTCCAGCCCAAGTCGTGCGACGCCTGCACGGTATAGGGTCCAGGCTCCAGCACAGCGGCGTAGCCCTGCAGGTCGAATTCGATCTCCTTACTTTTTCCAGGCTCCACCGCCGGTGATTGCACAATACCCCCCATGTCCATGTAGCCCTCCGACAACTCCGGAAGCACCTGCCAATCGGCATTGGTGATGCGCACTTTCAGCCGCCGCGGCACCGGCGAGCCCCGATAGTCGCCGCCGATGGAAACGGTAAAGGATTCCGCCCCGGCGTTTGTCACGACAAACTTGCCGGTCACCGTCTCTCCCACCACGGCATTCTCCGGCAGTTGAAGGGAAACCACTGCCGCCGCAGGCACCGGGGCGCCGCCGGAATGGGCCGTATCGAACGTGAATCCCTCACTTGCGCGGAGAGCGCCCGAAAAGACCGGAAGAAGCAGCAAGGGCATCGTTCTCATGCCGTGATGGTAGCGTCGCCGCCCGCCCCGCTCAACCGGGGTTTCAACGGCGCGGAACGGCACGGGTGCCGCGTTCGGTTTGGCGGGCGGCGGCGACTTCAGCAATGATGTCGTCCCTGGTGGCGGCGGTGGCGGGACACGGCGCCGGTGACGGTGACGTCGCCGATGGTGCGGAAGCCGATGGTTCTTGCCTTGACCGGCTCGTCGGACCCCTTCCCACCCCCTTCCCGTGACCCGCACCCCTTTCCCAGCGCCGGCCCATCAAAGCAAATTCCATCTATTAGTCGAGCGATAAGGGTCGGAGGCGATTGAAATTCTAGAACTTCAATCCAAGATGAACGCAAGATGATTCAACTCGTTCCTGACGCACAGCGGTTATCGGAAATCTTTTCGCAAGCGATTGCCCCCACGTTTTTCCTCGGTGCGATTGCGGCGTTTATCTCACTCATGTCCTCGAGGCTGGCGGCCATCATGAAGCGAATCCAAACTCTCAACAAGATCGCCGAGGACGACCCCCAGCGTGCCCCCCTCAAGGGGGACGTTTTGAGGTTGAGGCGCCGTGCTCGCTACTTGAACAGTGGCATCCTCTCAGCTCTGTATAGCGGCCTTTGCGCCACAGTACTTTTGATCATACTATTTTTGAGCGCATTTTTCAAGTTCAAACACGCCTACGGCGCCCCATGGCTCTTCGTGTTTGCCACGTTCTTTCTCGGTTTCTCATTGTTACGTTTTGCCCAAGAAGCACGCATCGCTCTCGCTGAGGCAGATGAGCACCCCTAACTCCAACGCGGCAGAGTCAGTGAGGCGAAGCGCTGGCGCCAAACCCCGTCCTTTGAGCAGGGCGATGGCGTGACCAACGCCATCAAGGGTTGCCATGCGCCTTGCACGAGACTGGCGGGGGCGTCGGCGTCACTTCTTTTCCGCCAGCCATTTTACGGCGAAACATCCCTGATAAGTGCAGGGCGCATTCTCCTGGAGTTCCTCCAGCGCTTCGTAGGCATCCGCTTTCATTCCCGAACGGAAGTGGGCCTGGGATCTACTGAACAAGCCAACTGCGGCAACGCGCTGCTCGTCTCGCCTGGCGAGATAGTCGGCCACAAGCGGTTTAGCCGAAGTGGTTTCGCCATGGGTGCGCCAGAACTCCATCCACTTTGGAATCCAGTCGGCGGGCTTGCCTTTCATCGCAGCGGTGATGCCCGGAACTGCTTTGGCCGCCGCAGTCTCGGCGGCCTTTTGCATTGTCGGTCCGCCGGATTTTGCCGCTGCGGCGGCATGCCACACCCATCCCCATTCGCCCTCCTTCGCCCATTTGGCAGCCAGCGCGGAGGTCTTCCGCTCATTGCGTCCATTCATGGCGTCGAGCCACTCGAGTGCTTCATCCACAGGTGAGAGCATGAACTGATGGCCGAGTTTTTCCGGCGCAAACAGGCGCAGCTTTGTCCAGCCCATCGCGCGAAAGCAGTCGTAGGCGTGCTCGCCCTGCGAGAACGGCACGACCGGGTCCGCCTTGCCGTGAATCACTGCGATGGCGATTTCTTTCTGCTTCTTCAGGACGTCCGGTCGGTCCTCCCAAAGGTTCGGCTCATTCTGCATCCAGCAGTCGCCGGCCACGGGAAATGCGCCGCGGTAGTGGTCGGGATAATTCAGGATCACGCTGTATGTGAGAAAGGCCCCCTGCGAATGACCGCCGACATAGGTGACCGATGTTTTGAACGCCTTTTGCACTTCTTCTGTCACGTCGGCCACGAGCGGGCCGCTGGCGAACCCGAAGTTGTTCGATCCGAACGGATCATTTCCGGTCTCTCCGTTGGGGCAGCACAGGATGTCGTCTTCACACCACTTCTTGGCCTCAAAGCTGCGCAGATAATCCAACCCGTTCATGTTCGAGCCGTGCAGGAACACGATGAGCCGGGATCCGGTTTTGGCATCGTATCTTCGCGGCACGCGCAGAAAGTAGCGCATGCCTTTACCGGCGGCTTTCAGAAGGCCGGTGCTGCCGGGCTTTACCTTCGCGGGCGAATCCACTTCCGGCGGATTCTTGTCTTTCGCAGTCACGGATGATCCGGCCAGGAGCAGAACCAGAGCGGGCAGCAATCTTGTTTTCATGGGCTGGAGTGAGTGCGGGTTCCGCAGGCAAAGAAGCATCTCGCTGGGCCTGGCGGCAAGGATTATTGCCTCCTCTCTACCGGGCCGGAGCGTCTCCTGGATCCGTCAGGGAGCCGGCCACGGGTCTGCGACTTCTCAGCCGGCGTGAGCGTTTGCCGGCGCGGGCCGGTGTGTCTGAGTGCCGGGATGTCCGCCCTCGCCCCACGGCTCAAATCCGTCTTCGGCTACGGTTCGGAGCGGATCTCTGAGGACGCCATCGCCCCTGAGGACTCTGGTCGCCCGTGCCTCCCGGCCATTTGGAACGAGAGGAAGCAACCGCAAGCTGGCAGCAGCGGCGATTTCCCTCCGGGTAGCGGCACGCGGCTCTGCTTCGTCGGAATTCTCCGGAATGGGGCCTAGAACGCCGGTTCGTTCGGCCTCGAGCCACGCCACCTCCACGATGTGGCGTGCCTGTTCCTCTCCCAGCGTCGCGGCCATCTCCGCCAGCACGTCCCCGGCGAGGCGCTCCATTCCTTCGTCCCATCGCGTCCTGTCGGCTGGATCGAGATCGCCCTTGCGCAGCCTCTCGTCCCTGCGTCGCTGCTTGGCCCGTTCCAGGATGGCCACAAGCGGCTGCCACTCCTCGTCCACCAGTCCGATGGAAGTGCCCAGGAGCGCGGCCAGGGAGAACGGGTCGTCCGAGTCATCCTCTTTCTGATGGTCTACCTCGGGCCGGGCGACGCATGCGGTTCTTTCGGCTTCGGCGCTCTGCGCCATTTCAGCCATCGCCTTCGAGAAGGTTCGCGCCAAGGCATCCATGTCGGCGACATAGTCGGCTAACTCCGGCGAGTCCGCCGCCGGAGGCCCGGCGGCCTAGAATTGCCGGAACTCGTACTCCTTTCGCTTGATCTCGCCCATCCGCCTGCCGTATTGGATCGCCAGGTCACGCCCGTCGGCCAGTGCCGCAGGTTGACGTGCTGCGGCAGAGGAGGAGTCCGACGCCCCCGGAACGAGAGGAGGTGCGGGGGGAGTAGGATCGTCCGAGGCCCGACCGTCGTCCGAGGTGCCTCCTCCCGCCGCCGACGAGCTAGGCGCAGATACGTCGACGCGGGCAGAATGCCGAGCCTGCAATTTGGAACGCTTCGAGATTTCGCCGGCGATTGGGATCGCGGCGAGGAGGACGATGGCGGCCGCAGTGGCGAGAGTGAGTTTGGTTTGGGACATGGTGATCAGAGCGTTGGTGAAAAGCGCGCTTCCCGACACCGAAGTCGAAGCGAGTATGGCCGCCCTCGAGACTTGCGCCGAGATGGCGGTGGCCGTGCCGAAGGTCGAGAGATGCGTGGCGACGGCCGAATCAACGGTCAGAGCGGACGGCGCCGGCCCGAGTGCCCCTGGACGCAGCATGCCCCGCAACTTCAGGAGAGCGAGCTCGGCCTACTTCTGAACGGCGGCATCGTTCTTCGCCAAGCGCTGGGCCACCTCGCGGAAACTCAGTCCCTCGAAGAACCTCAAGAGCAGCACATCTCTGTCGGCTGGGCGGAGTCGGGCCAGAGCATGGTCCTAGTCCTCGCGCCCGAAGATCATCATCTTCCAACGTCGCGTCGTGGAGCAAATCCGACAAAAATTTTATCCCGGGCAGCGGCTTTTTTCTCCCCGGGAATCGCCATGCGAAGGCAGTCGCACGACGGATTTTTGCACGGTTGTAAGGTAGTGTTTCACTGGGAGTGGCGGGCTGGGGCCGCCATGGAAACGAACACGTTTTGACATAGCGAGCGACCAGTCTGAGTCGAATGCTCGAGTCAGTATGGCGGTCTTAGCCCGCCACTCCCAGTCGTCCC
>JBJXFS010000099.1:0-2562 GCA_046155625.1 Verrucomicrobiales bacterium | reverse complement strand
CCGGTTCCGGGCTGGGAAATCACCTCCCGCGGACATGACGCTGGCCCAGGCCCCTCACGGAGTGGTGAGAAGGAAGTCGTCGATGTACCAGCCGGCGCCGGGGCCGAAGTTGTCGGACTGCAGGCGGAACTCGATCTTGATGACCTTGCCCAAGGCGGCGGCTGGAATCCTATGGCGCACGGGATCCCACTGGGAGGTGAATCCGTCAACGCCGCCCTCAATCTCCTCGATGAGCGAGTCGTCGGCGGCGTTGAGCACCGACACCGTGCCGGAATCAAAGTTCATTTCAATGTCGGTGAACTGGGCGTAGTTCAGGGTGGCAGCTCCCACCCCGGTCAGGTCGATGGCGGGGGAGCGCAGCCAGACGTTGGCATCGTCTCCATAGTTGGAGGCGAGGTTGGTAGCGAAGCAATTGACTCCACTGTTGGTGGTGAGGGGGCCCACATTGGAAGGCGTTCCCAGTTGCCAGGCGGTGCCCGCTACGCCATCCGAACCCACCGTCCAGCCGCCCTGGCCGCTCTCGAAGTCGTCCGAGAATAGGGGGACCGGGGGAGCGGGGAATTCTTCGATCACGAAGAAGCGAGTCGGATCGGCGGGCAGGGGAATGGTGAGGGTGTTGGTGGGCGGGGTGGCCGGGATGTCCATGTTGCCCCCGAAGATGGGCCAGTCTTTGGGCTCACCGGCGGAGAGGTCGGTTTCGCTGCGCAGATTGTAGAGATTGCCCAAGGTGCTGGGCCAGCGGATGACCAGGTCGCCCCCGACTATTTCGATATCCAGTTGAAGGCGGGAGCCTGATCCGACCCCGAAATCGCTGAAATCCCCCTCCATGATCTTCTGGATCTGCGCCTCCCCAACCACGCCATTGAAAAGGGCCACGTCGTCCATGAGCCCTTGGAACTCGATGGTGGTGAAGTCTCCCCGATTCCCGATATAAACCGGGTTGGTGTTGGTACTCGATCCAAAGCCTGCATCCATGGAGCCGCTGCCGACCTCCGCGCCATTGATATAGTAGTGATATTCTCCACCAGCCTCGGCGGTGAAGGCGACGTGCGACCATTCATTTTGCGGGACGCTCCCGGAGGATGGACCGAGGAAAATGAGATCGGGCGGGCCAGGATCCAGCTCGAATCCGAACTCCAGCGACCCTCCTCCATTGTTGGTCCGCAGTTCGTAGTTACCCGGGAAATTGGCGGAGCTCCCGGCACTGGGTGCCTTGGCGAGAATTCCATCCCACTGATTGTTCTCCGGCTTGATCCAGGCGGTGATGGTAATCTCGCCGGTGATGTCGAGGCTGGGTGCGTGCGGCACGAGGACGTGTTCGTCGTGGTTAACCCCGGTCGTAAAACTGAGCGACTGGCCATCGGCGAGGGCAGCGGGAACGTCGGTCGCGAAGGCCGGTCCCGGAGTGCCCATGAGGGTGCCGTCGTTGCCAAGACCGGAGGAGTCGTCCGCGTTGCCCTCGAACCGCCACAGACCGACCAGCTGAACCGGCGGAAAGTCGTTCGGATTGTTGGGATCGGATCCGAAAACCACTTCCGCGGCATCGTCCGAGCCGTCGCCGTCCGAATCCACCGCGGTGGGATTGGTGCCGGTGTCGCCAGCGCTCACAAAGACGCCCGCATTGGTCTCCACCCCGTCGCCGAGGGTGTCCCCGTCGGTATCGGCATTGGTGGGATCGGTGGGCGGACGGGAACCGGCACCGGCCAGCTCGGCGCCATCTTTCAGCGTGTCGTCGTCGCTGTCGTCATCGGTGGGATCGAGAGTGGGGTACTGCCCTGCGAGGTTGAACTCCTCCAGGTCGGTGAGACCGTCGTCGTCGGCATCGGCACCGCCGAGACCAGAGAGAATGGTGAGATCGGTGGCCCAGAGAAGTTCGTATTCGTCTGGCAAACTATCCGCATCGGAGTCCGCCCGCACGGTCAGAATGAAGGCAGCCTCTCCCGTTTCACCGGAAGGCGCGCCGGTGGCTTGGATGCGCACGGAATAGGTCGTTCCGCCAGGATCGAGGGAGAAATTGTGGGTCCCGGCCTGGAGCTGGTCGCCAGCCACTTGGAACTTTCCATTGTCAGTAGCTCCGTCGCCCGCGACCAGAGCGTAAGTGTAGGTGTCGCCCGGATTCCCGGCATCAGAGGCGGTGAGGGTGGCGACCAAGCTGCCCTGGGTCACGGTAGAGGAGAATTCGCGCGGAGTGAGTCCGATAATCGGTCCGCCAAACACCGGCCCGGCCGCCACTTGCGCAATTTCCGCTTCGGTGAGGGCACGGTTCCAAACCGCGACCTCATCCATGAGTCCGTTGAAGGTCGTAAACAAGTCGGCCCGGCTTCCGATGTACAGCGGGTTCGTATTCGTTTCGGATCCAAAACTGGCAGCCATGGCGCCCCCTCCCGCACTCAGGCCATTCTTACGTAGTAGGTATAAGCTCCGCCCGCCGTGGCGGTGAAGGCAATATGCGCCCACTGATTGGCAACCAGAGCGGTGGTGGCAGGACCTGTAAAAATGGTTCTTCCCCAGAATTTGTGTGGTTATTGACGGGATCTGAGGCGGGCGCCGGGGACACGGGCC
>JBJXFS010000098.1:0-3361 GCA_046155625.1 Verrucomicrobiales bacterium | reverse complement strand
CGTGACCGACGACCCTCATCTTTGGAAGAGCGAAAGGGCGAAAAGAGAGGCTGTTCTCTGGCATTACGGCAAAGCGACCGTTCCGAAGAGTATCGCGATGATTATTCAAGAGTATGGAGTGAATCTGAAGCCTGGTTAAGGAGTTCCAGCCATCGCCGCGCATCCTTCAGAATTCCAAGGCGGCTGTAATCACGCGAACGACATGAGCAGCTGCCCGGCCTCGTCCTGGTCGTGCTCGTCGTCCTGGTCGTGCTCGTCGTCCTGGTCGGCATCGCCATAGACATCCTCGTCCCGCTTCCGCTTCCCTCGCGCGGGCCCCAGCCTGACCACCGGCTCAGCCACCACTGGCAGCCTCTCCGCGGGCACCGTACCCTTCGGCTTGTTCGTCCTCAATCGTCCCAGCGCATCGGCGCGGACGGCAACCCATGCCATTGAGGGGTCATCCGCCCAGTCGAATTTGGCGTTCCACTGCTTGTTCTTGCGTTGAGCAAATTCGAAAGCCAACCCCTGGTCGTCGAAGTCCACGTTTGGCAGCGGCTCCCCGACAGTCTGCCATTCCCCATCAGGTCCGCGCTCTGCCAGGATGATGAGCCACGGCAGGCGACTCGGTTTCTTGCGCACTATGGCGGCGGTGGAATCGGCGGTGCTCTTCCGTTGGCGTCCCATGCCCGAGCGGGCGTCGTCAACGTGGTGGCCATCCCGAACGCAAAAAACCCCGCCCCGGCTGATCCAGGACGGGGCCGATGGGCGGCGTGGGGTACCGCGCCAACAATGAGGCGGAGTCAATCCACAGGCGGTTTATGCCGTGCCGACGATGGCGGTGGTTGTTCTCCTCAGGTTGCCAGCGGTCTCGCCAGCGGTGGGTGCATGACAAAAATCTTCCGGCAGTTTGGGCTTTAGGGGTTTTTTGTGGTGGTGTATATGTGTATGCATACACTGTCGGCATGACAAAAAACCCACACCTGAAGAACTTGATGGAGGAGATCTCTTCCATCCAGCGCATGGAGCGCGGACACCTTTCGATCATTCGCCAAGGCCCGGGCGGCCCCTACTACAACCTTCAACGCCGGGTGGATGGACGCAATCTCACTGAGTATGTCCCTCGGGACCAAGTCCCGATTCTTGGGGAGCACATTGCGGCTCATGAGCGGTTTAAGGAGTTGGTCACTCAATACGAGGACATCCTCACTGAGCAAAGCCGTACTCTACGAAAACAGGGGCAGACAGAGGAGGCTAAAAAAAAACGGGTGGAGCGGACTTCAACCTCGCCCGAGAAGCCGAAGTCCAAAGCCTGATGATGTCCTTCGAGGGATGCGAGCCTACCGGAGCGCTTGTGGCCGACTTGGAGCAGCTTGTGCGCAAGGCCATTTTCAAACCAGCCAGCGAGATCATCGGCGCGCTGCTCCAGCAGGCTGCCGACCGGATCGACGCCGAATACCGCGGGAAACCTGGAGAGCGCCGCAAAGGGCGGGCCATCATCGAGGTGCAAGGCATGTTTGGCACTTTTTCTCTCACCCGTGACTATTACCACCACGCAGGCAAAAAATGCGGACGCTGCCCGGCTGATGACGCACTGGGCCTGGAGGGCTCACTGACTCCGGCGTTGGCCCGCATCGTGTGCCTGGAAGGAGCCGATGAGAGCAGCTACCAAAAAGCGGCCACCCATTTGCAGGAAGTAGGCGGTATTCCTTTTGATGAACGCACCATACCCCGCGTCGTCGCTCGCGTCGGCGAGCGCGCCACGCTTTGGCAAAAGAAAGAAGAGTATACCGCCCAACGCTGTGACGCACGGGTGCTCTACATCAGCGCCGACGCGACAGGTGTCCCCATGCGCCGCGAACTGCTGCAGGGCCGAAAGGGCAAGGCGCCCGATGGCACTGCGAAAACCCGCATGGCCATGCTCGGCTGCGTCTTCACCCAGCACACCGAAGACGAGCAAGGGCTCCCCATAAGAGACCACCAATCAACCACGTACCTCGCTACCTTCGAGAGTCCGGGAGACTTTGGCATCGGCTTGCGGCGCGAAGCATTGAGGCGCGGTCTGGCCACCGCTGACCAGTCAGTTCTCCTCATTGATGGCGCTACCGGATTGGAAAAACTCGGTCGCGACTACTTCCCCGATGCCACCCAGATCGTGGATTTTTACCACGCCATGGAACTCCTGCATATCCTCATCGAAGCCCTCATGGGCAAGGCAGACATTAAACGCATCAACCGCCGCCGCCACCACTGGGGGAAAATCCTCCACGCCGACGGTCCCGAACGCATCATCGCTCAGGCACGCAAAGAGGCTGCCAAAAACGACACCAGTCAGGAGGTTGAATCCGCTCTCGGCTACTTCTTGCGCAACCTCCAGCGAATGCGCTACGGAGAGTTCCGCTCCAAGGGTTACTTCGTCGGCTCGGGTGTCGTCGAAGCCGGATGTAGAAGCCTGATCGGTCAGCGATGCAAACAATCCGGCATGTTCTGGACCGAACAAGGCGCCACCAACGTCCTCGCTCTCCGTTGCATCAATGCCAGCCATCACCTCGATGTCTTTTGGCAGGAACACCTCCACTTCAAGGCCAACCTGAACACCCAACCTCTAAAATCTGCGGCTTAAGGGAAGATTTTTGTCATGCACCCCGTCCGCAGTGCGGAGGCCGGAGACGATTGCACCTTCGATCGAAGCGCTGGTAAGGTGATCCCCGCACGCAAAGATGCCGTCGATTTCCCTAAAGCATGGGCCGGGCGCTCCCGCGACAGGCGGCTGCTCCGGCAGGGCGCGCTCGATCCGATCGGTGCGGAGGTGTCGCCGGTTGCGCACTTCGGGACCGAACCAGGGCTCGAGTTCGGCGAGGACTTGTGTTTCGAGATCCGAAATTGAGGGCACGCCGAGGACGGAGATGGAGATGAGCGCCCGGCCCGGCGGCGCGTAACCGGGCGCGACATCGGAAAGCACGCAGACGTTGTTGACCAAGCCGCGACCGGTGCCGTTGAGGGCGATGATGGCTTCGCGGAGCGGTGACTTTTCCGCGGCGAAATAGAGCCCGGTGACGGCGCGCCATTCGGGTTCTTTCGTTGCGAGGCCGGGGATCAGACGCGCCGCGGTTGTCGCATCGGCGGCGACGACGACGGCATCGCCTTCGAGACATTCGCCGGATGCCAGGGTGATTTTTCCCGGGCGAACTTCCGTCACCCGCGCGCCTCGACGGATCGCATCCGCGGGCAGGCGGCTGGCGAGCTGGCGGGGGATTTCCTGCATTCCCTGCGCGGGCAGGGTCGCGCTTCCCCGCGAGAACATTTTGAATGTGAACTCAAACATCCGGCTCGAAGTGCGGAGGTCTCTTTCCAGGAAAATGCCGCCGTAGAACGAGCGGAA
>JBJXFS010000097.1:0-4392 GCA_046155625.1 Verrucomicrobiales bacterium | reverse complement strand
GTGTGCAGCATGAAGGCGCCGCCGCGATAATCCCGGTGCGCGCGATACAATTTCTGCCAGAGATGCTCGATGCGCGTTGGGTTCTCGCCGTCGAGCAGTTCAAACATCGACTGCATGAGCGGCTCCGCGACCATCGGCGGCAATTGCGAAATCTCGCCCCAACCGAAAACCTGTTGGTTGGTTTCGATTTTCAACAGCGTCTTGCTGCCGACCGGGTAGGTCTTGAAGCCGGTGATCTTGATCGACGACGCGCGGTCGCCAACATGAGGCGCAGGGTTGTCGGCCGCTGACACTTCGTTCAACAGCAGTATACCGGCCGCCGTCGCACCAGCCGATGCGAGCAGATCGCGGCGGCTGATGCCCTGGCGTTTGGGTTGTGAGGTCATGTTCTTAGTTCTTAGTTCTTGGTTCTTGGTTCTTAGTCAGATGGAGAGTTTTTTGAGTTGGGTCTGGCGGGCGCGGCGCGATCAGGGTCGGCCAACGGTGAGGAGGTCGGAAATCTCTGCGTCCCACGAGAGGCTTGCTGCTTTTTCCAAATTGCCGTCGGTGGTGATTCGGTAGCCCGTGAGGGTCGCCCCATTGTAGGCGGAAACGAGGAGATACTTGCCGTCTGGAGATAGCGCCAGCCCCCAAGGAATCTTGTCCGCCGGCGTGAGCCCGAGCAACTCGGCCTGGCCGTCGTCTTTCACCCGGTAGCGGGCGATCCGATCAAAGTCCTGCTTGTGACCGCGCAATCCGGCGAAGATGAACTTGCCGTCCGGCGTAATCTCCAGGTCGGACGCACTGAGGCCCTCCTTCGACATTCCCTCCGGCAGGATCGGAATGTCCTGCTTCAGAACAAGCTGACCGTCGGGCCGCCGCTCGTAGGTGGAGAGGCCGATGCCTTGCTCGTTCGAGAAATAGACCATCGGCAACTTAGAGTGATAGACGAGGTGGCGTGGGCCGGTGCCTGCCGGTGGATTCGCATTGGGCGGAGCGAGCGGCGTGATCGCCCCGGAGGTCGCATCGAAGCGGTATTGGAAGAGGGCCAGGTTGCCTTTGACGTAGGGGATGTAGAGGAACTGGTTGTCCGGCGAAATGAGGACGCAGTGGGCTTCCTTCTTTCCCTCATCGACCGTCGCCACGGCCTTTCCAGGCAGTCCGTCTTCACCGAGGCGGTAGGCATTCAGCCGCCCGTTGCCATAGCTGACGCCGAAGAGAAACGCACCCGTGCGATCGAGACTGAGGTAGGCAGCATCGTCATTGAAGTCCACCGGCTGATGGCTCGAATAGGAACCGTCTTTGGCCAAGGTCACCATAGCACCGGGGATCTTGCCCGTTTCTTTGCCGCCGCCGCAGATGTAGAGCAGTGGTTTCTTCGGGTGCGCGGCGATGACCCGGCCGTTGAATCCCAGCTCCCGCCTTTCGGCGAGCTTGAGCTCCAATCCACCGTCCTCCTTGGGAACAGCGTCAACGATCCAAAGGGTTTGCGTCTTGCTGGCCGGCGCATAAACGCGAAAGGGCTCAGCGGCGAGGCTCGCGGCGGACATGCCGATGCCAAGCAGGGCGGTGATGAGAGTTGGTTTCATGGGTTCCGCATGTAAATCAATACTTCGGAAAGATAGCCGGAGTCGGGAAGCGCTCTTCCGGTTTGCCGTCGTCGAGATACTCCTCGCGTGGGACTTCGACTTGGGGCCAGTTGCCGGGGCGGACCCTGACGACTCGGCTGGGACGGATGCCTTCGATGATGAGATCGGTCTCGAACTTTATCTGAATGCCGCTGCTGCCGAGAGGGGCGATTCCGGGTGCCTTGGTGACGTCGGTGAGGGTGCCGCGTGAGGCCATGTGTGCTGGTCCATAGGCGCCGTGAGTGTGCTTCAACGTGTTCTCGACGGCATTCATCATCGCAGGGGCGTCCTCTTTGAAATCAGCGTAAAGCGAGTCGTCCATGCCTCCAAACAAGGTCGCAGTGACGGTGGCGCGGCCGAACTTGCCATACTCGACGGCGTCGATCCACGCGGCCATCCAGCGGCTGCGGATGAAGGCTCTGTGCGTCTCGGTCTGGTTCCTGGCGGCTCGTTGCAGGGACACGTCGTCGAGCCAGATGTCGGAGATGTGAAAGCGGGTGAAGGTGCCGTCCGGTGTGGGTTTCCACGTGACACCGAGCAGTACGGACTGTCCGCCGAGCGACTTCTTTCCCTCGGCGGGCCATGCGCCTTCGGCGACGAGTTCCTCGATGCTGAGGCGTTCGCGTCCGCGCCAGATGCGCGTGGCGGCGTCGAAAGTCATCTTTTCCTCGGAAACTTTGGCATGGCCGCCTTGTTTCGGTTCACGCGAGGCGATGATCATGCCTTCGTTGTTTTTGATCTCCAGTTCCTTGAGCTTCCAGACGAGTCCCTCGCGCTGGCAGTGGCTGGGTTCGTCTTCGAGCAGCAGGACATGGTTCTCGGCCGGTGCGATGCCGGTGCCACGGTTGTGGTTCGCGTCCTTGCTCTTGTTATCAGCCGGCAAGATAGGCACAGCGGAGGTTTTTGGGTCCGGGGGGAGGAAAGCGCGGACGTGCAGCACGGTGCCGAGCGGAATGTCCCGCAAATCCGCTGGTGCGCCGTGATAACGCACGATGCCATACGGTAGCATGGCGAAGGGATGCGGGTCGTTGCGGAAAAACATGCCCGAGCCCTGCACTCGGATGCTGCCACGGCGGTTGGCATGATCCACGAAGACGAGTTCGCCGCGGTAAACGTGCGCTTTTTCCAGCGGAGGAAACTTTCCTGCTTCCGGGCGGAACGGCGCGTCTGCGCCGGTTCCTGGTTCTTGGTTCTTTGTTCTTGGTTCCTCGCTGGCGGCGTTTGCCTGAATGACGAATGAGCACCCGAGGGCCAACCATGATTCGGGAACAAAGAACAAGAAACGAAGAACAGAAAACGGGTTCATGTGAGGATCAGTATTTGGGAAAGATCCCTGGCGTCGGAAAGCGTTCTTCTTTACTGCCCCCGGTGTATTCCTCCCGGGGCACTGCGTCATCGGGCCAGTTCATGGGACGGATACGGACAATCTTCCCGGGACGAAAGCCCTCCACGATCAAGTCCACCTTCATACGAATTTGGATCCCGCTGCTGCCCGGAGGGACCTCTTTGTCCTGTTTCGTCACGTCCAGCATGGAACCCTTGATGGCCATGTGGGAATGGCTCACCCAGCCTTCCGAATGTTTTAGATTCGCGTCGGTCACAGCCATCTGTCCACTGACGTCCTTCTTGAAATCAGCGTAAAGGGAGGGGTCCATGCCGCCGAACAAGGTCGCGGTCACCGTTGCCTCGCCGAACTCCCCGTATTCGACAGCATCGACAAAGGCTGGCATCCAGCGGCTCCGGATCAACTCCCGATGAACCTTGATCTGGTGCTGAGTGGCGCGCTGCATGGCCGTCTCATCCAACCAGATATCCGAGACATGAAGCCGGTTGCCGACGCGTCGCTCCCAAGTCCCTGCCGGTTTCCAGGTGATTCCCAGATAGACGACCAGACCATCCAGTGACTTCTTTCCTTCGGCAGGCCAATGGCCTTCGGCGATCAAGTCCTCGAACCCGAGCTTTTCGCGACCGCGCCAAATGCAGGTGGCAGCATCGATGCTCATCCGCTGTTCGCTTTCCTTGCCCTCTCCGCCTTCTTTCGGCTCGCGACTGGCGACGATCATCCCTTGTTGGTTTTCCTTGAGAAGCTCCACCTCCTTCAACTTCCAGACCTTGCCCTCGCGAAGACAGAAACTCGGCTCGTCCTCAAGCAAGAGGGCATGGTTCTCGGAAGGATTCGTGACTTTCCCACTTGAGACCACAGGCACCGAAGAGGAATCTGGGTCGGGAGGCAGATAGAAGCGACCGTGCAGCATGGTGCCCAGTGGGATATCCCTGAGATCCGCTGGCGCACCGTGATAGCGAGCCATGCCATAGGGGAGCATGGCAAACGGGTGCGGGGGCGTTGAGTGAAACAACTCTCCGCCTGAAACGCGGATGCTGCCGCGCCGGTTCGCATGATCCACGAACGCGAGTTGGCCCATGTAGGCTTTCGCCTTGTCCAACGGCGGAAACTTCCCCGCTTCGGGGCGAAAAACCTCGGCTGCGCCGGTTCCTGGTTCCTGGTTCTTGGTGCTTGGTTCCTCGCTGGCGGCGTGCCCATGAACGAGAATGGAGCAGATAAAGACCAGGAACCACGGCCGAGGTGATAACCGTGACCGAACCACCCGTGCTGAAGAACGGAGGACCAAGAACCAAGAACCACGAACAAAGAACTTTTTCATAGTGCGATGACCTTGTTGCTGTCGCCAAACTGGTCGGTTTCCACGCCCATGCGCTGGGCCATGAGGAGGAGCAGGTTGCTCATGTGGGCGTCAGTGTTCACAGGGCGGCTGCAGAGCTGGTA
>JBJXFS010000094.1:0-18754 GCA_046155625.1 Verrucomicrobiales bacterium | reverse complement strand
GTGGCCGTGTTGGAGCCAATGCTTGACTCCAAGAAGGGTCATTGCGACCGCGAAAGCTTCTTGAATCACGATAAACCGAAAAAGGACGCTGGAACAACCACGAAAAACACGGAACACACGAAAAATCATTAACTTAGGACAAGCGGACTTCTCATCCATCGGGTGGACGGCAATCGTTGGGCAATGCCTTGGCTTTTCGTGTGTTTCGTGTTTTTCGTGGTTCCCCTCCCGGTTCTTAGCATAGTGATGGACGATGGACCGTCGCCAATTCGTTTCCTGCACCCTGGCCGGCTTGGGCACGGCTTCGTTGAGAGCCATTGAACCGTTTAACCGGCCCGGTGCGAGCCGGATGGCTCTCGGGGTGGCCGCCTACAGTTTTCGGGACTATTTCCGTTGGGTGGAGGGCAAAGAGCAGCCGCCGCGCGAGGGGCGGGAACCGTGGGAGCTTCGGGATTTCATCGACTGGTGTGCCGACCACGGGGTGCCGGGTGCCGAGTTGACGAGCTATTATTTCCCGCCTGGGGTGGATGAGGCCGCGCTGCTGGCGATCAAGCGACACGCCTTTCTGCGGGGCGTGGAGATATCGGGCACGGCGGTGGGGAACAACTTTGCGCTGCCGAAGGGGCCGAAGCTCGAGGCTGAGATCGCCGCCACGAAACAATGGATCGACCGCGCCGCCGTGATGGGGGCGCCGCATGTGCGTGTCTTCGCCGGGGCGAAGCCGGGCGACCTCTCGGACGACGAGGCATTTGCCAATTGCCTGGCCGCCTACCAGGAGTGCCTCGATCACGCGGCGAAGAAGGGGATTTTCCTGGGCCTCGAAAACCACGGCGGCATCGTGGCGGAACCCGAGGCGTTGGTGCGTCTGGTGCGCGCGGCGAACAGCCCGTGGGCCGGCATCAATCTGGACAGCGGCAACTTCAACACGGAGGATCCGTACGCGGACCTCGCCCTGATCGCGCCTTATGCCGTCAATGTTCAACTGAAGACGGAAATGCGCCGGCGCGGCGCTCCGGCGGAGCCGGCCGACTTGGCGCGATTGGTCTCCCTCCTGCGGGACGCGGGGTATCAGGGATGGTTCATCATCGAGTTTGAGGCGCAGGGCAGTCCGTTTTCGGAGATCCCGCGATGGCTCGACATCCTGCGCCCGATGCTGGCCTGAGTGACCTGCGGACGTGGAACCCCAAGGACGCCGCCGATGCCGAAGGATCGGAGCCCCTCACCCTAAGGGCGTGTCACAAAACAAACCAGTCAATCAGTCTGGTAATTATGGGATAGGATGGCATCATTCCGCTCGCCGAGCACGACACCCAATGCCTGCATTCCTGTCAACGTTAGAGCAGGCCGGTATCACGGAAACTACTGAACGGACAAAAAAATGGGGGGTAAAAAAATAATCCCGACGCTGTGGAACGAGCCGAAATCTGCTCGCCGGAAGCCCGGTTCGAATGGTTTCATTTTGTTACCCCCAATCTTTCTGTTCTAACTCTGATTTAGGCTCACCCACATTATTATGAGAAGCTTCAAATGCCTCATTTCGGGACCGTGGTCGTCAATGGCCGGCGGGCACTTGGTTCGAGTTCGCTTTCATAGTTGGCCTGGCTTGGCCCGTCTGCTTCTGACCGCCCTCCTGTGGCTGGCGCCCTGGGCGGTGAGCGCGGCCGATCGACCGCCGAACATCGTGCTCATTTTCACCGATGATCAAGGGTATGGAGATGTCGGAGCGTTTGGCGCCACAGGCATCGCGACTCCCCACCTCGACAGCCTGGCGCGCGACGGCGTGAAATTCACGAACTTCCATGTGGCGCAGGCGGTGTGCTCGGCCTCGCGCGCCGCGCTGCTCACCGGGTGTTATCCGAATCGTCTGGGCATCCATGGCGCGCTGGGCCCCAATGCCACCCACGGCCTGCACGCGGACGAAACCACCCTGGCGGAGGCGCTCAAAATCCGCGGCTACGCAACCGGCATGGCCGGGAAATGGCATCTCGGCCACCACCCCGAGTTCCTTCCCGGTCAGCACGGGTTCGACGAATCCTTCGGCCTCCCCTACTCGAATGACATGTGGCCGCAACACCCGGAATCGAAGCCTGGGTCCTATCCGCGGCTGCCGCTCATCGAAAACGGCCGCGTCATCGACGACGATGTCACCGCCGAAGATCAACGCCTGCTGACGACGCAGTACACCGAACGGGCCGTCTCGTTCATCGAGCGGCACAAGGATCGGCCGTTCTTTTTTTACCTCCCACACTCCATGCCCCATGTTCCGTTGTTCGTGAGCGAAAAATTCGCCGGCAAGTCGGGCCGTGGACTTTATGGCGACGTCATCATGGAGATCGACTGGTCGGTGGGTGAAGTGCTGGCGGCCCTCGCCAAGCATGGATTGGAGAACGACACGCTGGTCATTTTCACGACCGACAATGGTCCGTGGTTGAGCTACGGCGATCATGCGGGCAGCGCTGGCCGTCTCCGCGAGGGCAAAGGGACGGCTTGGGAAGGAGGGGTGCGCGTCCCGTGCCTTATGCGCTGGCCCGGCCACCTCCCCGCCGGCGCCGTGAACGACCGGTTCCTGATGACCATCGATCTGCTGCCCACCATCGCCGGTCGCACGGGCGCCGCGATGCTCAAACGACCCATCGATGGGCGCGACGTTTGGCCGCTCGTGGCCGGCCAGCCCGGCGCCACGAATCCGCATGAGGGCTACGGACTGTGGTACGCGCAGAACGAGCTTCAAGCGGTGGTGAGTGGCGACGGCCGATGGAAACTGGTTCTCCCTCATCGGTATCGCACCTTGGCCGGTCGGCCGGGCGGTACCGGTGGCAAACCAGCGCGCTACGAAAATGTCGACCTCAAGGCACCCGAGTTGTACGATCTGCAGGCCGACGTCGCGGAGTCGACCGATCGCGGGGACACCGAACCAGAGGTCGTCTCGCGGTTGCTTGCCTTTGCCGAAAAGTGCCGCGCCGAGCTCGGTGATGCCCTGACCAACCGCCCTACAGGCACAGGCACCCGGCCGGCGGGTGCGCGCCTGACAACGCAGCAACACTAGTGTGCCTCGCCAGTCCGTGAACCGTCGGAACCCACACGCCCGGATGGCCGTTGGATATTAGCTGGTGGCGCCAGCCACCGGCCGCCCCCGTAAAAAACGTTGGAGCCCCAGAGGGTCGACGCGCCATCGCGGATCGGAT
This sequence comes from Verrucomicrobiales bacterium, assembly GCA_046155625.1. Taxonomy (GTDB): domain Bacteria; phylum Verrucomicrobiota; class Verrucomicrobiia; order Verrucomicrobiales; family V1-33; genus CAJBME01. The sequence continues at coordinate 15,569 of JBJXFS010000094.1, read as the reverse complement.
CCCCCATATTTGCGGCCACCCTTACCGGGGATCCGGGAATCTGGTGGCCAAAGACCGGTGGCTGGCCCCACCGTCCTGGAGTTTGTACATTTTTTGTACTTTTGCGTGAACGGAACGACGCTCCAAGTGAATGCGAAAAGGCGGCATTGAGGTGGGACGCGACCTCCAGGGCGCGTAGGCGGTGAAGGCGTACAATCCGGGAAAGGACTTCACTTCTCGAGTGATGGTCGTCTGATTCATGATTCACGCCCGGAGAATCTCCAATTTCCACGCCTTGGCTCATCGCATTTTCTGGCTTTGGACACCGCTTGACACGGCGAGAAGGGGGCTCTTTCTCCACTCTCCCACCGCCTGCGCGCCCGGGAGGTCGCGCCCCACCGCGAGGCCTCCATTCTCTCATCCATGGCTTGCGTTCATTCCAGCAGCCGAACGGATTCCACCGCGGTCAGGTCGCATTCCGACCCGTCGTCGGATCGCAGGACGAGTTGACCGGCGGAGCCGAGGTTATGGGCGACTCCGACCACCTCGCGATCGCCGAAGCCGACGCGGACGCGGCGACCGAGCAACGTGCTCCGGCCGCGCAGGGCGTCGAGGACGCGAGGAAAGTCCTCGGACGGGCGGGCGAGAATCCGGTTGAGGGCGCGAAGGATGGCGGAGGCGACCGGTTCGCGCGGGATGGTGGGTTGAGCGGATTCGACCGCGAGGGATGTGGTCAGGTCGCGCAGTGGCTGGGGCACGTCGCGGGGGTGGAGGTTGACATTCAAGCCGAGGCCGAGCACGGCGAAGGCGGGTGCTTGGGCGGGGAAAGCGCTTTCGAGAAGCAAGCCGGCCACTTTGCGCCCGGACAGGAAGATGTCGTTCGGCCACTTGACCTGGGGATGCAGCTCGGGAAGCACGGCCTCGATGCCCTCGCAGACCGCCAAGGCGGCCAGATGGGTCAACCGTGGCCACTCGTGAATCGGTTCGGACGGGCGAAGGATCACGGAGAGCAGGATGTTCTTGCGCGGCGGAGAGAACCACTCCGCCCCGCGGCGTCCACGGCCGGCTGTTTGATGGTCGGCCACCACGGTCACGCCATGCGGGTAGCCGGCTTCCGCCAAGGCGCGGGCGACGTCGTTGGTCGATGCCGTTTCCGCGTGGTAGAGCACCGTGTGTCCGATCGGCTGGCCGGCGAGCGAGGCCGCCAGTCGGTGGTGGGCAAACGTGGGGTCCATCAGCCCGCCGTCCCGTCCCGCGTCAATTCCAACGAAAGATCGAGCGCCTTCGCTGAATGCGTGAGCGCCCCCACCGAGACGTAATCGACTCCCGTTTCGGCGATCGGCCGCACGGTTTCAATCGTCACGCCACCACTCGCCTCGAGCTTCACCCGCCGCTCCGGCGGCAGCGACCGCACCAACGCCACCGCCTCCCGCAAATGGGGCCGCGCCATGTTGTCGAGCAGCACCCAGTCGACCCCATCGAGCTTCAAGAATGAGCGAAACTGGTCGAGCGTGTCGGCTTCGAGCTCGACGCGGATGCCGGGGTGGGCCGCGCGGGCGGCATGAATCCCGCGTTGGAGCGCCTCCGGTCGGGATTCCGCCAGCAAGTGATTGTCCTTCACCATCACGGCGTCATACAGTCCGCTTCGGTGGTTCACGCCACCCCCCGCCACCACCGCCTGCTTTTCCAGCAACCGCAGCCCCGGTGTCGTCTTCCGCGTGTCGAGAATGGCCGCCCGCGTCCCGGCCACCGCTTCGGCATATCGCCGGGTCAGGGTGGCAATGCCGCAGAGACGTTGCAGAAAATTCAGCGCCGTCCTTTCAGCGGTAAGCAACGCCCGCGTCGGCCCCGTCAGCTGCAGAATGGTATCGCCTTTCACCAGTACGGCACCGTCCGGCTTTGCCACCGTCACCTCCACCCGCGCATCCACCGCCCGAAAGACCGCCGCCGCCACCGCCGTGCCCGCCACCACCCCGGGTTCCTTCGTGAAGATCCGCCCCCGCGCCCGCTCGCCCGCCGACACAAAACATTCCGTGGTCACGTCCCCCGTGCCCACATCCTCGGCCAACGCCGCAGCAACCGCCTGCTCCATCGTCATGCGCCACTCTTCATTTCGCATCCGCCATTTGTCACCGGGCATTTGTCGATGACTCCGCGGAGGGCGGAGGGCGGAAGTCGGAGGTCGGAGATCGGAAGTCGGAGATCGGTATTCGGTAATCAGCCCGAAACGGGCGGGGCGCGATGGAGAGGGAGAACAACAGGCGTGGGTGGCGGGGCGGTGAGCGGAGCGGCCACTTCGAGGACGAGGACGAGGACGATTCCAAGCATCCTGAATAAGGCTTTTCCGCCCTCACGATTGTTCGTCAGGCTTCTGCCATCCACCCTTTGCGCCACTCGTCCTCGTCCTCGTCCTCGACTCCACGTGGGCGATCCACGGGCACCAAGGGCTCGTAAAATCCAGTATTCCTGCAATCAACTCTCGCTGATTGTTCTTCATTGCGCCCAAGGCCGGGATCACGACTCACAAACATGGTGTGCTGGAACTCGTTGCCGATGCATAGTATACAAGTTGTTATGCAGAAGTGATCGGTATTCAGTAATCGATATTCAGCCCGAAACGAGTGGGGTGCGATGGAGAGAAGACAGAGCCCATTTCCCGCCGAATACCGCATACCGCGTACTCAATACCAAATACTGTCTTCCACCGATGCCCTTCCGCCGACCGCCGATGTCCGACCTCCGACCTCCGATGTCCGACCTCCGAAATCCGATGTCCGACCTCCGAAATCCGAGCGCTGACCGCCGCGCGACGCTCGTTGCTGCCGGGGCGAATGCGACGTAGAAGGGAGGGCGATGAAGCCGATCCATCTTGCTGCCGCGGTGTTGAATCAAACGCCCTTGGACTGGCGCGGGAATACGGCCCGGTGCCGGTCGGTGTTGGATGAAGCGCGGTCGCGCGGGGTTTCGCTGGTATGTCTGCCCGAGTTATGTCTGACCGGGTATGGCTGTGAAGACGCCTTCCACTCGGCGAACACGCACCATCGCGCATGGGCGGCGTTGCGCGAACTGCTCCCGGATACCCGGGGGTTGGTGGCGAGCTTTGGATTGCCGATCCTCCATCAGGGAGGCGTTTTTAATGGGGTGGCGCTGGCGGTCGACGGGCAGCTGCTGGGGGTGGTGGCGAAACGGTTTCTGGCCGGCGACGGGATTCATTATGAACCGCGATGGTTCAAGGCGTGGCCAGTGGGTGTGCGGGACGTCTTCACGCCGCCGGACGCTGGGCCGGGCGACTCTGCGTTGGCGATTGGCGACCTGCTTTTCGACGTGGGCGGGGTCCGGATGGGATTCGAGATCTGCGAGGACGCCTGGGTGGCGGCGCGGCCGGGCGCGGTCCTCGCTCAGTTCGGCGCCGACCTCATTCTGAACCCGAGTGCCAGCCATTTCGCCTTCGGCAAAATCGAGGTGCGGCGCCGCTTCGTGCTCGAGGGATCGCGCGCGTTCAATGCGACCTATGTTTACGCAAACCTGCTCGGCAACGAGGCCGGCCGCGGCATTTATGACGGGGATGCCATGATCGCCACCGGCGGCCGGCTGGTCGCCGAGGGCGAACGGTTTTCCTTTGCCGATCATGCGCTGACCACCGCGGTGATCGATGTCGAAGCCACACGCATGGCGCAGGCGCGCACCGCCAGTTTCCGGCCCGACTTAGTGGCGGACGACGCTCTGCTGGTGGCCGCTCCCTTCGCGTGGCCCGATCTGGACATCGGCGCGATGAGCAAACCACTGACGTGTGGGCGCGCTTCGTCCACGGCTGAAGCGGGCTGGGCGGATGGCCGGGATCTCAAGGAGGAGGAATTCACCCGAGCCGAGGCGCTCGCGCTCTTCGATTACATGCGCAAGAGCCGATCACGCGGATTTGTCGTTTCGCTGAGTGGCGGCGCCGACTCAGCGGCCACCGCGTGTTTGGTACACCTCATGGTGCAGCTGGCCATCGACGACATCGGGCCATCGGATTTTCTCGACAAACTCGGGTATTTTCCCGAACTGACGGCCGCGGTTGGAGAGGCGGGCGAACCCGCGACCAACGAGGCGCTCTCACTGGCCTTGACGCGACACCTGCTGACCACCGCCTACCAAAGCACCGAGAACAGCGGCCCGGTCACCCGCGCCGCCGCACGTGCCGTGGCCGATGCCATCGGCTCACGGCACTTCGAGCTCGACGTGGCCTCCCTCCATCGGGAGTATCTCGGCGTAATCGAAAAGGCCCTGGGACGACCACTGCAATGGCGAACGGATGATATCGCGCTGCAGAACATCCAGGCGCGGGTCCGGTCACCCGGCATCTGGATGCTCGCCAATGTGGCCGGTGCGCTGCTCCTGAGCACCAGCAACCGCAGCGAAGCCGCCGTGGGATACGCCACAATGGACGGCGACACCTCCGGCGGGCTCGCGCCCATCGCCGGCATCGACAAGGCGTTCCTGCGCGACTGGCTGCGCTGGCTGGAAACCGCGGGACCTCGCCTCTGCGACGGCACGCGAGTCGCCATCCAAGCGCTGCAAGCCGTCACGGTCCAGGCGCCTACGGCGGAATTGCGTCCCCCCAGCGCCAGTCAGACGGACGAGGACGACCTCATGCCCTACCCGTTGCTCGACGCCATCGAGCGCCTCGCCATCCGCGACAAACGCCCACCGTTGGAAGTGTGGCGGCTGGTCCGGCGCGACTTTCCCGAACACGGCGCGCCCGAACTCGCCACCTGGGTCGAGCGGTTCTACCGCCTGTGGAGCCGAAACCAATGGAAGCGCGAACGATATGCGCCCAGCTTTCACCTCGACGACGAAAACCTCGATCCCAAAACCTGGTGTCGCTGGCCGATCCTCAGCGGTGGCTTCGAAGTCGAACTCGAGGAACTTCGCGCGGAGGCCCGCCGAATCGCGTAAGCCCACGTGCCGCCTTCGCACGCCCTGATGAACACCGCTGAGCCCAACCGTCAGTCCCCCGCCCCTGACCCACGCCGCGTCAAGGTCAGCGGCACCGACTGGCTCGTCATCTGGTCGACGCTTTTCCTCACCATCGCACTGGACCGGCTGGCCTTCCCAGGGTGGTGGCTGCCGGGCATGGTCGTCGCCCACTTTTTTGTTTTTTGCAACATTGTCAAAGTACCCCGAAAACTCGAGATCCTGTGGGCTCTCCTTTTTGTGATCAATTCCGGCCTGTGGTTCGCGGTCGAAAACTTCGACTGGCGGCCGGTGCTCTTCACACAAACGCCGTTCACCCTTGCCACAATCGGGATGACCCTCGCGGGCCGCCGACGGACCGCGTCCCGCCCACACCGCCGCGAAATTTCCTGATCGCATTAAACCAACCGGAAGCATCGGGTTCGTGTACCGCCTTTCAGGCGAGTAGGAGCCTGCACCCAGAGACATCCCTTGGCAGGCATTTTCCGCGCAGCCGCTTTGCGCCCCGGGTAAAACGAGTACAGCAATCCAATGCCGCCGTGATTTCCGTGTTCAAACGCTTCTTTTCGGCTTGTCCACATCTTCCGATCACGGATATGTTATTTTCATGATCAAGTCATCTGCCGCCTCACGCTGAGTCAGGCCGTCGAGTGATCAGACGAGCGTCTGGTTGCCGACGCGATGCATGCCCCCCAACCCCTGTCAAAAAATGTTCCCGTCCCACCTATTCCTCGCCTTGGCCACGTTCGCTCACCCGCGCCAGGCACCCCAAGCTCCGAGGTATGCGGGAATTTTCCGTCCTCGATGCCTGGCCGCAGCCGCCCTAGGTGCGACCGCGCTTCTCGCCTCACCCATCTGGGCCACCGCCCCCTTCGAAGTTCACTGGGCGCCCATCGCGGGCCGCAGCAGCCAATTAGAGGATGCCGACGGCATCGGAAGACACGCCAAGTTTGGCGACATCGTGTCGATTACCCGGGATGCGAGTGGCACCCTGTACTTGGCCGACGCCGGCCACCACACTCTCCGCAAAGTGACGCCCGCCCTGGAGGTCATCACCCTAGCCGGAGGCGCGGGGGAAACGGGCACCGCCAACGGATTGGGGCTCGACGCGCGGTTCAACGATCCTCACGGCGTGGCCGCGGCGCCCGATGGCACACTGTACGTTGCGGACACGGGAAATCACCTCATCCGAAAAATCATGCCCGACGGCGTGGTCACCACATTCGCCGGAGGGGCGGGTGAACCCGGCACCGCCAATGGAATCGGCTCAGCGGCCCGCTTTCAGGGGCCTCGGGGGATTGCCGTGGCGCCGTCCGGAGTCATCTATGTCGCGGACACGGGAAACCACACCATCCGTGCCATCGCGCCGGACGGATTCGTGACAACAGTGGCCGGCCTGGCTGGGGCGGCTGATTTCACGGACGGCAGTGGCGCGGCGGCGCGCTTCCGCGAACCATGGGGATTGGCGGTCGACCCGGCGGGTGTCGTGTACATCGCGGATACGCAAAACCATTCGATTCGCAAAATGACGGCCGCTGGAGTCGTGACGACGCTGGCTGGCGTGGATTTCCCGAACAGCCCGGGTTGGGTGGATAACACAGGTCGCGCCGCGCGCTTTTCCAGCCCCTCGGGAATCACGGTGCATGCGGACGGCACGATTTATGTGAGCGAACTCCAGCAGACAATCCGAAAAATCACGGGCCAGGGCGTGGTCACCACTCTGGCAGGGACGGCCTCCTCCTCGGTGTACTGGGCGGACGGCGTGGGCGCGGCGGCCGATTTTTATGACCCGGCGGGGCTGATGGTCGCCCCGGACGGGATGGTTTATGTCGCGGACGGCATTGTGTTGCGTCGGATCACTCCGTTTGGCGGCGTCACCACGCCAGCGGGTGGCACTCAGTCGATCGGCGCCGGCAACCACCTCGGGACCGGCCCGGATGCGCGATTCAATTACCCCAATGGCCTGGCCATTCTGCCGGACCGTCAGGCGGTGGTCGCCGACCAGTACAACAACCTGATCCGCAAAGTGAATCGCCACGGAGAAGTGACCGCCTTCGTCGGCAATCCGGTGAACGGGGGATCGAACGATGGCACGGGCGAGGAGGCGCGCTTTCGGCTTCCATCCGGTCCCTGCGTGGCCCCGGACGGGACAGTGTATGTGGCGGATTACGAGAACAATTTAATCCGCGCCATCACGCCGCAGGGGGTCGTCAGCACTCTGGCCGGAAGCATCCCCGGGATCAGTGATGGCATCGGCACGGAGGCACGGTTCCGCAATCCGAACCAGGTGGCGACGGCTCCTGGCGGCGTGCTCTACGTCTCCGACTTCGGAAACCACACGATCCGCCGGATCGGACCGGGAGCCGTGGTCACCACCTTCGCGGGACTTCCTCAATCCCCTGGACACGGCGATGGTGTGGGCCCGAACGCGCAATTCAACGGGCCGGCCGGCACGGTGGTCGATGCCGCCGGCGCCTTGTACGTGGCCGATCGCGGCAACCATACGATCCGTCAGATCTCGCCGAACCGCTCGGTCATGACTTTCGCCGGGGTGCCGTTGGATAGCGGCACGAGGGACGGGCAGGGAGGTGCCGCGCGATTTCGATCGCCGCAGGGCCCGGCCATGGACGGTTCGGGCAACCTGTACATTGCGGACTATGGCAATGCCACCATCCGTTTCATCACGCCGACGGGCCTGGTCAGCACGCTCGGAGGCAAGCCGGGCCAAGCCGGCGCCCGGGCTGGCATCGGGGAAGCGGCCCGATTCACCGGTCCGTCGTTCGTGGCCGTTGACGGTGCGGGACGGATCTGGGTGACCGACCGCGATAACCACCGCATCGTCATCGGCACGCCGCTCCAGCCGAACGTGCCGGATATCAGCGTCGTTCAAGGAGCTTCCGGCCAACTGGTCGATGGGCAACAGCACGCCTTTCCCAGCCAATGGCTGGGTCAGAGTGTCGACCATGTCTTCGCCATTTATAACACGGGCGGAGGGCATCTGACCGGGCTGACCGCCACCCTCGAGGGCCCGCACGCCTCGGATTTCACCGTGCTCGCCCCGCCCGCCGCCACGGTGCCCGCACGCGATGGGTCGACCTTGATGACGATTCGCTTCACGCCAAGCGCCCTCGGTCAGCGCCAGGCCACGCTGCAACTGGGGAACAACGACCCCGACGAAGGACCGTTCACCATCCTGCTTCAAGGAAGCGGCACCGCCATCATCGGTCACCCTGTCAGCCGGGTGGTCACTCCCCCCCAGTCCGTGACCTTCCAGGTGACGACCACCGATCAGTTCGCCTCCTATCAGTGGCAAAAGGACGGGGTCGATATTCCGTCGGCCACTTCCCAGGATTACACGATCGACGTCGTCCGTCCTTGGCACATCGGATCGTACCGCGTGCGCCTCAGCCACGGCCAGGGCTCCGCCTTCAGCAACTCGGCGACGCTGGAGATCACCCATGTCCCCACCAGCTTGTGGAGTGGACTGGTCTCGTATTACCCGTTCGATGGGGCGTTCACTGATTTGTGCCGACCGCAAAAAGAGGCGCAGCCGGTCAACACGGTGAGTCTGACCCCGCGGAACGTGTACATCTTCGGCAAAGGGTGGGCGACCCCACCGCTGGATGGCGAACCACCCGATCAGTATGGCCCCGGTGGTTTCATTCGGATTCCGGCGCCGCCGCTCGCCAAAGGGCAGCCGTTTACCGTCTCGATGCAGGTCAAGGAGGACGGCTATACGCTCTGGCACGGAGAGTCGTTGCTTTCCCTGGGTGAAGGCGCCGGCTCGATCGACCTGATCAGTCACAACTGGATCGGCAGCTTTCAGGGAACCACCGAACACTACGGCAGCCACCACGCCACCTTGCTCCCCTGGAACTCGGATTTCACCAGCCAAGGTGGTGCCGTGGCCTTAAACAGTGACTGGGCCACATGGACGCTGGTCGCCGAGGATGCGCTGGTCCGCCTGTACCGCAATGGACAACTCCAAGGCGCCGCCCCCTGGTCCAAACCATCTCCGGGCGACCTGTACATTGGGCGCCATTGGTGGGAAAATGGCGCGCGCTTTTCGACGCGCTTTATCGGCATTGTCGACGATGTGCGGGTCTACAACCGCGCGCTTTTGCCCACCGATGTCGCCGGCTTGCTGTCTCTCTCGCCGATCCCGCCCGAGCGCAATTCGTTTGAAGCCTGGGCCGCTGGTTTCGGACTGATCGGCGAGGCGGCGGAGGCCGAAGCCGATCCGGATGGCGATCGGTACACCAACAGCGAGGAATTCCCCTTTGGCACCCCGCCAAACACCCCCACCGCCGGGCTGATGACCGCGGCATTCACTGACGCCGGCCTCACGCTGAGCTGGCTGCAGCGGGAGGACGCATTGTACCGGTTGACGGAGTCGGCCGACTTGCGGCCACCCTGGTCGCCCAGTGCCTACGCGCCCGCTCCATCGGCCAACCAATCGGATGTCCCCGACGGGTACAAACGCACGGAAGTCGTGATCCCGATCCCTGCCGCCGCCCCCGCCCCGCCGCCCCGCTACTTCCGCGTCGAGGCCATTGGCAGTCCGCTGCTCGCCGAGGGTGGACGCGTCACCACGGAGCCAGCCAGCGGCGAGACGGCGGCCGGCCAGCCGGTTCTGTTTTCCGTGACCGCATCGGGCCATGGGCTCGGTTACCAATGGCTCAAAAATGGCCAACCGCTGGCGGGGGCGACCCTGAGCACCCTGAGATTCGCCTCGGCTCAAGCCGCGGACACCGGCCATTACTCGGTGGTCGTGACCAATGCCGCCGGAGCCGTCACCAGCCAATCGGCGTATCTGCTGGTCCGCGAGTAACCCTCCTGACTAACTCGCGTGTAACCATCTCAGTACCAATGGTTCAATTTTTCACGAGTTACTCCCGGTTCCACACCCAAACTTGCGCGGGTTCTTTGCTAAAAACCCGGATGGGAAGCACGAAACACACGAAAAACCAAGACGTTGCTCAATTATCACAGTCCACCTGATGGATGAGGAGGTCCCTTGTCCTAACTCAATGAATTTTCGTGTGTTTCGTGACTTTCGTGGTTCCAATGTCCCTTTTTGGGCTCACTCCGGCATCAGCCCGTTCAGCAGGTTCACATAGTTCAGCACAAATCGCACGGCCACCACGATGACCACGAGCACGGCGACGCCGTACACGAGCCGGGGCAGCCAAGCGGCGACGAGCTGGGCGGCCTGGTTTGCCTCGCTCTGAAAGTACCCGGACCACCGGCCCGCTTCTTTTTCGAGGGAGCCGGCGATTTCCGCGCTGGTCAGGCTGTCGGCCAGCTCGACGGGAAAAGCCTTGTCGCCGGCCATGGACGGGCCGAGCGGGTACCCGGCGGCTGTTTCGGAGGAAATGCGTTCGGCGGCGGCGCGCACTAGGGCTGAGTTCGCGGCCGACGCCGCCAGCGTCACGGCTTCGGACGGCAGGCGGCCTGCGAGCAGCGAGATCTCCAGCACCTTGCAAAATCGCGAGAGTGATTCCGAGCGGCGCCATGTCCCGAACACGGGGACGCGGCGCAGCAGGGAGTCGGTCAAGCGATCGTATTCGCCGCGGCGCAGGAGCCAGCGGCCGGCGAAAAAGACCGCCCCGACCACCCCATACAACACGCCCAGCAGTGCCAACGCCGTCGGGAAAAACAGCTTCAAGTCTTTGCCGAAGTTGACCATGAGCGCCGCCGGCACCACCGCCAGATGCAAGACCAACAGCGGGTAGATCAGCCCTGCGATCGCCTGGCTCCGCGTGCGCGAGCGCATCATGAAAAATTCCGCCAAATAGGCGAATCCATCGGCAATGCGCCCACCTTTTTCGCTGGCTTCCAGCAACGAAAATTCCATCGGGGTCACGGCGGGCTGCAGGCTGCCCGCGATCGTGCCGCCCGCCTGGAGGCCGTCGCGCAGGGCCTCGAGCATCCGCCGGCGCAGTGAATCCGGATTCCGTGCCAGCAGCGTGGTGGCCGCCTTGTCGATCGGAAATCCCGCCTCGAGCAGGCGCGCCAATTCACGATGAAGGAGCGCGCGCTGGTCGAGGACATTCATGACCCCGATTACATTTGCGTATAGCAGACGGACGAGCAGGGCATGTCCCAGTACTTCTTCAACTCATCGTCGAGTTTCAACAGACTGAGCGAAACCCCGGCCATTTCCTGACAGGTGACGAACGGCCCGACCAATGTCTTGTGCACTTTGAGGCCGCGGCGATTGAGGATGCCCTTGGCCTCCTTCAGCACGATCAGGAGCTCCATCATCGTCGTCGATCCCAAACTGTTGACCAGCAGGACAACTTCGTCGCCCGACTCAAACTTCAAGTCGTCGCCGAAAATGATGTCGAGAAGTTTGGGCGTCAGCTCGGCCGCCGTCTGCATCGGAATCAACCCAATCCCCTTCTCGCCGTGAATGCCCATGCCCAGCCCAATCTCGTCTTCACTCAGCTCAAAGGTCGGCAGCCCCGTCGCCGGAATCGATCCAGGTGCCATGGAACAGCCGACCGACCGCGTGTTGTCGCGCGCTTTGGTCACAAGGCGCACCAGTTCGTCCAGCGACCCGACCGTGGCCGCCGCCGCCCCCGCCAGTTTCACGATCAACACCAGCCCGGCAATGCCACGGCGGTCGTGCTTCTTGTCCGGCGGCGCGCTCGCCACATCGTCCCAAATCAACACCGTCTTCGTCTCAATGCCTTCCTCGGCCGCCAGTTCGGCCCCCATGTCAAAATTGAGCACGTCCCCCGCGTAGTTCCCGTACAAAAACAGCACACCTTTGCCCTGGTTCACCGCTTGCGTGGTCTCCAGCACAATGTCCGGCGGCGGCGCCGCAAAAATGTCACCGCAAGCCGCCCCATCCGCGAAGTTCTTCCCCACCATTCCGTGGTAAATCGGCTCGTGACCCGACCCTCCCCCTATCAACAACCCAACCTTCCCCTTCGGCAGATCGTTCATCACAATGCCCCCACGTCCCACCTTCCGCGCCGCCCCATCATAGGCCTCCACCAGTCCATCCAGTAGTTCAGCCGCGCAGTCGTTCGGATTGTTGACGAGTTTTTTGATCTTGGGCATAGAGGGCGTGGGGTAAGGGGTAAGGGGTAAGGGGTAAGGGGTAAGGGGAAGGCGGAAGGGGAACGCTATAGTCAAGCGGACGGGGGCGCGCTCCGTCAAGGTCGATTTCCGCGGAGGCGAGACGCGGGCACTCATGCGGCACGGCTTTGCAGCGGTGCTTCACTGGGAATGGCGCGGGCCGGCAGGGAAGTGATTGAACACAGTTGATAAGGTTCGGCGAGCGCTTGACGCTCGAGGTGGGACGCGACCTCCCGGGCGCGTAGGCAGTGAGAGCGTAGTGGAACCAGTCGTCTATCGTCTGATCAAGAGACGTCCGAAGCGAGGAAAAACTGACGTGGGAGCTGCAGGTAACGGGCCACTCCCGCCGGGGTCTTTCACTCCTGGGTGGCCGGAGCCGTGGGGACCAAACTCAGAGGGAACGGATGCAGCGCCGACCCGCCCGGGAGATCGCGTCCCACCTCGATGCCTTCCTTGCCTCGTTGGCTCGTGGCCTTGTCCCGCAGCAAGAACAGCATAAATCATGAACTCACGAGAGCCCCGCCGGCGGACCGACGGGGCGTTGGGCATCGACGAAGCGTGGCCGTCGCACGCCCGAACTCACTATTTCTCGCCGGGGCGCCACTCTTCCGTCTGCGCCGGGGAGCTGCCGCTGGTGGCGAAGCGGAAGGCCTCTTCGAGGCCCACCAGATCGGTGCTCGGGCGCAGGGCGTCGAAGGCGGCGGCCTCGCGTTTGAGCTGGACTTCGTCGTAAGCCATCGCTTTGATCGAGAGCCCGATGCGACGTTCGGCCTTGTCGACCTTGATGACGCGGGCCTCGACTTCCTGGCCCACTTTGATCACATCTTTCACGCGGGCCACGTGCTCGTCGGACAGCTGCGAAATGTGCACCAGTCCATCGATGTCGTCCTGAAGTTGAACGAAGGCGCCGAAGCTGGCGATTTTGGTCACGGTGCCTTTGACGACATCGCCCACGTTGAATTTGCTCTCGATGACCGACCACGGATCGGTCTCGGCTTGCTTGATGCCGAGCGAGATGCGCTGATTGGCCTTGTCGATCTCGAGCACCTGGGCCTCGACCTCGTCGCCCTTCTTGAGCATCTCGGAGGGATGATTGACCTTGCGGGTCCACGAGAGATCGGACACGTGAACCATGCCGTCGATGCCTTCCTCGAGTTCGACGAACGCGCCGTAGGCGGTGAGATTGCGGACTTTGCCCTTGATGTGCGAACCGATCGGGAAGCGGGCGTCGATGTCGTCCCAGGGGTTGGCCTCGAGCTGGCGCACACCGAGCGAGATCTTCTGCTCGTCCTTGTTGATTTGCAGCACCACGGCCCCGATTTCCTGACCCAGGCTGAGCACGTCGCTCGGACGAGTGATGCGCTTGGTCCAGCTGAGTTCCGACACGTGCACCAGTCCCTCCACTCCCTCGGAGAGCTCGACGAATGCCCCGTAGGGAACGAGTTTGGTGATCTTGCCTTTGACGTGGTGGCCGATCGGGAATTTCGACTCGATGTTTTCCCAGGGATTGGATTGGAGCTGCTTCAGGCCGAGGCTCACCCGCTCCTTGTCTTTGTTCACGTCGAGAATGATCACATTGAGCATCTGCCCGATGGCGAGCATTTCGCTCGGATGGTTCAGACGTCCCCACGACATGTCCGTGATGTGCAGCAGACCGTCCATGCCGCCGAGATCGACGAAGGCGCCGAAATCCGTGATGTTCTTGACCGCCCCGGTGACCTTGTCCCCGGCCTTGACCGTTTCCAGGAACCGCTGCCGCTGCTCCGCGCGCTCGGCTTCGATCACTTCGCGCCGGCTCAGCACAATGTTCTTTCTGTCGTCGTTGATCTTGACGATCTTGAATTCGTACACATTGCCCACATAGCCGTCCAATTCCTTCGGCGGAATGATGTCGACCTGCGACCCCGGAAGGAACGCTTCCACACCCACATTCACCGTCAGGCCACCCTTGACCACGGACTTGACCTTGCCCTTCACCAACCCGCCCTCGTTGAACACTTTGACAATCTTGTCCCAGTTCTGCTTGTGGGCCGCCTTCTCCTTCGAGACCACCACCATCCCTTCGTCATTCTCCAAACGCTCCAGTAACACCTCCACCTCGTCCCCAATCTGGATATCCTCATCTTCGAACTCCGATGACGGAATCACCCCTTCGGATTTGTAGCCGATGTCAACCAGGACAACCTGCGGCTTGATGTCGATAATATGACCTTTGACGATGGAATTTTCGCGAAGGTCCTTGAACGATCCGGCCATGAGGGCCTCGAGTTCGGCGGAGATTGCCATGATGTTGAATTGCCAGGAAAAAAACCACCCCGGCGCGTGGGTTCTAGGTTGGGTTGTTGGGTTGACTCACTTCCGATAGTGCCCCCTAATCTCCCTGCCGCCACCGGGGGCGCCATCCAGCAGCAGGATCGGACGTGAACCGAAAACCTAAGGCATAATCCGGAATTGCAAGCAGGGAAATCCAAAGTCACACCGACGTGAGCCGTCGGCGGAGCGAGCGATAGAGGGCGAAGAGACAGGCGGCGCAGAAGAGGATGAGGACGACGGAATTGAGGCGGATGGTGGATACCTCGCGACTCCGCTCGAAGAAGGCGCGTGTCGGCCCCCAGGAGCTGATTTCTTCCGGGGCTTTGAGTCCGAGGTATTTTTTGAGTCCGAAGAAGACATTGGGCGGTTTGTCCTTGTAGCCTTCGTGGAGCCGTTCGACCTCGGCCTTGTTGAACAAATCCCAGATTTTCTGGTTCGAATAGAGTTCGCCGGCGGAGACGGGTTTGGGACCGGCCTTGCCGGAAAACTCATCGGAATCGGCGTCGAAGTCCGGGCCATCGATGGCCCGCATGATGGCGTTGAGCCGGCGTTCAACGTGGTCTGGGGAGCGACCTTCGAGACCGGAGACCAAGGCGAGTGCCTGCTTGGTATCGCTGAGTTTTTCCGCCAATGCCGGCGGGTCTTGGGCGGGGGGCTCGGGCAGCTGGCTGACGATGGCGTCGATGCGGTTTTGCAGCGAGTCCTGGGCGACGGCGAGCGGGTTGCGGGTGGCTTGGGCGATGACGATGGCCTCGTACGACCAGCGGAGCGGCATGAATTCGCAAAGGAACGGGACTTCGAGTTTATTGGGTGGTTCGAGCGGACGTCCGTCATCGCCGCGCCACCATCGCCGGAGATTGTGGGTGAGGTCGAGGTTGCGGTTCATCTCCTCGTATTTGATGAGCGCGCCGCCGAGGATGATTTGCGGGATGAGGATGAGTGGGATGATGTTGATGGCGGTCTTGCTATTCCGGACAAGGCTGGAGATGAGCAGGCCGAGCACCACGCCGGTCAGCGCACTGAGCAACATCCACAGGAAGTAATCCCAGAACATCGAACGCACCTCGAGCACCGCGTTGCCGATAAGAAGATAGACGGCGCATTGGGCGGCCGCAAAGACGGCCAGCGTGCCGGCCTTCGCCATCACGTAGAATCCGCAGCGCACGTCGTGGTTGCGCTCGCGTTGGAGGAGTACCTGGTCGCGGACGATGTCGTCTGCGCTGTTGGTCAGT
>JBJXFS010000088.1:0-15195 GCA_046155625.1 Verrucomicrobiales bacterium | reverse complement strand
CGGGGACCTCGATCTCGGTCCCCAGGCGAAAACTCTGCGCGACGCTCCCGTCACTCATGTTTCCTGGTTCGCCGCCCGGGCATTCTGCGCGGCACGTGGCCGGCGGCTGCCCACGCAGGACGAGTGGGAATTCGCGGCGCGTGCCGATGCCACCCGGGCCGACGCCAGTGGCGACCCGGCATTTTTGCGGCGCATGCTCGAATGGTATTCGCGCCCGGCTTCCGGCCCCTTGCCGGCCGCGAAGGACGCCGAAATCACTGTGCACGGCGTGCGCGGATTGCATGGATTGGTGTGGGAATGGGTCGAAGATTTCAACTCGGCCATGATCGTGGGTGATTCGCGAAGCGATGGTTCGCGGGAGTCGCGGCTGTTTTGCGGAGCGGCGTCCCTGCTGAGCGCCGATGTGAACAATTACGCCGCGTACATGCGCTATGCCCTGCGCTCCAGCCTGCGCGGCGATTATTGCGTTGGTAGCCTCGGATTTCGCGCGGCCCGATCGGAAGAGCCTGAGGCTGCAAGGACGCCCGCGCCGGCGGTTGGGGAGTCAACCGCCACTTCGATCTACGATATCGGTGGGACTTGGCAGTCGCAAAAAGACCGGCCGATGAGCCTGAAGGCCTTACGCGGTCGCATCCGGGTCGTCACCTTGGGATTCACCTTCTGTCCGTACGCCTGCCCGCGCATCGTGGGCGACCTGCAGCGCATCGAGGCAGCCCTGGGAGCTGACGCGGATAAAGTAGGCTTCGTCTTCATCTCGATCGATCCGAAGCGCGACACTCCGGCGCAGCTCAATGAATTTGCCGAGGCGCGGAAGCTTGATCCCAAACGGTGGCTGTTGCTGCGCGGAGAATCCGACCGCATTCAGGAAGTGGCAGTGAGTCTCGGATTCAAGTACCAACCTGTTGAGGAAGATTTTGCCCACACGAATCTGATTGCGGTCGTTGACGCGGACGGCCGCATCATTCACCGCGAGGAAGCGCTCGGGGCCGAAATTGCACCCGCCGTGGCAGTCATCCGCGATCTGATGGCCAAACCGGCGGTGGCCACCCCTTGACCAGACCCGCGAATCTACGCCGCCCGACCGGTTGCCTCCGTCAACCCAACTTGGGGGAACAGCCATCGTGGTGCTGCCATTGATTCGGCCGATTCTCATGCATCCAAAGAAACCCGAAGACCTCGCTTCCAGACTGGCCGACCCAGCCACGGCGGGCTTGTTTTGCCCGGTTCCATTCAATCATCTTTATAACGACAATGCCGGGCGGTGGAGACTCTGCTGTCGGGCTCATCCGTTTGGCCACACTGTTTCATAGGAGTTTCAAACGTTTCTGCGGTATATCCATGACCTGGATGAAAAGCGGGGCACGAATTACCTTGACCTCTGGCCCGAGTTCAAACCATTCGACGCACTCACTACTCGATGAGTTTTCCCGCCTGCCGGCACAAAAATAGGCGATCTGTCAAGCAATGGGCGGGCGGGGTGCGTTGGCTGGCGGCGGAGCCGTATCGTGTCTTCTTCGCGAGCGGGATACTGTGGAGCGTCATGGGAGTGGCCTTGTGGCCGATGTTTTACGCACATCAGCTGGACTACTACCCCAACCTCGCTCATGCCCGACTGATGATCCAGGCGTTCGGAGGCGCGTTCGTCGTCGGGTTTCTGGGCACAGCTGGCCCGCGCATGGCGACGGCTCCGAAACTGACGCCCGCGGAGCTGTGTTGGCTTTTTCTCTTGCATCAAGCGGGCGCGGTTTCGCACTTGGGCCAGCGCACGGCGTTGGGTGACTCGCTATTTCTGGCGCTGCTGGCCTCTCTGGTGATTTCGCTGGTGGTTCGCGTGGTACGATTTCGACGCGATGCCCCGCCGCCACAGATGTTGCTGGCGTTGACCGGGCTGCTGAGCGGGATGGTGGGCACGGCGCTGTTGCTGGCCGACTGGAGTCTGGAGGCGGCTTGGCGCCTGCGATTGGCCAATCTGTTCTTGTACCAAGGGTTGCTACTGCCGCCGGTATTGGGCATCGGCTCCTTCGTCTTTCCGCGTTTGCTCGGTGGCGGGTTTGGGGAGCCACGATCAGGATCGGCGGCACGAATCATGGCAGCACGCGCCGGACTGGCGGCAGTCTTATTGGTGGGCAGTTTTGTGCTGGAAGCGCGCGGCTGGGTGCTGGCCGGCTACGGTGTGCGGGTCGCGGTGGCCGCGGCGTATTTGGCGATCGAGGTGCGCTGGCGTCGGCAGCCGGATGACGGCCCGCGCGGCAGCCTGACCACGGGCCTCTATTGGTCTCTCGGACTGGGAATCTTGGGCCTCAGCCTACCCGCGTTCTTTTATCCTCAGCGAGTTGCGATCGAACATCTGCTTTACATTGGCGGGTTTGGCATGGTGATGCTGGTGGTGGCCAGCCGCGTGCTCTTTGGCCACAGCGGCGATCTGGCGGGTTTTTTTGCGCGGCGTCACTGGATTCATTTTCTGATTTTCCTTGGTGTCCTGGCGGCCGTGACGCGGGTGGTTCCCGCCTGGGTGCCGAAGATCACTGTTTCACACCACATTTACGCCGCCGTGACGTGGGCGGCGCTGGCGTTACTGTGGCTGGGGTGGCATGGGCGGCGTTTTCTGAGGCGCGAAGAGGATGACGAGTGAGGGGAGGGGGGGGCTGGCGATCAGGCGCGGGCGTCCGGTCGCCAGAACCGCGTGATCCACGGGCCGCCGGGTTCGTGATCGAAGTCATGATCAAACCCCTCGGAGCCGAGCAATTCGATAAGCGGCGATGGAAGGAAGGGTGCAATGATCTCCAGGCCCTCTCCGGGACCCAGTGCCTCAATGGACCGGCGGATTTCCGGCAGCGGTTCGCGTCCGGCATCCAGGAGGTGGCGGACGTCGAGGGTCTTGAAGAGAATCGGCGTTTTCATGGGCCGAGAATTCTTGAAGCGGCCACGGCCGGGGCGGCAATTTCGTCGTCGCCAAGGTGACAGCCTGGATCTTCAGCCCAGGGGTTGCCATGGCGTTGCCAGGCGCGCACGCGAAATCCACCGCCACAGATGTCGCGAAACCGGCAGGTGGAGCACCGGCCCTCGAGCGGGCGAGTGCGGCTGCGCAGTCCATTGAGGAGCGCATCGTCTGTGCGACTCCAGATCCGGCTGAATGGCTCGGTTTTGACATTGCCGAGCGTATGGGTCTGCCAGAATTGATCCGGGTGCACCGCTCCTTGGGTATCAATGTTGGCGAGTCCGGTGCCGGAGGCGTGGTTGCCGCCTCCGTTCCATCGCAAAAGATTGAGGATTCGCGCGGCCGAAGACGGATCTCGGCTGGCTTGGCGCATCCAAAGGTAAGCGCCGTCGGCTGGCTGGTCGACGGTCAGAACTTCGCGCGTTTGACCTGACTGGTGCCAAATCTCAACCCGGGCGATGATCTGGTTGAGCGCTTGACGTGTCTCGCGAGGTTCAAGCAGCGAAAGCTGCGCCCCACGCCCGCTGTAGACGAGATGGTAGAAACAAACACGCCGTATGTCCTCGGCCTCGATGAAGTCCAGAATACGTCGTAAATCGCTGACGGTATGGCGGGTCAACGTGAGCCGGAGCCCGGATTTCTGACACACATCGCGCAGGTGGCGGAAGGCCGCGACGGCTTTATCAAAGGCGCCTGGTCGGCCACGAAAGGTGTCGTGAGTTTCCCCGATGCCGTCGAGGGAAATGCCGACGTAGGCAAATCCCAATTCTTGGAGGCGAGTGGCGCGGTATTTGTCGATGAGGGTGCCATTGGTGGAGAGCGTGAGACGCAGGCCGGCCTGCCGGGCATAACCGGCGATGTCGAAAAAGTGGGGGTGGATGAGTGGTTCACCGCCAGAGAACAGCACGCCCGGCACGCCAAAGGCGGCGAGGTCATCGAGGGTGGAGAAAAATTGGGGGAGGGTGAGTTCGCCCGGGTAATGGCGCGCGGTTGAGTCGGAGTAGCAGTGGGCGCAGAGCAGGTTGTAGCGCCGAGTGATGTTCCAGACGACGATGGGTTTTCGATCGGCGGCGGCTCGCGGGGCGCCGTGGCCGAGGCCATAGCGGAGCGAATCGGCGGGCTGCGCCACGTCGCACAAGAGGCGAGTGAGATTGATCATGGGGATGAGACTAAAGCGATGGAGTGGTGAGCCGGGCGTGCGGGGTCAGGCCGGGAGAGGGGCGCGGCCGGTCCCCGCGGGTCGGTACGGGCAGAGTGGTTCTTCAGCGAGCCAGTCTCCGGTCAACCCGTAAGCACGGGCGCGCGAGCCGCCACACAGCGACCGGAATTCGCAGCGACCGCATTTCCCTTTGAGCCGACTGGGGTCACGCAATTCGCAAAAGAGGGCGGAATCGCGATAGACATCGAGCAACTCGTCCCGGCGAACATTGCCTGCCGTGACCGGCAGAAAGCCGCTGGGTTGAATGTCTCCGCGATGCGAGATAAAAACAAACCCCTTGCCGTCGTTGACGGGAATGAGGACGGGCTTTGGTAGGGTGGGGTTTCGCAGCCAATGCTGGAGTTGCACCCGTCGGTAATGCTGGCCTTCCGTCGTTTTGATCGGGTAGGGGACGCGGCGGTCTAGGTCGGCCAGTGTTTCGAAAAGCAATTCCATTTCCTCCGCGCTGAGCATGTCCGCGGAAGAGGCGCGGCCGGTGGGGACGAGCTGGAAAACACTCCAGAGCGACGGTTTGATCCACTCAAGGAGACGGACGAAATCCTCCAGTTGGTCGATGTTTTGCCGGGTGAACGTCGTGTTGATCTGGACTTCCAGGCCGGCCTCGCGCGCCGCGTCGATGGCCTCCATCGTCCTGTCCCACGTGCCCGGAACGCCGCGAAAGCTGTCATGGCTATGCTCGCTGGCTCCATCCAGCGAAAGTGAAACACGCTTGAGGCCCACACCGCGGAACCGGCACAAGTCCGCCTTGAGGAACCGGGGTGTGGCGCTCGGGCTCAGCGACACCTGCAGGCCGCGTTCGGTGGCCCCGGCGATGATGTCGAGCAGGTCAGGCCGCATCATCGGGTCACCACCGGTCAGGACGAAGACGCGCGGATGAGCGCGCGCCACTTGGTCAAGAAGCCTGTTGGTTTCGTGAGGGCGCAATTCGAACGGATCGCGCCGACTGTTGGACTCGGCGCGACAATGACGGCAGGCCAATTCACACGCGCGCGTGACTTCCCAAATGACGATGAACGGGCGTTCGTTCATGGGGAATGGTGGAGTCATGCGAGGATCTATCGCACTGACAGGGCGAGGGCGCTTTGACCGGTGTCAAATTTCCGAACGCTCGGCGGTGAAGAAATTTCCGCGCTCCGCGATCATGGCCTCCGCTTTCGGGAAGAGGATTTCCTTTTCCTTGGCGAGGTGGCTCACGAGTTCCTCGGCGAGGGATTCGAAGACGTTCAATACTTCGATGAGGGAAGGCGTGTGGCCGCCGTGCACCTTCGCGACGCGGGCTGCCATGACGTGCAATCGCGGCAATTCATTACGGAGAAACTGGTGATGGTATGGTGGCTCATGGAAAATGACGGATGATGGATTTTCACGGCCCGGCGGATTCAATTCGAAATCCGTCGGCAGGGTCGTAGGTGAGGACGTGCAGGCGGCGGGGGAGCGCGTCGATGAAGCCAGTCCACTGCAGTGATTCGCTCGCATCGCCTCGAACTATCTCGACGGCGATGGAGCGGCGACCCGGGGCAATGGGCCGCCTCCAGACGTCGATGGCGGGACCGTCGCCGCTGATCCCTTTGGGTTGGAAAGTGCGCTCAACAGGAATCCCATCAATCGTTAGGCGGACTACAAGCGGTTGACGGTGCGGTTTTTCGGTCACGCGGCCGCGCATGTGGACGGGTTTTTTCGCCTCCTCGGCCGGATCCAACGTGGCGGTCGCCTGCATGTCACCAAAAACCTTGAAGGCGAAAACGAATTCGGGATGCGCTGGAGCCGGATTGCGAACTTGCAGGTGGCTTGGCGCCACGGTGGCGGCCATGACCAGCAGCAGGACGCCAACCAAGGCCAGGTGGCGCGCCAGCGGCCGCGCTGGGTGGGGCAGGGCGGCGCCTCTATTCTGGAAGGCGAGAGCGCTTGTCCGCAATCTGGATTCCTCGCCCGGACAGTAATTGACCACCAGCCACCGACCCTCGCCAGCCCGATTGGCGCGGAAAGCCGGCTTGCGGTCGCCGGCCAGTCGGTGAGCGATCCAACGATTGCCGTCGCGAGCGGCGGCCTCAGCAGGAGCATCGCGTACGATCAGCACTCCCCGCACTCCTCCGTGCAGGAGACGTTCGACGAATTTAGGCCGGACCCAGCTGGCGGTAGGGACAAACTCGACGGCAAAGCCGGGGAGACGCGCTTCCCAGCGTTTTGCCTGGAAATGCGCCAGACCCCCGTCGATGTCACCGGCCACCAGGGCGACCCATTCGGCGCGTTGTTGCTCGACCGCGGACTGGATTCGAGTCTCTTCGCCTTGCGTGTCGAACCACGTCAAGCTCATGGCTTCCGAGTCGCAGGACCCGACGCACACGCCGCAGCCGGTGCACCGATCGGGATCGACCCAGGCTCTCGAGTCGAAAGCCTTGCCATCGGACCTGGCGATCATACGCACCGCATCGAATGGGCAATCTTGGACGCATTGGGTGCAAGCGTGGCAGCGCTGTTCGAGGACGCTGGTTTGCCACGGAGTGAGCGGTCGCTGATCACGGGGACTCTGAAACCGGGGGAGGTGTCGGCCGAGCAGCCAAGGGATGGCGGCGAACGCCGTAGTCGCGGCCAGTCCAAGCCATAAGCCGACTTGGCCGAACCGCAGAGTCAGCGCCAATGGCGTCAGATACCAGGCATCCACGGTGAATGACTCGGCCTTGACCTGCATGCGGGCGGGCGCATCGAGGGGAGCCGGCACCGCCCAGGCAGCCATGGCCAGGCCGAGGAGCAGGGCGGTGGCCAAACGCGGGTCCGGCATCAGTTTCACGCGGCTGAGGCGCGCCAAGTGGAGCACCAGCCCCACCGCGATCATGAGCGGCAGAAGCATGTGCAGGAAAAAAACGACGAAGAAGAGGAGGCTGGGGACCAACCGGTCGGCCACGAACAGACGGTTCATCGGTTCCCCGAAGATCGGAAAGCTGTCGAGGAACAGCATTGAGTTGATGGCGACCTGCTGGGCCGGTTGATCCCACACGAGCCAAAATCCCGTCCACCCGATGAACCAAACGATGGCGAGCAGGATGACACCAGACACCCAGGCTAGCCATCTTGGTCCTGTGAATTTCCGGGCGCACAGCATGCGGATCGAGTGGACGGCGATCATCAGCATGGCCAAGTCGGAGCTGTACCGGTGCAGCGCGCGCACCCATCCGCCGAGGGTGCGGCCGTCGATCGCCGCCATGCGCGCATGGGCCTGGTGAACGCTGGGCGCGTACCAGATCAGCATGAGGACACCGCTCACGACGGCGACGCTCAAGGCCAGATTCGCCGCACGGCCGGTTTGGGCGAACGGGTTCTCATCAGCCGGCAGCCAGCGATGGATCCAGCCATCAAGGCGCGCGAGCATCCGGTCCGCCCTGACAAGGAGCCCATTGAGGCGTGTCGTGGGCGGAAGCGCGGGGATGCCTTGGCCTGCGGTTGGCGGCGGCACGCTCATGGGGACAACACGGTGACCACGGCGCGCGGATTGGGATTGGGTTCAACCGCTTCTCGCAGCAGTTGCTTCGTCGCCTCGTGGAGCCACGGTCGATGCCGATCGAGCAGGTTAAAGCGGTAGGCAATGTGTCCATTGGCATCAACAAGGATGAACAGGTTTGCGTGGTCGATGGCGCCGGTCTCCTGGTTTTTGATGGGAGCGAACTGAAGCCGAGTGAGCAAGTCGCGCATCTCCTGGACCGGGCCATTCGCGTAATGAAACCCTGGATAGGGAAACCCATAGGCCCGGGCGATGGCCTCCATCATCTCGGCCGTGTCGTATTCGGGATTGAGCGAAAGCGCCACGGCGGTGAAGCGATCCCGAACCTCCGGAGGCAGAGCGTCGATCAGATCTTTAATTTCACGCAGAATTTGCGGGCAGGCCGTGGAACAGGTCGCATAGACCCCGGTCAGCAGGACAACTCGGCCGCGCAAGGCGTCGAGTGACACGGATGCGCCCCGGTGGTCAGTCAACTTGAATGCGGGCGGCTGAAGGCGGGTCCGAATGCGCTCGCCTGGGAATGGGAGCGCCAATTCCGATCTGCCTGAGGCACGCGTTCCATAAGTGAAGAGCCCTGCCGTCGCCACCAAGGCGACCGTGGCGCCGGCGGCCGCGGGGCGCCAGTGAGCGACCCAGCCGCGTCGTTTGAAGGCATGGGTGAGGTTGGTGCGCCAGAGGGCGAGCGTGAGGGTCGCCAGGAACACAGGTTCGGCGAGCATCACCCAAACGGCTCCCCATGTCATGCCGCCCGTTCGCGGATCGTAGCTGAAGCACCAACGCTTGAAATCCTCGCTAAACTGCCCCCAAATGCCCGTTCCCGGAGGGCCGAATATTACCAGCAGCAGGAAGGCCTCGTAAACCAGCGCGCCGGCCAGCAGGCACAGAGGAAATCCAGCCCCCAGGAAGAACCGGCGCAGGGGCGTTGCCTCCGTCTCTGCGGACGTAATGGAATGGGGGGAAGTCATTTGACCGGCCAGACATCGGACAAGGCTTTCCAGTTCGCGAAGTAGTACACCGCGAAACAGGCGAGGAAGGTGAGGGTGAGGGCGATCGTGCCTTTCATGGCCCAATGCACGTGGGCCAGCCCATCGCCCGGCGCGTCCGGCGTGGCCATGGCCACTCCCCAGTTCTCCATGGGGCGTCCCTCGTTGCGCGGACCGAACAGCAGGGTGCCGACGCACAGCAGGCAAAACAGGAGAAGACCAGTTACGGCAATGATGGCACCCACGCCCATCACGGCGAGAAACAGATGGGCGGCCGGACCGTAGATACCCGCGTGCTCAATATCATGAACACGTCGCGCCACGCCAAGGGAGCCCGCGAACGACATGCCGATGGACACCAGAAGGATACCGCCACCGAACAACCACGGTTGCAGCCGCGCCAATTTTGGAAACACGAAGTCGCGTCGAAAAATCAACGGGATCACGTAGAAGGCGAGTCCCATGAAGGCCAGAGTGGTGCCGCCGACCACGGTGGCATGAAAGTGGCCCGTGATGCGCAGTGTGTTGTGCGCGATGATGTTGATCTGTTGAGTGCCCAGCGTGACACCAGTGATCCCCCCGATGAATCCAAAGATGAGCATCGACAGAATCGAAGCGGCGAATGCGGGATTGCGCCAAGGCAGTTTCATCACCCAGCCGAACAATCCCTTCCCATGACCTTTCTTCCTCATGGCAATTTCGATCGAGGCGGGAACCGTGAACGCATGGATCATCGAGGCCAGCACGGCGAGATACATCGCGTAGCTCGTGTTCCAGATTTTCCATGTCGCGCCCACCGCGGGATCGACCAGCAAGTGATGGGCGGAAGCCAGATTGATGAAAAGGATGTAGAGGACGAAGGCGCCACGGCAGACGGTTTCGTTGACAGGCTTGGCGCCGGTCGCCAACGCGCCGATCAGGTACCAGACCGCCACCATGGCGCACACGTTGACCTGCTGCGACATGTGGCCAAGCCCCCACCAGATGAGGCGGTACCACATTGGATCCGGTTGTGCGGTCAGCCCGAGCGAGAAGGTGTACGTGGGTATCATGACGATGGCTCCATGCAGGAGCGTGACCACGGCGATGATGGCGGCAGCCAGCGCCCCGAACGTAACGAGTGGCATCGATCCATCGTAAGTTCGATCCCGCTTGGCGATGTACAGGGTGCCGAAAAAGTTAAAAACGCCGAGCAGGGTGCCCACGGCGACCAGGATGATCCCGAGGTAAAAATTCGGGTGAGCGACCAGCGGCAGGTAGCTGGTCATCATGACGTCGGCCTTGCCAACGAGGATGATATGATCGACCAAGACAGCCCCGACGAGCATCATCAGGAACCCGACCCATGCCAAACCTCGCGAGTAGAGGCGACAATGGAGGGGAATGGTGCAGGCGAAGTAAAGAATCGCCACTTCAAAGAACAGGATCCAAAAAATCAGCATGTTCAGGCCGTGGAAGGTCAGAATGCGATAGAACCAATCGACGGGCAGCAGGTGGACGGCCTGCCATCGGGTGAGGGCAAGCAGGATGGCGGCAATCCCACCAAGGAGGAGAAAAACAACAGCGCAGACGGCGTGCAGTTTGATGAATTTCTGGGCGTCAAGACAGACGTTCAGGCCGGTGGTGTCGCACTTGCGTGCGGCGGCTCCGGGGATGTCGAGCGAAGCGGTGGCGGCGATGGAGCTCATGGTGATATCGGGTTGAAGTTAGTCCTCGACGATAATTTTTCCGATCATACGGTCGTGGCCGATCCCGCAGAATTCGTTGCAGACGATGGTGAATTCGCCGCTGGATGTCGGGGTAAGGGTTAGAACATGATCGTAACCGGGGCTGACTTGAAAGTTCATGTTCAGCGGCTGGAGCGAGAACCCGTGTTGGAGGTCCATGGATGACATGTGGAGGCGGTACGTTTCGCCTTTCCGGAGTTTGAGCACGGGGTACCAGAACCACATGCGGGCGACGAGATAGGCGTCGGTGCCTGGAGCCGGGGCAACTACTGGGAGGGTGGGGACACCCAGTCCCCCGGCGCGTTCGCCGACCTTGTTGGCGGCGACAAATTTTTCGGCGCGTTCCAGGAAGGCGGCGGGAGTGACGCTATAGGCTTCGCCACGGCTGTTTTGTTTGCCCCTGAAGTGCCAGAACGGCATCATGAGGCTCATGACAAAACACCAGACGAGGGCGAGACCGATCCACATTTTTTCGGCGCCGGCTGGCGCCTGAAACCAATTTTTTTCAGGGATGGAGAGGCTCATGGTGTGAGTGGGTCAGGGGAGTGGGGCGGGTTTAGTGAACAGCAGCTCGATCCAGCCCCAGGCGGTGTAGGATACCAGCGGGATGAGGACGCCAAGGGCCAAGAGGAGCCATGGGTTGTCCATAAGTCGTTGGAGGGGATGAGGTTTAGGTTCCTGTTTCATGGGCTGGCGTGGGTTGAGATGGCTGGAATGGGGGATTGAGGCATCGTGATTGGTGCCCAACGGCGCATTTCACGGATGATCAGGACGAGAAACCAGATGCCGGCGGCCACCGCGACCAAACCACCGGCTCCCATGATGGCGAGCCCGGCCCATTCTCCGGCCGATCGGACGATCTGCTCGGAAGCGTACGCCTTGCGGCCGAGACCGAAGATTCCGCCCAAGCCAAAACCAAGGGCGAATATGCCCTGGCCAATTCCAAACAGGAGGATCTGATGCCGGGCGGGACGCCAGAGGCGGGTCAGCGCGTCAAGGCGCCCCGAATCGCGCGCGGCGGCCTCGACGATGAGGAACGCGGCTGCCATGAAGGCGGCGGTGACGGCGCCGAGGGAGGCGTGGTAATGAGCTGGGATGAGCGTGGTTGAACCGCGGATGGCCGCGCCCAGCGCCATCCCGAGCAGGGAGAGGCTCAAGCTGACCTTGAAAGCGGCGCGGGCGAAGCGCGCCGGTTGGTCGGCCGGATCTGGGCAGTGGCGGCGGAGGTGGTTGATGCACGCGAGGAGGGAGACCAGGAGAATCGGAAAAATACCCCAGCGCATGAGAAACGTCGCTCCATCGAGATACAGTTGATTCAGAGAGCCGCGCCACGTGAGCAGGGGCATGACAAAATGGGGGGCCAAAAGCAGGCCAAACAGACAACGCGCCTGGCGCCGGGTGAAAACGGGGCAACCGGTGGCGCGGGCGAGCAGCCAGAGCCACACGGCGATCATGGCGCTCACGTTGGCAACCTGCAGCACGTGACCGGCTCCCCAACTTGAGAACTCCGCCCGGGTCCACGGGTCAAGACCGTCGGGCAAACCGGCGCGGGCAGAAATCCATGAAGTCGCAGCGAGGAAGACAGCCAAAGCGGCTGTGAGGATGCCGACGCTGGCATCCTCGGGGAGCCGTCCCGCCGCCTGACGGGGCCGGGCGATCACCTTTTGGAAAAAGAACGCCAGCACGGAGGCGAAGAACAAGCCAAGCCCGGTCAAGAAGAGCGGATGATCGATGACCGGAATGTAATTGGCCAGCACTGGCAGGGAGCCAGGCACCGCCGCGCCTGCCAGCATCAGGGCCATCCCTGTGGCGGCGGACCACCAGGAGGCACGTTGACCGATGGTGCAGAGACCTGGCACCCGCAGGTCCGCCAGCGCCGCGATGAACGCGTAGAACCAAACGATAAGGGCGAGGTCGACATGAACGACAAGGCATCGCTTGAAGAAGAGTGGGTCGTTGATGAGGCCGGACATGAATGGCAACCGCCCAACGACGACCGCGAGCGAAAGGAGTCCGGCGAGGACCAAGCTGCTGACCGCTAGGCCGGTCCAGTGTCTGGCCAACGGGGGCACGGACGTGGTCGGATAATCGGCAATGGACGAAGCCGAAGCGCAGTCAACTTGGCTCTTCGCCCGCAGTGACAGGGCCAGCGGCGGATCGATCGCGATCATGCGCCATTCATCGGCGAGTTGCCGGCCCGCGTCTTTGACGAGGATCAAGAACTTGTCGAGGTTTCGCGAGATTCCACGCGCGGCGACGGGGCGACTTTGTATATAAGATCGACGCAATGGAGACGATCGTGAGTTACGAATTATCCGAACGTGTCAGGTCGCGGTGGCTGTGCGGGGGCGCGGGACTGCTGGCCTTGACGAAGCCTCGTGTGGCCCTGGCTTCGGTGCTCACCGCGGTGGTGGGTTACGCTACCACGCCAGGCGACAACGGGCTGGCTGGTGGTTTTATTTTAACTATTGGGGCCGCGATGGCGGCGGGCGGCACACTGGCCTTTAACCAATGGTGGGAGCGTGATACGGATTCGAAGATGGAACGCACGCGGAGGAGACCCCTGGTTAGCGGCGTGCTGTTGCCCGGCACGGCGCTGGTTTGGAGCACGCTATTGACCCTTGCCGGGGTCATTTTATTGGCGCTGGCATTCAATGCGGCGGCTGCGCTGGTGGCGGCGGCCATCTGTATCATTTATGGATTTATCTACACGCCACTCAAGCGGATGACGCGCTGGGCGACGGAAGTGGGTGCGCTGTCGGGCGCACTGCCGCCACTGCTCGGGTCTGCCGCCGCGGGCGATCTCTGGTCGCCGCCGGCTGTATTTCTCGGCTCAGTCCTCATGTTTTGGCAAATGCCGCACTTCTTTTCGATCGGCTGGATTTACCGGGATGATTATCGGGCCGCGGGGTTTCCATTGTTGCCAGTCGCGGATGCGAATGGTCGTGGGACTGCGGCTTGGTCGCTCGGCTACGGCGTCTTAATGTCGACCACGGTGCTGGGCGCGTGGGCGTATGGGTGGACAGGGGCCGTCGTGGGCGCGGTGGGGGTGACAGGTTCCGCGGCGGTTCTCTGGGCGTCGTGGCGGTTTTTCCGGGGATCGGGATCGCGCGATGTAGAAGCCCGTTGGCTGTTTCGCGCCGGCTTGTTCAGTCTCTCCGCCCTCATGGTGGCCATGCTGTGCGAGTGAGTGGAAGCGACGGGATCTCCACCTCAGCTCAGGGCAAAATCACTCTTGAATAAGCAATTCGTTCCGTAGAACATGATGTTCATGCGGTTCGCCGGGCCCAATAATTAAGCCCATTTCTTTAGGCATGAAGACGCCCTGACCACAACGCCAGTGGCAGATCAATTGGGCCGCACTACGAGGATGCCGCGCATCAGGGTGAAATGACCGGGAAAGCTGCAGATGTAAGGATAATTGCCGGGCGTGGCGGGGACGGTGAAAGTGATGGAGTCTTTCTCCTTGGGCCCGAGCATTTTGGTGTGCGCGATGACTTTGCTGGTGTCCTCGGGAAGATATTCCGGTGGGCGGGTGGTCGCGGCCATGGCAAAGGCATTGACGTCGGCATCGGGCATGGATTGGAGCAAAAGCAAATTGTGAGCCATGGCTTGTTTCGGCATGGAACCGATGTTGGTGAGCTCGACGGTGAGCTTTTCTCCCGGTGATGCGGTAATCTCCTTAAGATTGAACTGAAGTTGGTCGTTTCCAGTCATATGAACGATGCGATTACCGTCGGCTCCTCGTGATTCCGTGGTGCCAGTGGCCGGGGTGTCAGCCTTGCGGCACGAGAGGGGGGAGAGGGTGGCCGCCATAAGCGCAGCCGCGACAAGGAATGCAGAACGTTTCATAGGTGAGATTGTTAGTTACGGAAGTCGGTTGGATTTGCATTGACTCACGTCAAGGCGCGAGTGGTGTCGCGGCGATGGGCTGGTTGGGTGCCAGAGCGGCCTGCGTTTCGGCGACGATTTCCTCGGTGGTCCACGTATTGCCCTCCCAGCACTGGAGCAGTCGGCCGTCAGGGGCGATAAGGGCCGTGACGAGATTGTGCTCAATGGAACCGCCTGGGCCGGTCGGGGACGCGTGAATGCCGAAGCGAGATTGGAGAGTTGCGAGCACGTCAGGCTCGCACCGGGCAAAAGTCCAACGACCCGCTGGTGCGGCGAAAGTGGTCGCGTACGAGGCCAGCGCCTCAGGGGAGTCGTGAACCGGGTCGAGGGTGATGCTGATCAACTCGACACTCTCCGCGAAGTCGGTCGCATCCAAGGACTGGCGCACTTCCTGAAATTTGAGCGACATCCGTGGGCAGAACTCCATCATCGAGCAGCGGGTGAAAATGAATGTGAGGAGAATGGCGCGTGGGTTGCTGGCGCGATTCAGCGATCGGGCGGCGCCAGTGTGATCCACGAAGGCGAAATCCGGGACGACATCACCCGCATGAAGTCGATCGGCCATCGCGCTCGATGGGAAGGCGGACAGTTGAGCGGTGTCGGCCGGGCGACACCCGATAGGCAGCGCGGCGAGAAGGCCGGCAGAAACGACGAAGATTGATGCACGCACATTTGCTATAGTGCGCGGATCCCGGTGGGTCCGCTTTGATTTGAATCAAATCGACGGCCGAAGGGCGGGGCGGGGGGGTGGCGGGTCCTACGACCTGGATTCGATAAAATCCGAGAGTTTCGCTGGGTTGACGACGCTAATGACTCGCCCGCGGGTTTCGATGAGTCCGAGGGAGACGAGGCGGTTCAGGACGCGCGAGAGAGTTTCGTTGCGCACGTGCAGTTCGGCGGCGAGCACGGTTTTGGTGACATCCAGTTGGACATCGACTGGG
>JBJXFS010000075.1:0-19433 GCA_046155625.1 Verrucomicrobiales bacterium | reverse complement strand
GCCGCGTCGTAGTTGCGCTTCGTAAATTCAATCCACCCGACTGTCTTTTCGCCATTATTGAGACCGGCGTACGCGCACCATCCAATCAGCCCGGTGAGTGCGGAATAGCGGAGAAGGTTACCCCCCCTTTAGCATCAATATTTTAGGGAGTTTCATGAGAGAGTGCGGGGGTCAGCGACTGCTAGGCATAAACTCCCGACGTGGCATCGGCAATAGGTTCAATTGTGTTTTCTTCGTCACAAGAATCGAATAGGGGGCTCCGCTCACCGCGATCCCACCGCCTACGCGCCTGGAAGGTCTCGTCCCATCTACAGCCTCAAACGTCCGTTGAAGCGCCTACTCAGAGAGTGCTAGCTTTGTCGGATACCGTGCGCAAATCCGCAGTGCCATCGGGTGCTACAGCGCGCAAAACGGCGTCGGCTCGTGTTGGGAGGCGCAGTAGATTTCAATGTGACTGGCGTCGCGGGCGTGCAGGGCGCGCCGGAGTACGGCGGTGGCGACTTCCGGGCGGTTGCAGTCGCTGCTGAGATGGCCGAGCCAAAGCCGGCGCAAGCGGGGCGACATGACCTGAGTCACTAACTCGGCGGCCTGATCATTACTCAGGTGGCCATGACGACTGGAAATGCGTTGTTTGGTTGACCACGGACGCCGAGTGTCGGCAGCGAGCAACTGCGGGCAATAGTTGGCCTCCACAAACAGGCCGTCCAATTCCCTCAACCGATCAATCACCGCCGTGGTGGCATGACCGAGGTCGCTGATCACGCCAAGCCGCGTCCCGGCCGCGTTGCCCCCGTCACCGCCCGCCCGCTCGATGACAAATCCCATCGGGTCCACCGCGTCGTGCGGCACGGAAAACGTCTCGATCCGCCAGCCAGCCCATTCAAACCAACTGCCCGTTTCAACCAGACGCCACGCCACGCGCGACCGCAGCGAGCGGCGCACGATTTCACTGGTATGAGCGTTGGCGAAAACTGGCACGCCCGCCAGTGGCCCGCGCATCAGCACGTCCAGACCTCGGACGTGATCGCCGTGTTCGTGCGTCAGCAGCACGCCGCGCACCGCCGAGGGCGCCAGGCCGATATGGGCCAATCGAGTCACCATCTGCTTCGCGGACAACCCGACATCGATCAGGAGGGCACCCTCCGGACCGGCGACCACCGCGCCGTTGCCACCGCTGCCGCTGCCCAAAACCGAGAATCGCATTCCCCGCCATTTAGCCACCCTCGCCGCCAATCAACCGCCGATTTCGGCTTTCTATTTGGTCCGTCCAAAATTTGGCTACAGTCAGCCGTGCTCTGGTTCCGGCATTTGGTCCCATTCGCCATTCTGGCAGCCGCCGCCGTCGCAGGCACGGCGGCCTATCACCATGGCCAACGCCGCCTCGATCAGTGGCTCCGCGCCAAACTGGCCGAGGAACTCGCCAAGGAAAACCTGCGGGCCGACATCGGCAAAATGACGCTCGATCCGCTCCGCGGGTTGGTCGCACGCCAGTGCCGGCTGTATGGCGGCCCCGACCAAAACCTGCTGCTCGCCACCTTCGACCACCTGCTCGTCGAAATCGACGTCTCCCGCCTCCTGCAAAAACAGCAGTTCATCAACAACGTGGAGTTGCACGGGGCGGCCTTGGCCTTGCCCCTCGACCCCAAAGATCCCCAGACCGGGTGGGTCACACTGAGCGACCTGACGGCCCGCCTCATCGCCTCGGGTGACCGATTCGAAGTGCGCCAGGCTCAGGGAAAACTCGAGGGTGTGCCGATCACCCTCGAAGGCACGCTGCTTAAACCCGCCCGCCTAGCCCGCCGTCCCGATCGCCCGCCGGGTGAGAAACGGGAAGCGCTCGACCTGCTCAACGAACGTCGGCAGTGGCTCGACACCCTGCGCCTCCACATCAAACAACTCGACGCCACTGGATCGCTCCGGCCTCCCCAGTTGGAGTTGCGGCTCAACGGCGACCTGGACCGTCCTTCCGAATTGCAACTCTGGGCACGGCTTCGCGGCGAAGATTTTCGGTATCGTGATTATTCGGTCAAGGAATTCGACATGCTCGCCGAATGGTCGCGCGGCGAGACCACCGTGCGCGAAATCCGCCTGCGCGATGCCGCCGGCACGTTTACCGGCAGCGCGCGCCTCGGACCCGGGCGCACCGGTCTCAATTTCAACTTCCGATCGTCCGCGAACCTGCCGGCGCTTGTCGGTGCGGTGCACGAGGTGCCGGCGTTGCGCGAATTTGTCCTCTACGCCCCCGACACATTGTCCATCGTGGGGGAGGGAACATGGAAACCCGCCGCGCCCGACGGCTCCTCGCCGGCTGCCTTGCGCCTGCTCGGGCGTCTGGCCAGTGGCCGCTTCGCCACGCGTGGAGTGGTTTTTGACTCGGTCTCGGCGGCTTTCTTCGTGGACAAGGGTGATGTGAATGTCCGCGAACTGCGCCTCGCCCACGAAAGCGGCACGCTCGACGGACAATTCATGCGCCGGGACGGCCACTGGCAATACCGCACCCAATTGCGCATGAACCCGACGGCACTTCAACCGTTCCTCGGCACCGCCGAGCTTCACCGGTTCATGGATCGGCTCGACTTTCAGGACCACTCGACCATGGAACTCGAGGCCACAGGATCCGGCCGCCCCGATGCCCCCCAGAGCTGGGAACACAAGGCAACCGTCGAGGCCCGCCAGTTTCGCTATCAAGGGGAAGTGGTGCATCGCTTGACGGCGGCGCTCGAAAGGTCGGCCGGGGTGACCGAAGCGCGGAACGTCCGGTTGGTGCGCCCGGAGGGCGAAATCACGGCCGGGCGCTTGGTCGTCGAGGACGCCACGAGCACGCTCACCATCGACACGCTGCGATCCTCCGTCTTCCCGGTGCCGATCATTCAGTGCCTCAACCGACATATCGTGGATTTCGTCCGGCCCTATCAGTTCGAGAAACCGCCTGTTGTCACGATGAACGGTCGGGTGGGAATGAAACAGGCGGATCCCAACGACTTTACCCTCGACGTCACAACGGATGGACCCGTCACGGCCACCCTGCCCGATCGCACCGTGCTTCCGTTGGAGTCGCCCCGCGGACAGATCACCGCCAAAGGAGCCGTGCTCACGCTCGACCTCACCGGACGTGTCCGCCGCGGCGCGGCTTGGCAAGGGACAGCGTTGGAGGACACGGTGACCGGTCGTTTCATCGGATCATTCCCCATGGTCCGGGTTTCGCCGCGCTCCGAATCATGGCAGTTCTTCCTCAATGGTCCGGCGCGCGCGCGCCAAACCGTCGGCTCGTCCACGCTTCCCGTCGAAGTCGCCAAAGCGACCGTGGACTTCCGTCATCGGCGCGGTGAGGTGACCGGAGCCACCGTGCAAGTCGAGGCCGAGGGGACAGTGTTGGCCCCGGCGCGATTCCATGCGCTCCACTGGCGTGACCCGGCGTCGGCGCGATTCCAAGGGATCTTCGAGGCGGAAAAACGGCCGACTTCCTCCAACCGCACCCGCTGGTCGCTCGCCGTGGAATCTCCCGGCACCACCGACTGGCACTTCGGCGAGAAGGTGCTCCCGCTCGATCAACTGCACTTTCAGGCCGAGTTCCGCCGCGACCGCCTCGACATCCCTCGTGCCACCGCCATGCTCTTCGGCGGCATGGTCACGGCCAGCGGAGAAATCGACCACGTCTCGTCCACCCAGGACTTTATCGCCGCCGTCCAGGCCGACGGCGTCGGCTTCGGGCCGCTCGCCCGCGTCTACGCACCCGAAACCTCAACTGCCGGTCAGCTGTTCGGCGGGTTTCGCCTCGCCGGCCGCGCCCGACCACCCGGAGAGGAATCGATGGATTTTCGTGGGGCCGGCCAGCTCACCGTGCGCGACGGCGACATCTTCGCGCTCCCATTGCTCGGGCCTTTGTCGCCTCTGCTCTCCGCCGTCCTTCCAGGGACCAAGTCCGGTTACAGCAAGGCGCGGGAAGCGCGCACCACCCTGGTGCTGGAGGACAATGTCCTGACCACCCGCGACTTCGAAGCACTCACGGGCGCCTTTGTCATCAAGGGAGGCGGTACCGTGAACCTGGCGACCCAACGCGTCAACATGCAGGCGCGCGTCAATACCCGCGGCCCGACCGGCATGCTCCTCTATCCGGTAAGCCGGCTGCTCGAGTACGAAGCCACCGGCACCACCGAGGACCCGGCGTGGAAACCGGCCGTGCTCACCCTGCCCGGAAGGCTCCTGCCGCTGCCCGGGCCCCGCCGGCGCTGAGAGCCCTCCCATCCGCCACCCCATTGCCCATGCTCCCATCACGTCGCGCCATTTGGTCCTGGGCCTTTATCGACTGGGCCAACTCCGCGTTCGCCATCGTCGTGATGACCGCTTTCTTCCCGATCTTCTTTAAGAGGCATTGGTGCGTGGGACCCGGCCTGACCGCCGAGAAAAGCACCGCCTACCTCGGCTTCACCAATAGCGCCGCCGGTCTCATCATCGCCGTTCTCGCGCCTTGGCTGGGTGCCCTAGCTGATCAGGGCGGCGCCAAGAAACGGTTTCTCCTGGGATTCACCCTGCTTGGGTGCGCTTCCACGGCGGCCCTGCCCTTGGTCGCTCAGGGGGAGTTCCTGCTGGCGGCGTGCCTGTATGCGCTGGCCGCCATCGGG
The DNA here is from genome assembly GCA_046155625.1 of Verrucomicrobiales bacterium. Lineage (GTDB taxonomy): Bacteria > Verrucomicrobiota > Verrucomicrobiia > Verrucomicrobiales > V1-33 > CAJBME01. The sequence continues at coordinate 14,811 of JBJXFS010000075.1, read as the reverse complement.
TTCTCCGGAAACAACATGTTTTCCGATTCCCTGCTCATTGAGGTCGCGGAGCCCTCGCTCTACAACCGCGTTTCGGCACTCGGCTACGCGCTCGGGTACGTCGGCAGCGGCTGCCTGTTCGTGGCGTGCTCGCTCATGGTGAAAAACCCGGCCGACTTCGGACTGGACGGCCCGCTGGCCGCCATGCGCGCCGCCTTTTGGCTCACCGGCGCCTGGTGGGCGATCTTCACGATACCAGCACTGATCTGGATCCGCGAGCCAGCCGCCCCTCCGCGTGATCCGGCAGTCGGCTCCGCCCTCGTCCGTGGCTGCCGCCAATGGCTCGCCACCCTGCGCGCCATCATGGCCGATGCGAAGCTCCCTCTCTTCCTCGGCGCTTATGTTCTCTACATCGACGGCGTCAACACCGTCATCAAAATGGCCACCGACTTCGGACTGACCATCGGCCTCAAGGAAGGTGATCTCCTCCTCGCCCTCATCGTCACCCAGTTCGTCGGATTTCCCTCGGCCATCGCCTTTGGCCGACTCGGCGAACGCATCGGCGCCCGGACCGGCATCCTCATCGGCATCGGCGTCTATACCGCTGTCTGCCTCTTCGCCACCACACTCGACTCATCCACCGAATTCTTCGCCCTCGCGGTCGTCATCGGTCTGGTCCAGGGCGGCGTCCAGGCCCTCAGCCGGTCGTACTTCGCCTCCCTCATCCCTGCCAGCCGCGGCGCCGAATTCTTCGGATTCTACAACATGGTCGGCAAATTCTCCGCCATCCTCGGCCCCACCCTCATGGGCGCTACCGCCCTCGTCGTCGGCACCCGCGCCTCCATCCTCTCGCTCCTCCTCCTCTTCGGCGGCGGCGCCTGGCTCCTCTCGAAAATTCCAAAAACAGGTGACCCAAAGTTCGCCCGCGCGCCAGCACCCTGACATTCCAACAACAAGGGGCAAAGCCCGTTCCTTTCTTCTGGATAACAAATTGTATGTTATCAATCGTCAACGAGTTACAGCACACGATGTTGCGGGTCGTAATCCCTGCCCTGGGTGCAATAAAGAACAGTCAGCGAGAGTTGATTACAGGAAGACCTGGTTTTTCGAGTCCTTGGTGCCCGAGGATCGCCCACGTGGGGTCGAGGACGAGGACGAGTGGCGCAAAGGATGGATGGCTGAGGGTGACGAGCCCTCGTGTATGCGGACAAGACCTTTTCAGTAGGCTTGGAATCGTCCTCGTCCTCGAAGTGGTCGCTCCGCTCACAGCCCTGTCACCCACCCCTGTGACTCTCCCCGTCCATCGGGCCACGCCCGTTTCCCGCTGATTACCGACTACCGACTACCGACTACCGACTACCGATTCCCGACCTCCGCCCACCGCCCTCCGACCTCCGCCCTCCGACCTCCGACCTCCGACCCCGCCGCCATGCTCCGCCCACGCAAGAAATACACCATCTACGACCTCCTCCAGCTCAAGGGACAGCGATGCCTAACCCACATCCATGTCAAGTCGCCCGAAGAAGCCGCCGCCGCGGACCAGGCCGGAGTCGACCTCATGAGCTGCAGTTTTGATTCGCCGGAAGCTCAGGCGCGACTGCCGCGACTGGTGGCCGCCGCGCCTCACAGCTTTCTCTCCGCGGCCACGCCGCATGGTCTAGCCTCGGCCGACGAGGCGATCCGTGTCGGGTTTCGGGCTCTCGAACTCGGAGCCAGTTCGGTCTACTGCTCGGCCAGCCCGGGAATCATTGAAGCCATGGCCCGCGAAGGACTCCCGGTCGTCGGGCACCTGGGGTTGGTGCCCCGCCATGTCACCTGGACTGGATATCGCGCCATCGGCCGCACCGTCGAGGAGGCCCTGGAATTGCACCGACGCATGAAGCAACTCGAATCCGCCGGCGCCTATGCCGCCGAACTCGAAGTCGTCCCGCATAACCTCGCGCGCTTCCTCTCGTCCCAAACCCGGATGCTCCTCATGTCACTCGGGTCCGGGACGGGTTGCGATACTCAATTCCTCTTCTCCGACGACATCCTCGGCGATTACGAGGAACGCCCGCCCCGCCATGCCAAAGCTTATCGAAATTTCACCGCCGAATACCGCCGGCTCCAGGACGAACGCCTCGCCGCCTTCCGCGAGTACATCGACGATGTCCACGCCGGCCGATTCCCGGATCGCAGCCACCTCGTCGAGATGGACTCTTTTCTCCTGGACCAAGTCCGGTCCACTCTGATCCCACCCCCCTGAATCCCCCCTCCAGGGAGGTCCTGGATAAACCATCGGTTCGGTCACTGCCGATTGCTTCACGTCGCGGCGGGCCATGGATTCAGCACCGCCACGTCATCAGGGAAATCCGCGCCATAATGTACCTGTCCCTTTGTTCCCGAAACGAAAACCCAATTCCCGCTCGGGGTCGCCGCGGCCGGTTTGATCGGGCCGATGTCCTCCCAGCCCGCATCCGCAGGTCGGCAGCCACTGAATTGATAGTGGGTGGTTTACCCTTCGTACCGATAGCCGACCCCGTGGACGGTGCGGATGAGCGTGGGATTCGTCTGGTCGGGCTCGAGTCGTTTGCGGAGCTGGGAGATGTGCTGATCCAGCGCGCGGCTGGCGAGAGGACTTGTGTGCCCCCAGACTTCCTGAAAGAGCCGATCCCTCGTCACGGCACGCCCCCGTTCACGGTAGAGCAGCGAGAGAATCTTGACGTCGCGCGGACTGAGATCGATCACCTCGCTGGCCGTCGAATCAGTCTGACCTTGGACTGGCGGGCGGTACGCCCGTAATTCCGCCGGCACGATCCGCACCCCGGCCATGATGAAACTAGGCGGCAAGGAAGGCTCGGGCACCTGTGCCAGCGCCCGGCGCCTGACCGCCCGGACCCGGGCGATCACGGCGCGCATCCCGAATGGCTTGGTGATGAAGTCATCGGCGCCAAGTTCCAGACCGACGACGGTATCGATCTCCTCAGACTTGGCGCTGATGAAAAGAATGGGAATCTTGGACCCCGCGCGGCGAAGCCGCCGGCACACTTCATAGCCGTCGAGCCCGGGCATCATGATGTCCAGACAAGCGACGTCTGGTTTGTGTTTCTCGAACAGGCGCAGAGCTTCCTCGCCATCGCGAGCCGGGATGGGATCAAATCCTTCGCGGGAAAAGATCTCGACCAGGCCATGCCGCGTCAGCCGGTCGTCTTCGGCAATGAGCACTTTCATGTCGGGGCCAGGGGAAGGCGCAGGAGAAAGGTGCATCCACGCGCCGGAACATCCGCCGCTCGAGGCGAAAGAATTAAGTCGCCTCCCTGCGCGCGGGCCAGTTCACGCGCCAACCCCAGTCCGAGGCCCGTTCCCGCCACACCGTCCGTCAGTTTGTCGCTGGCGCGAAAAAACGGTTCGAACACTCGTTCCCGGAAGCGGTCCGCGATACCCGGCCCACGGTCGGCAACCGTCACCACCACCGCCTCCGACGCCGGCGGCACCTCGCTGGAAATTCGCGCCCACTGGCCGGAAACGGCGTATTTTTCGACGTTGGACAGCAGATTCCCCATAATCTGGCCGAGCCAATCCGCGTCGGCCACCACCGTAGCCCCACTCCCCAGCGCCACGTCCAACTGAACGCCGGCATCGGCCAAAGCTGGCCGAAAGGGCTGCAGAATGGCCGCCAGTTCCTCGTCCAGTTTAAGCGGGCGCAACTGCGGCCGCAGAGCGCCTCTCTGGTGTCGGGAAAATGTGAGTACGTTATTGATCAGGCGACCCAACCGGGCGCTTTCGCTCACCACGACGTCCAAATACTCCCGGACCGGCTTGGCCGATTCGTCGTCGACCAGTCGCGCTGCGGCCAGTTCCGCATACATTGAAATGTTGGTCAGCGGCGTCTTCAGCTCGTGGGAGACTTGATTGACAAAAGTGAGCCGCTGGGCCGCCGAGCGCATTTCCCGGGTGCCTTCCCGATACAGGGAAGTGGCGAGCCACGTGAGCACCCCCCCGACCGCGAAGAGCCCGGTCCACCACGCCCATCGACCCGCCACTCCCGCCGATTGTACCACGTCGGGTGCACGCAATTCCAACGACCACGCTCCGAACGGATGAGGAGCGGGAATGCGTGCCAACAGGGAGGATTCGGTCGGCTCCGTCCCCCACGAATAAACCGACCGTCCCTGTGGGTCCAACCACTGGACTCGACCATCCCGCGCTCGATCGTCCCCCTCGAAACCGGCCGGGAGCTTTCCAATTAGGTCAGCGATGAGAATTGACGTCGGCACTTCGGCGCCCACCACCTCACCCCCGGCCAATCTTTTCCAGAACAGCAATCTCGGTCCACTTCCATGATACCATGTTTTCCACCCCTGGTCCTCACCGGCTCCGCGTTGTTCGATTGAAGGTATGGTCATTGCGAACAAGTCCTCCCACAGTCCGTCGGTCCGGCGGAGGAACTCCATTTCATCGGAGCTCACCGACGCGGCGTCGCGCGGCGGATGCCGCATGCGACCGCGGGCATCGAGCACAAAGGTGGCGGCGATCAGTCGATGCTGGCGGGCCGGATCGCGCCAGGGGTCGACGCCAGCCACGGGAGAGATAGCGCCCAATATCGATGACAACTCCCGTTCCCTCGCGGCGATAGTCACCGCCATGCCGCGTTCCACTTCGGCCAGCCTCCCGGCCATCTGCGCCTGAATGCCTTCACGCACCTGGGCACGCTCACCCCGGATCGTCCGCTGCCCGAGCCAGGCGAGCAAAAACAGCGGCAACACCACGAGGAGCGTCAGGATAATGAGGAGCCGGATCTTCAAGGCCGCGTTGAACCAGCCGGGACGGCCGATTGGGGGGGAATAACCATGCGGCGACGTGCCGCTTTGTCGATGTCCTTGCCTTGCGACTGGCCATTGTTGAATTGGACGTCTTTCATCAACTTCCGGGCCACCGACCAATCCAGCTCGTCCAGATTCCTGGCATCCTGCCGGTTGATTTCCTCGAAATCACGGAGCGATTGCACCTGGTATTTCCGACCGTTGTCGCCCAAGTAGTCGGCATTGCCGAGAAGGACGGCTTTGGCCTCAGTCGACCTCCCCGCGTCGCGCAGCGCTGTCGCTCGTTCGTTCTCCGCGGTGGCGATTTGCGTGACCGCCGCCACCATCGCTTCCCTGTTGATCGATTTCTCCACTTCCTCCCGTGAACTGGAGAATCTCGCAGAGACGAGGCCGGTCAAGTTTTCCGTGGCTTTGGTATATAAGTTCTCGAACCGCGCCGCCACACGCGCCAGATCGCGGGTGACGTCCGGACCGGTCGCCGGAACTTCCACCTCGAGGACGATGTATTTTTCCTCGCCCGCATACAAGTGATTCAGATCAACGGTCACCCGCGATCCGGCAATCACGGCGGGTCGCCCGAGTACGCGCATTGGTTTCACCCCGGGATCGCAGGTGATTTCGACCGAGACTCTTTGGGCCACCACGGCCATCATCATGCCGAGTTCATCCCGGAAGAGCGAGGCCAGTTCGGCTGGTCGCTCAATAAACGCGTGCCGCCCGTCACTCCGCGCCGCGAGTTGTGTCATCAAGTCTTCGTTGTAACCAGCCCCCAGTCCGATCGTGGTGACCGCCAAGCCCTCCTTGGCCAGAGAGGCGCCGAAATCCGCGAGCTCACTCGGAGAAGACGGTCCCACGTTGGCCAGGCCGTCGGAGAGAAGGATGATGCGATTCACCCGGTCAGTGGTGGCAAACTTGCGTGCCTCCTCCGCTCCCTTGCTCACCCCGGCAAAAAGCGCGGTATCCGAGCCGCCCCGCACCGCGGCGAGTTTCGCACAGATTTCGTCGCGCGAGGTTGCCTTCGTGGAGGGCACAATGACGTGGACATCGCCGTCGTAGATGACGACCGAGACGATGTCGTCGTCCCGCAACCCCTGCACCATGAGTTGCGCCGCCTCCTTCGCCCGCGCCAGCTTCTCCCCGATCATCGACCCGGAGCGATCCAGCACGATCGCAAGATTGAGGGGAATGCGCTGGCGATGCGCCGCCAGTTCAAAGCCGGTTAATCCAACTTTCAAATGAGTGACCGTATTCTGGCCCGCGAGCAGGACGGGTTTGGTGGTTACCGTGCTCAGGCGCACGGCATCACGGCTGGCGTACTCGCCACAGGCGCGGCCAGGCGCACTCAGGATGGCCGAGCTGAGGACCGCCGCAGCGGTCAGGGTTAACGATTCGAGCAGCGAATGGGTCTTCATGGGGATCGATTGGTTTGGGTGACGGGCAGTCGGCTGGACCATCAGTCCACGGCCCAGCTCCGCCCGCCCTGATCTTCGCTTACGATCGCGCCCCTGGAGTCAGCGCGCTGTCAGGAGTTTGTAAGTTTTCTGTCAGCGGCATGGCGCGGCCGACCTCACACGGAGAACGCCTCCTCAACGAGGCGCTGCTGTTCGCGGGTGTGGACGGCCTTGGATCCGGCGGCGGTGCTGGCGCTGCGATCGCGACCGGCGTAGCGAACGTTGGCGCCGCGGCTTAATTTTTCCAGCCGCGGGTATACGAATCCCCAGGCGCCCATGTTCAGCGGTTCTTCCTGACACCAGACCCACTTTTTGTTAGCCCGGGGATAATGGGCGACGATTTCGGCGATGCGGTCGGCGTGGAACGGATAGATCTGCTCGAGCCGGATGAGGGCGACGTTTTTAATTTTGTTCTCCTCGCGGTAGTCCTGGAGGTCGTAATAGACCTTGCCCGAACAAAAAATGAGGCGCGTGATGCGGCTGGGGGCGGCGATGGGCCGGTCGTCGTCCAGGACCTCGTGAAAACGCGTTTCCCCGGTCATTTCCTCGGCGGTCGAGACCGCGCGAGGGTCGCGCAGCAGGCTCTTGGGCGTCATGATGATCAACGGCTTGCGGAATGGCCGCTTCATCTGCCGGCGGAGCAGGTGAAAGTACTGGGCCGGGGTGGTCAGGTTGGCGACCTGCATGTTGCCGCCGGCACACAGTTGGAGAAATCGTTCGAGACGAGCGCTCGAATGTTCCGGCCCCTGCCCTTCATACCCATGCGGGAGGAGGAGAACCAGGCCGCTCGGCTGGCCCCACTTGCTTTCGGCGGCGGCGATGAACTGATCGATGATGACTTGGGCCCCGTTGGCGAAGTCGCCGAACTGAGCTTCCCACAGAATCAGCATGTTTTTCGCGAGCAGCGAATACCCATAATCAAATCCGAGCACGGCGGCTTCGCTGAGCAGCGAGTTGTAAGCGCAGTAGCGGGCTTGGTCAGGGGCAAGGTGCTGAAGTGGGCAGTAACGGTCGCGGGTTTCCAGATCGTAGAGGTAGCTGTGCCGCTGCGAGAACGTGCCGCGGCGGCTGTCCTGTCCGCTCAGACGCACGCCGATGCCCTCGGTCAGGAGTGAGGCAAAGGCCAGGTGCTCGGCGTTGGCCCAGTCGAATGGCCCCCCGTCCTCGGCCGCCTTGCGGCGGCGGTGGAGCACGGTGCTGCGGACCCGCGGGTGCACGCGAAAGCCGTCGGGCACCTCGGTGATTCTGAGTCCGAGCGCGCGCAGCCGCTCGGGATCGATGCCGGTGACGACCGGGTCATGCGCATACTCGGGCTGCAACTCCGCCGTCGCATCGGCGAAGCTGCCGCCCCCCTCCCCTTTGGCCTCCAGTTCGCGGAGGTCGAGGTATTCGCGGTTGAGCGTCTCCTGAACGTCGTTGTAGACGGCGTCGAGGCGGGCCGTCGTGCTTTCCTGGCGGTCGATCAGCCGCTGGCGGAACAGGGTGGCAACCGACGGCTGGGTCTTGATCTTGCTCACGAGGTGCGGCTGCGTGAAGGCTGGTTCGTCGCCTTCGTTGTGGCCGTACTTGCGGTAGCAGTACATGTCGATCACCACGTCGCGGTTGAATTTTTGGCGGAATTCGAGAGCCAGCCGGGAGGCGAAGAGAACTTCGAGCGGATGGTCGCCATTCACATGGAAGACCGGCGCTTCAATCATCTTGGCGACGTCGGTGGCGTAGGCCGAGCTGCGCGCATCGGCCGGCATGGTGGTGAAGCCGATTTGATTGTTGACGATGAGGTGGAGCGTGCCGCCGGTCCGATACCCTTGGAGTTGCGACAAGTTCAGCACCTCCGCCACCGTCCCCTGCCCGGCAAAGGCCGCATCCCCGTGCACCAGCAGCGGCACCACTTGCCGCCGGTCGGCCGTGTCGCCCAAGGCCCGCTGCCGCGCCCGCACCTTGCCCTCGACCACGGCATTGACCGCCTCCAGGTGGCTCGGATTCGCCGCCAAGTTGACGATCACATCGTGTCCGCTCGCCGTGCGCCGGGTGATCTCGTAGCCCAAGTGGTACTTGACGTCCCCATCGCCGGCCACCAGCACCGGAACATAGTTTTCCGAAAATTCGTGGAGCAGGACCTTCAACGGTTTCTTAAGAAACGCGGCCAGTACGCTCAGCCGCCCACGATGGGCCATACCCATGACAATTTCCCGCACCCCGAGCGCCCCGCCTTCCTCCAGCACCGATTGCAGCGCCACCATCAGCGATTCGCCCCCTTCAATGCTAAACCGCTTTTGGCCGACGTACTTCGCGTGCAAAAACCGCTCGAACAACTCCGCCTCCACCAACCAGCGCAGTACAGCCTCCTTGTACTGGGGCGTGGCGCCGGCATCGACCGGACGCGCCTCAATCCGCTCGAGCAGCCAGTCACGCACCTCGGCATTCTGAATGTGGGCAAACTCGAACCCAATGCGGTCGCAGTAAATGGATCGCAATTCGTCGATCATCTCGCCCAACAACATGGGCTTGCCGTGCCGGAAAAACTTGGTGGCCACCTCCGTGGCCAGGTCTTCTCGCGTAAATCCCATGGCCTCCGGCGTGAGCGCCGCTGGCAGTGCCGGGGGCGGACTGAGCGGGTCGAGCCAAACCGCGGTATGGCCGATGGCACGATAAGTGAATACCAGGTTGGCCACGCGGGCGCGGAAACTCAGGTCCTCGCTCGGCAGAGTGCCGGCCCGCGGCCCCACCCCAGCGCCTTCAGTGGCTTCGCCGCGCCGCGGCGGCTGCGCCATGCCGAGTTCGAACCCCTCGAAGAAGGCCCCCCAGGTCGCGTCGACCGCTTGGGGATCTTGTTTCCAGAGTGAGTACTGACGTTCGAGCAGGTCGGCGTTGAGACGGGCGGAGACCGATGAGGACATGGCGGCGCGGAAATCAGGGACGATATCCAGGGGCTAGGTCCCACTATGCGGCTCGGACTCTCGTGCGCGAGCCCAATTTCCAACCTCCCACATCAAATCCACGGCGGATTTTTGCACGGGCGAAAAAAGCATGAAAAAATCGGGGGACGACTGGGAGTGGCGGGCTAAGACCGCCATACTGACTCGAGCATTCGACTCCGACCGGTCGCTCGCCATGTCAAAACGTGTTCGTTTCCATGGCGGCCCCAGCCCGCCCCACCCAGTGAAACACTACCTTACAACCGTGCAAAAATCCGTCGTGACGTCAAATCCTTGGCGCCGGCCCGGGGATGATGCGCGAATAGTGCTGGTTCACCCGATTGAGAAACCAATTCCACGTGCGACCGGGACGACCATTGTCGAGCAGAAAATGCGGGCAGTTCTTGTTGGGCGGATCAACCCCCTTGCGCGGCCAGTGGTAGTGGCCCTTCACGTTGCTCAGCGGGATGCCCTTCGAATACATCAAGTAAGCAGTGAGCTTCGCGGTATTGTCAATCGTCCGGGCAATGCTGTTGCCTCGATGCTCGCACATTTCAATCCCGATCGAGTAGTTGTTTCCGGGCCCGTCAAAGTCCGCATGCTCGCCCTGCTCGTTCGTCGGCAAATGCTGGACGGCCAGCGCCGCTTCCACCGTGAAATGCCATGTTAAGTACCCGATCCGGTTCCCTCCCGGCCGCCGCTTCGCCCGCAGTGCGCCACGCTTCAACGCCACCGCATGCTTCCACGCCCCCGCCGTATAGTTCTGCGTCGAATGAATCGTAATGTACCGCGCTTTCATCGGACGGTGCCACCGGCGCCCAACCGTGCGCGGCGGAATCAGCGATTGCTTCATCCCCGTCTCCCGCAGCAGCTGCAACGGCGTCACCTTCTTGTCGACCGGCACCGCCCCCAACTCGCGGTCCCAACGCGCCGTCCGTGTGTTCGAGGCTCCCGAAAGAACGCCGCTCCCACCACTGCGCACAGATGAACCCGATGGCCCCGAGCTCCCACGCCGCGCTTCCCGACTCCGACACCCAAGTCCCCCAATCGCCAACGAAGCCACTAATACCCACAGGCAGAGGAATCGCCCACGCCGAATCTGTGAAAATGCCAGGAACATACTTAAGAAAACTAAAGCATTTTCCTGTCGCCCACGCAATCCTGAACACGCAACAACCGCAATCCCGCAGGACGTCCATGGCTGATAATGGCGATTTCTTTACCCACAATTTTTCTGTCCCCTCCGTGGATATCGGCGGAACACAAAAAAATTCCCTGCCGGCACGAAGCCGGCAGGGACGGGGGAAGGGGGATGTATCGGCTCGCTTAGCGCGAGTACAACTCGACGATGAGCTGTTCGTTGACGATCGGGCTGATTTCGTCGCGGGTCGGCACGCGCGAGACGGTGCCGGAAAGTTTGTCTTTGTCGAAAGTCACCCACGTGGGGAGCATGGCGGCCTGGGTGAGGTCGAGGGCGCGGAGCGCGAGTTGTTTCGAGCGCGGATTTTCGCGAATACTGACGACGTCGCCTGGCTGAACCTGGTATGACGCGATGTTGACGCGGGTTCCATTGACGCGCACGTGGCCATGGCTGACCAGCTGACGGGCGGCGTCGCGGGTATTGCCGAGTCCGAGTCGATACACCACGTTGTCCAACCGGGTTTCGAGGAGCTGGAGGAGGATTTCACCGGTCACTCCTTTGCGCCGCTGGGCTTCGGCGAAGGTCTTGCGGAATTGTTTCTCGAGGACGCCGTACTGGTAACGGAGTTTTTGTTTTTCCGCCAACGCCACCGCGTAGTCGGAGAGTTTCTTCCTGCCTCCTTTGGCGCCACCGTGCTGGCCTGGTGAATACGGGCGGCGGTCCAGCGCTTTGGACGGGCCGAAAATGGCGATGCCATGCCGGCGGCTGATCTTGTCCTTGGGTCCAGTGTAACGGGCCATCTTGAGTCAGTAATTCGGTAATTCTCGGATTTGAAAGTACGATGCGACCGGGGGGCGGTTACACGCGGCGGGCTTTGGGCGGCCGGCACCCATTGTGCGGAATCGGTGTGACGTCGCGGATGGCGAGCACCTCGATGCCCATGGCCTGAACGGCGCGGACGGCTGACTCGCGGCCGGCCCCTGGGCCTTTGACTTCCACGACCGCTTCTCTCAACCCATGCCCCATGGCTTGGCGGCAGGCATCCTGCGAAACGAGCTGAGCCGCGTAAGCCGTGCTTTTGCGGGACCCCTTGTACCCCATTTTGCCCGCGCTCGACCACCCGACGACATTGCCGCGAGCGTCCGTGACCGAAACGATGGTATTATTAAAAGTCGCCAGCACATGCACCACACCACTGACGATGTTCTTGGCGCCCTTGGCTCGGACAACTTTCTGGCCAGCCGCGATGTCGACATTGAGCAACTCCGCCGCGGTGGGCGGACCGCCTGGAGTTTCCGGCGCGGCGCCGGCTGGCACAGTGGCCGCGGATCCGGCGGCAGCGGCCGGCGCGGCGGTAGTGGTGGTCTTGGGGTCCTCGGCCATGGGAAAATGCGAATGGAGCGGTCGATCGATCGGGGAACGCGGTTATTTTTTGGAACGGACGACGCCAACGGTTTTTTTCTTGCCCTTGCGCGTGCGGGCGTTGGTATGGGTGCGCTGGCCGCGCACCGGCAGACTCTTGCGATGGCGTACGCCGCGATAGCAGTTGATCTGCTGGAGGCGCTTCAGGTTCAGCTGCAGATCCCGGCGCAGGTCGCCCTCAATGGCCAGACCACTTTGCTGAATGGCGGTGACAATGGCGCCAAGTTGTTCCTGGGACAGCTGACCCGTCCGGGTGTCGGGATCAATGCCGGCGCTCTCGATAATCCGTTTAGCCCAGGAGGGGCCGATGCCGTAAATGTAAGGCAGAGAGGCTTCGATGCGCTTCTCGTTAGGGATGTCAACGCCAAGGAGTCGGGCCATAAGAAATTCGAACGCTGAAAATTGATGCTTGGTGGGTCGTCTCTCAGCCCTGTTTTTGTTTATGGCGCGGGTTTTTACAGATGACGCGCACGACCCCTTGCCGCCGGATGATCCGGCAGTTTTCACAGAGTCGCTTGATGGATGGCCGAACTTTCATGGAAGTGAGATGGGGCGTGACGGGGTGGCCGACGCCGGAGACTGGAAACGCCGCGCAGACACCGGGTCCCGGAGGACATTGCCGACAGGCGGAGGAAGGAGAACGGATGCGATACCATCGATCGCCTCTCCCGCAAGCGAGAAATTTCGAGTTTTTGATTAGGGCTTGGCACGCCAAGTCTCGGCAACGATGTCCCGGAGTTCCACATGGCCGCGCCCGGCCGTGCCGCGCACCCATTTGAACTTGGCCATTACCAGCCAGGGAGGAGCGTCCCAATCGAGTTTATCGGCGATCTTTGGTCCGACGATGGAATCGGATTGGTCGACAAAGACATACCCTTCGTGATCGTCAATGGGAGCCGAGACACGAAAAACGTACTTTTTGTCCAAATTGGGGACCGAGCGATCCTGGTACTTGGCTCTCTGGAGTTTGACGCGCAGGGTGGCGGGGGCGTCCCGGTACTCGGAGAAAAATTTGCGCAAGCGCTCCTCGCGGAATTCCGCGAAGGCGTGCCAATCGATCCGCCAGCCGTCCTCCGTCTGGAAGACCGGCACCGGAAAGCCCTGCGGCAGATCCGCAAAAGTCACGTGGAAAATCTGAACCAACCCCTTGCCATCGGGCAGCGGGGCGCTCCGAATGTGTTCCACGGACGTGGGAGTATTCGGGACGTCCTTGTTCCGGCTGTAATACTCCTCCATTTCCTTCCGCAGTGCCTCCCCCCCTTCGCTCAAGACAATCCGCTCTCGCCAGGTCCGCGCTTGGAGAAAAAGCGTCAGGGCCTCGTGGGCTCCGGCAATCGACTCGTCCAATGGGTCGGTGGTCGCCTCCGATCCGACTGCTGAAATGTCGGGCAACAGCGATGGAGCATCGCCGGTGGGGACGAGACGGGGAATACCCCCGGCAGTCTCGGCGGCGGTCGATTTGGGTCCCGCAGGTCCGTCAGGAGCAGGAGCTTCGGGTGCGGGTGCTTCCGCCGCCTCGGCCGTGGCAGACGCCTCCGCTTCGGGCGCTGCCGTTTCCTTGGGCGCGGAGGACGCTTCACCGACCGCCTCCTCGGCTGCCGTTGGAGAAGTTGTCGGCGCGGCCGGATCATCCACTGTCTTGGCGGGCCGGATTTCAATGGCTTCCGGCTGGGGGGTTGGCACGGCCTGCGCAGTCGTCGTTTCGGCGGCCGTGGGCGCGGCCCCACCCTCATTGACGTCCCGGAGGGTCGACGGCGGAGAAACCGACGGGGAGGGAGGGCCGCCGGGCGCGGACTTGTTCACCGGATCGACGAGCCCCATCGGCACCCAACGGCTGAGAGCCGAACGAAGGGAGCCGCGTGGCAGCCAATTGAACACAGCGAGGCCAATCAGCCCGGCAATCACGAGAACCGCGGCCAAGCGCGCGAAAATCGACCGTCGCCCCGTCCGATCACGAGCAGACACCGGTTGGGTCGCCGCCAACGGAGCTTCAGTCGTTGTTTCATCGTCCTCCCCCTCCTCGTCGCTCTCGGCCGCACCCGTTTTCTCGCGCGCCACAATCTCTGGCTCAACGGCCTGTGCCAGCTCGTCAGCGCTCGGCGGACGGCCGAGTGCGATGGGAACAACCACGCTGGGGACCGGAGCAGGCAAATCGTTCCGGCTCACCACAGCCTCCGGCACCATCGTGCCCGCTACTGTAGCAGCCGTTGCCGCCTCAGGCTCGGGTGCCGTGATTTCATGATGGCATTGCGGGCATGGCCCGCGAACGCCCGCCAGCGCCTTCGGCACGCTCAGCCGCACGGCACACACCGGGCATGCAAAGGTGTAGGATTCATTGCTCATCGGCTGATCGGTCGGCCAGCGTCCCCCGCGCCAGTCTCACAAATTGATTTAATTAAGTTAAGGTTTCACTCCCGCGTGTCAATGGCGGGCCGCAGGGGCGGGGAAGTTCTTCGTTCTTCGTTCTTCGTTCTTGGTTCTTGGTTCTTCGTTCTTCGTTCTTGGTTCTTGGTTCTTGGTTCTTCGTTCTTGGTTCTTCGTTCTGGGATCGATCTTTTCGCTCAGGTATCGGGCTGAAGAGCCGAAATCGTCTATTATTTATCGACAACGTGTTGAAGCAAATTGCTTTCTGATACGTTCATCCGGTATTGGGCGCTCTAACGAACAGTAACGTCGCTCTCTTCGCCCTTTGTGGTACACCTGTTCCCCGCCAGAAGGTAAAATTCACCACCAAAGGGGAAAAAGCCCCGCGGCATAGCAGCCTGGGCCAACGGCCCAGGAAAGCCCGAAAAAAGCCAATCAAGGGCTGAAGGGCCGCCCGATTCCGCCCTGGAAATGAACGCGTTGAACCCTATGCGATCCTCGTCCTCGAAGAATCCGCTCCCCTACCCGACTTGTCCCTTCGCTGGTGACTCACCCTGTCCATCGCCGCTTGCTCTGGCTGTCCATCGCGCCACGCCCGTATCGGGGTGAATACGGCATACCACTGACCGCTCTCTGACCGCCGACCGCCACGACTGATTTTTGCACGGTTGTAAGGTAGTGTTTCACTGGATAGGGGTAGGGACGCCACATTGGATTGCGGCGCCCCTCCCACCGAA
>JBJXFS010000053.1:0-6428 GCA_046155625.1 Verrucomicrobiales bacterium | reverse complement strand
AAGAAGAAATCCAAAAGGTGATCAAGGCCGGAGGCCGGCTGCCTCTGACCGCCTTTTTGCGTCTTCGGGTGAGGTATTTCACCGACGGCGCGATTCTGGGCAGCCAAGCCTTTGTTGAATCCGTCTTTCAAGCCCATCGCAAGAGGTTTTCTGAGAAGCGACAAACCGGCTCCCGCCGGCTCCGCAGGCTGGACTTGAACTGTCCTCTGCGCGTCGCCCGGGCGTTGGCGGTACGAGCCGTGGAATAATCGCCCTAATCAAAGCGGTGAGCGTGGCTCCCCGGTTGTTTCCCCATGCCCACCAGCTGTGGGTGGGTTCTCGGGCCGTGCCCGGATGTCGCCCTGGATGCTGATGAGACCGTCGCCATCCGACGCTGAACTGATCCAGATTCGGGTAACTGCCGTGCTGGGTCATTCCAACTGATCGAAGGTGTGCCCAACCATGAACATGCCGCAGTGTAAAGTGGCTATGGGACAGGTAGATTGTCGATTCGCGCCAAAGTTTATAATGGGACGGGCAATTAGTGCATCCTGCCCCGAGACCAAGGGCAAGCCGCTGCCGGAGTGATCACTCCGCCGGCTTGGGCTTGCGGACCCGGAGCGTCAGCGCCACGATCCCGCACACAGCCATCAGGACCGCGAGCACGCGAAGGCCCCTGGCGTAGGAGCCCGACGGGTCCGAGAACAGGTCCAGAATCTTTGGGCCGACATAACCGCCCAGGTTTCCTAGAGAGTTGATCATCGCGATCCCGCCGGCCGCCGCGGTGCCGGTCAGGAACGCGGTGGGCAGGCCCCAGAACGGGCCGATGCAGCTCCATCGACCGACGACGCACATCGTCAGCGCCACGACGACCAGGACCGGCGAGGGATCGAAGGACAGGAGGAGAAGCCCCCCGGAAAAGAGCCAGACCGCCGCGGCCACGTGCCAGCGCTGCTCTTGGCGGGCGTCCGACGAGCGTCCGTACAGGACCATGATGGGGATCGTGATCAGCGGCGCGATGGCGCTCAGCAATCCGATCTGCGACTTCGAAAAAGTGGGAAAGTTGTTCTTGAGGATCGTTGGGCTGAAGAAGTCCAGCCCGTAGCCGCCGATCGCGTTCAGGAAATAGATCAGGCTGAGCAGCAGGATCCGCGGATGGGTCAGGGCCTGGACGAGGCTGAAGCGCTCCTTCTTTTCCTGATGGGCTCGCTCGTCCTCGAGCCTCGCCATCAGCCACGACAGGTCCTCGGGGGCCATCCATTTCGCCTGGCGGGGGCCGTTCGGGAGATACCACAGGACCACGAACCCGAGAAGAACGGAAGGGATGCCCTCCGCGAGGAACAGCCACTGCCAGTCCTTGAGCCCGAACATCGGATGGTCCATCAGCATGCCGGAGAGCGGGCCGCCGACCACGAAGGAGAAGACGGCGGCGGTCATGAAGAGGGAGACCGCGCGCGAGCGGTACGCTTTCGGGAACCAGTAGGTGACGTAGAGGATCATTCCCGGGAAGAAGCCCGCCTCGGCCGCCCCCAGCAGGAATCGGAGCAGGTAGAACATCCACGCCGTCTTCACGAACATCATCGAGGACGAGATGATGCCCCAGAGGATCATGATCCGGGCGATCCAGATCCGGGCGCCCACCCGTTCCATGACCAGGTTGGACGGGACCTCGAAGATGAAGTAGCCGACGAAGAAAATGCCCGCGCCGGTGGCGTAAACCGCCTGGGACATGTTCAGGTCCGCGAGCATCGACAGCTTCGCGAAGCCGACGTTCACCCGGTCGATGAACGCGGCCAGGTAGCAGACGCACATGAAGGGGATGAGGCGCCAGAACACCTTCGACATCACCCGGCGTTCGAACGCGGTGATTTCCATGCACCCCTAGTAGACCACCGGGGGGAAGGAATGGTCAAACTTTCGTTTCGGAGCGCTCCCCGCTTCTGTCTGATAGCAGGAATTTGCTTCCGGGGGCGCGCGCTGGGAGCGAGTGCGTCGGTCATGGGAGGGGGCGAGGAATATCGGAAATCCACTGAACGCCCGAGCTCCAGGGATACGTCCCCCGTCGCCCATAGAAGTTCAAACCGTCCGTCAGCCGCCCGCCGCACGATATATCCTTCCTCTGAAAAAAGTGGGTGTCGGCGATTTTCAGCTCAAGACCATTGCGCGCTTTGGCGCACTGCCGGAGAAAATACAAGCGGGCGAATTCCTGACCATTCAGGCAACACCCAGGCCGGCCTCTCCGGCATTGCCAAAGTGCCGTACTGGCTGCGCAGCCTCAGGGATCCGCTGCCTGGGAACGACCCTCATTTCACAACCGCACCCTGGGAAGGATGCACAGATCGTTCCATTCGATCCCAACGCGATCAAAGGATTCGATGCCGCGAAGCTGCACGCTGTGCCGTTCGATCTGAAAACCATCCAGCCGCGCGAATGGCCGCTGCGTTATACGGTCTGTCGCTGGACCGCTGCACCAGGCCGCCTTGCCGCCGGAAACTACGAACTGCGCTGCCGCACTATTGACCGCGCCGGCCAAGCGCAACCCATGCCGCGGCCATTCCCGAAGTCCGGCAGGAACAGAAATTCAAACTTTGGATCTGGAGGTCGTGGCATAGTCTTCCGGGAGTGCGTCCGCTCATTCACATTCCTCTCACCGGTTTGGCTCTGATTGCCATTCCCGCCGCACCGCTTCCGGCGGCGGAGTCACTGTTTGCGCCGGAGCGGACGGGGAATCAGTCAGGGCCGGAGAATCAGTTCTATGAACTGGGCACGGTCTTTCGCGCGACCCTGCCGGGCACCGTGACGCATTTGCGGGTGTATGCGCTGGCCACGGAAACCGGCACGCATACGGCGCGACTTTGGCGCAATGACACCGGCGCCGTCATCAGCGGGCCGCATCTGTGGACTTACAGCGGCAGTGGCTGGATCACACTGGACATTCCCGACGTGAGCATCCTGGCGGCGACGGACTATACAGTCGCTGTCACCACCGGCGCGACGAATGGCGCGGGCGACCGCCCGTATCCCTTCCGCGCGGGTGATCTTGCAACGCCCAGCGGCAATGGCGCGAATCTCATACATCCGGCCAGTGCGGGCGTCTTCTCCACCACAGCGGGCGCACGACCGGAGAATACGTTCAACAGCGCGAACTACTACCGCGACGTGATCTTCGAGGCGACGCCGCCGGAGGGCTACGTGGCGGACACGGAGTTCAGCGTGCGGCGCGGGTTCTTCACCAATCCCGTCAACGTCGCCATCACCTGCGCCACGCCGGGCGCGGAGATTCACTACACGCTGAATGGCGCGACGCCGTCGGAAACCAGCCCGCTCTACACCGCGCCGCTGAACATCAGCACGACGACCACGCTGCGGGCGCGTGCCTTCCGCCCCAACTGGGTGCCGACGAATACCGACACCAACACCTACATCTTCCCTGCCAGCGTCATCGCGCAGACGAACGCCACGGCGCTGGCCTATGGCTGGCCGACGGGTCCGGTGAATGGCCAGGTGCTGCGCTACGGCACGGATTCCCCGGCTGCGGCGCTCTACGCAGCGGCACAGAAAATCACGGCGCTCACGCAGGTGCCGGCCATAAGCATTGTGACCGATCAGGAGTATCTTACGGGCGCGGCGGAGGGCGTGTATGTGAATGCGGAGGTGCCGGAGTTCGAGCGGCCGGGGTCAGTGGAACTCATTCATCCCGATGGCAGCGAGGGCTTCCAGATTGACTGCGGCCTGCGCCAGCGCGGCGGGCAGAGCCGCGGCGACAGTTTTCCCAAGAAGTCGTGGAACTTCTTTTTCCGCACCGCGTACGGCCCGGGAAAACTTCGCTTCCCTCTTTTTGGTGCGGACGGCGCGAGGGAGTTCGATACGCTCTCGCTGCGCTGCGAGCACGGCTATGCCTACGCCGATCCCTATCCGCTCGGCGTGCGGCTCGACTTCACCGGCCTGCGCGATGTCTTTAACCGCGACCTGCGCGGCGCGTCCGGATTTCAGACGACGCGCTCGCGTCCGTATCATCTCTATTTGAACGGACAGTACTGGGGCCTCTATGAGACGCAGGAGCGCACGCAGGAGGACTTTGGCGCGACGTATTTCGGCGGCACGCCGGAGGAATACGACGGCATCGCCAGCACCGGCCTGCCGCAGCGCGAGACGGAGGTCATCAGCGGCACCATTGATGCGTGGCAGGCGCTCTGGAGCGGCGCGCGTGCCGTGAATGCCGGCGCCACCGCCGCGAACTACTTCGCCCTCCTGGGCCGCAATGGCGACGGCACTCCGAATCCCGACCTGCCCGTGCTGCTCGACCCGCGCGAACTCGCCAGCTACATGCTGCTGCACTACTACACGGGCCACGCGGATGCGCCGCTCTCGGTCTCGTTCAACTACGAGCGGCCCAACAATTTTCGCTGCCTGCGCCGCCGCGACCGGACGGACCCGTGGCACTTCTTTGTGCACGATTCCGAAAGCAGCACCCGCGCCGCCCAGTGGGACGCCGACCGCGTGAATGACAACGCCGCGGCGCTCACCAGCCCCAACCGCAACGACATCCGCTACAGCAATCCCGAGTGGATTCACGAAGACCTGCTCGCCAGCGCAGAGTACAGAATCGCCTTCGCCGATGAAGCACAGCGGCTGCTCCTGAATGACGGACCGTTCACCGTGGCCCGCGCCCTCGCAGTATGGAATGCCCGCGCCGCGAGCATCAGCGAGGCGGTCATCGGCGAATCCATTCGCTGGGCGCAATCGAGTCAGGAGAATCAGGCGAACTGGAACGCGGAGGTGAATGACGTGCGGAATAATTTCTTCGCCACCCGCAGTGCCACGGTGCTGGCTCAACTGCGGACGCGCGGCATTTATCCGGCAGTCGATGCGCCGGCCTTTTCGCAGCGGGGCGGCCAGGTGGCTGCGGGTTTTCACCTTACGCTCTCAGCCGCGGCGGGAGGCACGATCTACGTCACAACAGACGGCAGCGACCCGCGGGCCATCGGCGGCGCGCCCGCAGTGCCGGCTTATGCAGAGGCGATCACGATCAGTGCGCCGGTGCTGGTGCGGGCGCGCTATCGATCGACCGCCGGCGCGTGGAGCGCCGAGGATCACGCCTTCTTCACCACTTTCGCGCCGGCCACGGCGGCGAATCTCGCGCTCGTGAAGATCCACTACAACCCTCCGCCGCCCACAGCCGCGGAACTGGCCGCGGGGTTCAACGACGACAACGACTTTGAGTATCTGGAATTCCAGAACTCCAGCGGCGCGACCATTGATCTGCGCGGGGTGCAGGTAAATGCTGGCGTCGGGTACACTTTCCCGGCGCTCACCCTGGCCGCCGGCGCGCGTGTCGTCATCGCGGAAAACGCCGCGGCATTCGCGTTTCGTTACAGCTTCAGCCCGGCGGGGGCGTTCACCGGCAATCTCTCCAACGGCGGGGAGACGCTGCGCGTCGTTGACGCCGCCGGTGCGAGCATCGTGCTCGTGATTTACGATGACCGCGCCCCGTGGCCGGAACTGCCGGACGGCAACGGCCCGTGCCTCATGCTGCGCGCCGCGAATCTCGACCCGGCGCTGCCGGCAAACTGGCGCGCTAGTTACGTGAATGGCGGCAAGCCCGGCGCGGAGGACATCTTGACTCTCGCCGACTGGCGCGCTGAGCATTTCACTGCCGGCGACCTCGCCGATCCGGCCAAAGAAGCCACGCTCTGGGGCAACCTCGCCAATCCCGACGGAGACGACGCCGCCAATCTCCTCGAGTACGCCCTCGCCGCTTCGCCGATGGCCGCTGCCAGCGTGCCCCGGATCGTCACCGGCAACGGCCACGCTGTATTCTTCATCCGCGAAGGAACCACCGGCATCACCGTCACGCCAGAAATGAGCGGCGACATGCAATCGTGGCAGCCCCTCACGCCGCTGAGCACGGTGAGTCAGGGCGACAATACCGTCGCAGTGACGGTGCCGCTGGCATTGAGCGCCAACCCGCGGCGCTTTCTGCGTGTCCGCGTCACGGCACCATGAAACGCCATTTTCTTATCTTCCTGACCGTCACCGCGATTCACGCGAACACACCTCAATTCACCGACGTCTTGACCTCCGGCCAGGAGGGCTACGTCCCCATCCGGATTCCGTCCGGCGTCGTGACCAAAACCGGAACTGTGCTCGCATTTGCCGAAGGCCGGCCGGTGCTGGCCAGCGATTAACTGCGCCGACGTGACGGTTGGGTGCTGCCGGTCGCCGTTATCTGGATGGCAGTGACCGGGCTAAAGCGCTTCTATCGATCCCGCGGCCTTGAGATGAAGCCGCATGGGTTGCCGTAGGCCGGTGCGTTCCGCGACGGATTTTTGCACGGTTGTAAGGTAGTGTTTCACTGGATAGGGGTAGGGACGCCACATTGGATTGCGGCGCCCCTCCCACCGAACCGGACGGGCGGATTTCCCGCATCCGGCTCTCCAGTCAGCGTT
>JBJXFS010000045.1:0-12289 GCA_046155625.1 Verrucomicrobiales bacterium | reverse complement strand
TGTCCGTTTACGATCACATGCAGGTGGTTGGCCTCGACAAAGGTGACCTTCCCCGGTTCGCCCCAGGGCTCGGCGTTGAAGTGCAGGCAGACGACCAAATCCGGCTGCAGCTGCTGGTTCACCTTGTCGGCCCGGGCGCGGATTTCCGCCTTGCGATAGAAAAAGAGTTCCGCCTGCGCCGCCGTCGCGGCCTGAACGGCAAAATCGTCCGGGCGGGTGGCGGTGACGGGATCGGTCGAGTCGCGGACCATGGAGACGCGGGCACCGAGCGCTTCGAGGACGGGCTGGAGCAACCGGGCCGTCCGGAGCGTCATCTCTCCTTCCATGACGGCTGTGTCTTCATCGGGCGGCTGATACCATCGTTGCTCCATCTTGGCCCAGGCGCCGCCAATGTGTCCCGGATCAAGCGCAATCTTCACGCCCTCCAGCGGCCGGTTGGCGGGATCCGAGGAGGAAGGCATCTCGGCTGCCTCGCGCCAGTAGCGCGGCACCGGACGCGTGCCGGACAGACCGAGTACCAGGCGGGTTGTCGCTGGCGCCGCCGACCAGCGCGCGATCTGAACACGGGGTGGAGCCGCCACATCATCGGAAAGTGTCATCAAAGCTTCCCAAGCCGGCGATCCGTCGCCATAGACCCGCTGCATGGCGGTCCGGAATTCCGCCGCCGTGTGCGTATCGCCGAATCGCTCCAGCCATTCCCAACGAGGTTCGGGCGCCAGGGGGGAAAGCGAAACCGGCGGCTTCGGGCCAGGCGGCGGCGCGGGCTCGGCGGACGGCGTCCGTTTCGGCTGCTGCACCATCAAGTAATAGAGCAAGGCGCCCCCTGAAACCGCCAGGGCCGTCATTGCCGCGATGAGCGGCCATTGGTCCGGACGAATCCTTCTCATGCGCGCGGCACTTTACACTGGCAGTTTTCCCGCAAGGGTCGGCCCCTCATGATGGAGGAACCAGCCACGCCGGATCCACTGCGCATATTGTTTCTGGGTGACATCTTTGGGGAACCCGGAAGACGGACGGTCATCGATCAGCTTCCGGCGCTGCGCGAGAGGTTCCGGATCGATTTTACCATCGTCAACGGAGAAAACGCCGCGGGCGGGCGCGGGATCACCCCAAAAATCGCCATCAGCCTCTTCCGAGCCGGTGTCACCGTCATCACCCTCGGCGATCACGCGTGGGACCAGCCGGAAATCATGGATTACATCCCCTCCGAACCACGCCTTCTCCGCCCGCTCAATTACCCGCCGGGTGTCCCGGGCCACGGATTCATCGTCCTCGACACCCCAAAAGGCAAAGTCGCCGTGCTCAACGTCCAGGGCCGCGTCTTCATGAATCAAGCGCTCGACAACCCGTTCCTCACTGCGCGCGCCGCCGTCGACCAGTTGCTCGCTGAAACCAAAACCATCTTCGTGGACTTCCACGCCGAGGCGACCAGCGAAAAACTCGCGTTCGGCCGCAGCCTCGAAAACCTCGTCACCGCCGTGGTCGGCACTCACACCCATGTCCAGACCTCCGATGAAATCGTGTTCCCCGGCGGCACCGCCTACTTGACCGATGCCGGCATGTGCGGCCCGCTCCACTCGGTCATCGGCAGCGATCCGCTGCCCGTCATCCACCGGTTCTGCACCAACCTGCCCACCCGCAACCACGTCGCCCGCGGTGACGTCCGCCTCTGCGGTTGCGTCGTCCACGCCGACCCGTCCACCGGCCGCGCCCTCGCCATCCAACGCATCGCCGAGGTTTTCAGCGTGGCTGCCTGATACACCGCCCATAACCTGGCGACAACACGTTGCCAGACACTGACTTTCAGGCTTTCCTCCGGTATCCAGCGCTCTGAAGAACAGTAGTGCCACGCCCTCCGCCCTCCGCTTGAGCTTCCCCCAAACAGCCATAAGCTAACCCGTCATGCTCTCGGTTCCCCCCGCTTCCCGGCCATCACGATCGGCGCCGCCGCCGCTCTTGATGTCCGAACCAGCCGCGACACTGAAACAACCCGGCCCAACTGAGGGCTATGAACTGCTCGACAGCGGGCATTTTCAAAAACTGGAACGCTTTGGGCACATCACCCTCTCGCGCCCGTGTGCCCAGGCTGTCTGGCGGCCACGCCTGAGCGACGCCGATTGGCGGCGCGCGACGGCGAGTTTTTTCCGGGACGGACAGAAGACACGTTGGACCGGCCGCGACCAGCTTCCAGGGGCCTGGACCATCGGTGTTGACGGCATCGTCTTCCGACTGAGTTCCACGGATTTTGGGCACCTTGGCGTGTTCCCCGAGCAGCGCGACCAATGGCGGATTATTCGCAATCAGTGTGCGAATTACTCCAAACGCCACGGCCGCCCCGCCCGCGTCATCAATCTCTTTGCCTACTCGGGCGGCAGCACGCTGGCCGCCGCCTTGAGCGGCACGGAAGTCTGCCATGTCGATGCCTCCAAGGGCATGGTCGATTGGGCGCGGCAAAATGCCGCCCTCAACGGCCTGAGCGACGCCCCGATCCGATGGATCGTGGATGACGTCACTAAATTCCTAGACCGCGAAGAACGCCGAGGGCGGCGTTACGACCTGTTTATCCTGGACCCGCCCAGCTACGGTCGCGGGGCCAAGGGCGAGGTCTTTAAGATCGAATCCGACCTGCCCGTCCTCCTGCAATCGATCCGTCGATTGCTATCCGACACGCCACTCGGCGTTCTGCTCTCGTGCCACACGCCCGAACTCACTCCGATCGCGCTGTCTCACTTGCTGACCCAGGAACTGCACGGCGTCCGGGACGGCCGTTTCGAGCACGGCGAATTGTTGCTCCTCGGCCCCACCGAACACGTGCTCCCGGTACCCAGCGGGAGTTTCGCACGGTGGCTGGCCATCGAATGAACCCATCAAAGAAATGAGGACTGGCTCCAATACCCTCCGTCCTCACCGCTGGCGCCACACCGTATAGCTGAACATCGGCTCCCACCCAGGCAAGTCGGCCACTTGTTCGTAACCGCCTCCGACAAGCCGGGCGATGACGTCCGCCGACCGTTCACTCGATGCCTCCCAGCCGCCCACGCTGATCCAGAGTTTACGACCGGCGGTCAGCGCCTGCGCTTCCGCCTTCTCCAGGTCCTCCAGTGTTTTCACGGTCATCACCTCCGGCGCATACAACTTCATCTGGCCATCGCTGACTCCAACCACCGCGAGCATGGCGGATCGTGTGGCCTCATCCAGCTCTAATAGGTTCATGCCTCGCGCGGTAATCGTCGGTTTGGGTTCAGCGTTT
This sequence comes from Verrucomicrobiales bacterium, assembly GCA_046155625.1. Classification (GTDB taxonomy): domain Bacteria; phylum Verrucomicrobiota; class Verrucomicrobiia; order Verrucomicrobiales; family V1-33; genus CAJBME01. The sequence continues at coordinate 9,039 of JBJXFS010000045.1, read as the reverse complement.
CTGAGCTCCAACCAGTGAGCCCACACTGGACGTCCGTCCGTCGATTGCAACGCCGCCTCACGCATCGGCTGCCGTGGAACCCGCCGCATGGCGAGTGAACTGCCCGTCCAGATCGCCAGGCACAGGACAAAGGCCGTCCAACCAATCCGCTCCCCCCATGTCCAATCGATCCAAAAGTCATCTTTTTTGGGATTCGATTCCCAGATCTCCAAAACTCTCATCGGCACGACACCTCCAATGACCAGCACCCAGCCGATGAGAATCGGGAGAAGATACCACATCAGTAAAATCGTTCCCGCTGCCATGCTTTGCCCAATTGAAAGGGCCGCCGCCAGCGCGAGCAGGCCGGGAATCACCAATTGCCGCGGCCGGTATCGAGCGAGGATACCGATCTGAACCAGGAAGTAGAGAGCCACGACAGTGACCGCCACCGTCGCCGCGGACGCCGAGGGTAGCCATGTCGCCTCCTGCCACGTCGGCCCCATCACCGACCACGGCACGCCGAGGCACAACGATTCGCCGAATTGTTTCAGCCAGGGCAGGTTCACGGTGTAAGCGGCCACATCGCTCCCCCGTTCCAGATACGCCTTCAGCTGGGTGATCGAGGGTCCGTAAATCCAAAGAAAAACCACCGCGGCCAGCGCGTTGGCCAATACAAGCCGCGCCAGCCAGTCCCACCGCCGCCGCCAGATCAGGCACGCCGCCGCCGCGCCCGAGCCGACAAGCGGAACATAGAGGCTTCCCGCAAATGCCAACAATGCCCAGAGATTGGCCGCGGCGGCCAGCACCCACCATCGCCATCGACCGTCCCGCAGCGCCAGCAACAGAAAGATCATCCCAAGAATCAGGGCCAGCAGCATCGCCGAGTACCCGCGCATTTCAGCGCCGAATCGCACATGCCATGGGTGTACAGCCAGCAGCAGACCGGCCAACATCCCCGGTCGTGCCGCCACCATCATGCCCAGCACCGTCAGGGCGCCCACCGACAGCAGACCCCACAAGAATGCCGGCATCCGGAGAACTCGCTCAGAGAAAATATCCGCGGGTGCCCCGCTCACCCATCGCCACAGCGTATGGGACACCCGTGCCTCGATCGAACACCAGACTTGGTTGTTCGCTCGCTCGTTGAGAAAGAGCGCTTCCGTCCAGATCACGGGCTTGAACAACAGAGTCCCGTCCGGTTGCGGTTGCTTGAAGCCCCACACATACGCCCGCGCCGCGTACGCCTCGTCACTCCAAAAACTGTGCCCCAGCCGAGGCCACCGCAGCACCCCACTGACCACCGTCGCCACCAGGACGATCGTCGCCATTTCACGCCACCGCACCGGATGCACCCAACCGTACGGAAGGACACCCGCCTCCGACGAACCGCCTGGCTTCCCCTCCGCCCCGCTCGATCCGCATGCCACCGCCTGGCTCCCCCGACGCCCCCAGAGACCGGCCGTCGCCAGGCCCGCCAGACCCACCACCAGTCCCGCCCACGCCGCACGGTGAAAGCCCAGTGCCATGTGGTGTTCGAGGCGCAATTCTCTCCCCTGCGCCTTCCGTTTCGGGATCTGGTCGAGCGGCCGGTCATCCGCCCGCACCAGCCACACCGCACTGAATACCGTGAGAACGAAACACACGGCGCCCAGCGCGAGCCAGGCTCGGGGAACTCGGTCAATGATTCGCATCGCCTTCGATGTGCCGGAGAACCCGACGGAGTGCAAGCTGGGAGGTTCTTGGTTTTGCCATGGCCATGACGGACTCTCGCCCCACCTCAGAGTTGCGGTCACCCGAACAAATTCTTTTCCCCAGATCCCCGACGCCGCGTATGCTGGTTCCATGAAAAATCCCGTCTCCAACCGCCGCTCCTTCCTTCACCATTCGGCCGCCACAGCCGTCGCCGCCAGCTTGGCCCACCGATTGGACGCCGCCGACGCCGCCTCCGGCCTCAAAGGCCACATCAATCATTCCGCCTGCAAATGGTGCTACGACGGCATCCCGCTCGAGGAACTCTGCCGCGCCGGAAAGGAAATCGGCCTCACCTCGATCGACCTCGTCGGCCCATCCGACTTCCCCACCCTCAAGAAATACGACCTCACCTGCGCCATGATCGGCGGCATCGGCATCCAGGGGCCTGGCGGCGTGCGCCTCGGCGGCATCGAAAAAGGCTTCAACCGCCGTGAGTACCACGACGCTCTGGCCTCCGGCCTCGAAATGTACATCAAGGCCACGGCCGACTTCGGCGCCAAACATGTCATTGTTTTCTCCGGCAATCGCGAGGGACTCAGTGACGAGGATGGCCTCAAGATCTGCGCCGAGGGGCTCAAAAAAGCCCTGCCCTACGCGGAAAAACACGGCGTCACTCTGGTCATGGAACTCCTCAACAGCCGCGTCAACCACCGCGATTACCAATGCGACAAGAGCGCCTGGGGTGTTGAATTGTGCAAGGCCGTCTCGTCCGACCACTTCAAGCTTCTCTACGATATCTACCACATGCAGATCATGGAGGGCGACATCATCGCCACCATCAAGCGCGACCACCCGTACTTCGCCCACTACCACACCGGCGGCGTACCCGGCCGCCACGAAATCGACGACTCCCAGGAACTCAACTACCCCGCCATCATGAAGGCCATCGTCGACACCGGCTTCAAAGGCCATGTCGCCCAGGAATTCATCCCCGCCAAACCCGACAAGCTCGCCTCCCTCAAACAAGCCGTCGGCCTCTGCGACGTCTAATCCATCGACTGCGCGGTTTTCGTCGCCGAGTCCATCATGCCTGCCTACCATTCCGTTTTCGCATCATGGCCGGTTCTCTTGTGCCTTGTCCTCAACACGGCAAAGACGCGGGGAGAAGAAGGTGGATCATTCGCCCTCGACAAATCCAGCTACGTCAGCGGCGAAGGCATGACCTTCACCTGGTCGCGCCCAACGGCGGCGGCGGCGCGCGATTGGATCGGAATCTACAAGCCAGCCGACACACCTGGAGGGGTGGCCTCGACGCTTTGGTTCTACCTCGATGGCTCCCAAACTCCGCCCGTCGCGCCCATCGCCTCGGGTTCGTATCGCCTCATCGCCTCACCGCTGGCAACGGGGAATTGGGTGGCGCGTTTTTTTCTCGACGACGGCTACACCGAGTCTTTCCCGTCCGTCTCCTTCACCGTCACAAGTCCTCCCACTTCTTACACCACACCGCCCACCCTGGTCGTGCCGAAGTGGCGACTGCGCCACGCCGTGGTCGGCATCGCTTACGCCTCGAAAGTCGGTGCGATTTTTGCCGACCGCGATCCGGGCGACATTCTGACCGTCGAAAAAATCGCCGGACCGGCGTGGCTGAGTGTCGCCACCAACGGCGGTCTCAGCGGGACACCGGGTGAGAGTGACGCGGGCGAGGCGGTGCTCACTCTTCGGGCCACCGACCGCGCCAACAACCAACTCACGGGTCTCGCGACGCTCCACGTTTTCCGAACAGGCGAGGAACGAGTGGAACGTCTGAGCGTGATGACGTTCAATATCTGGGTCGGTGCCGGTAGTGTCGCCGACGGCCTGCGGAAAGGCTTGCAAGCCGTCATGAATTCCGATGCCGATATCGTGGGCATTCAGGAAAACGGATCCGCCGCGGGCACGTGGGCCACCGCGCTCGGTTGGTTCAGCGTCCAAACGGGCGATAATGCCGTGCTCAGTCGCTACCCGTTCGCGAGCACCTCGGCAAGCGTGGAGGCGACCGTCCGTCTCGCCGCCTCGCCGCAGCAAGACGTCGTCCTCCGCAGCCTGCACCTGACCGCTTATCCCTACGGCCCCTATGACGCCTGTCTCGACGGCGCCAGCCTCTCAACCCTCATCGCGCGTGAATCATCGTCCGGCCGCCTCAGCCAAGCCCAAAGCCAAGTGGCGGCTTTGAACGCCAAACTCGCCGCGGCCGACACGACGCCGGTTTTTCTCGTCGGTGATTTTAATTGCCCGTCCCATCTCGATTGGACCGAGGCCACCGCCTCCCTGCATTGCGGCTATGTCGTCGATTGGCCGGTCACAAAAAAACTCGCGGACGCCGGATTCTCCGATGTCTACCGCCTCATCCACCCCAATCCCGCAACCCATCGCGGCGACACCTGGTCGCCCGTCTTCACTCGCAACGGCAGCAAGCCAGAGCCCCAGGATCGCATCGACATGATCCACCATAAAGGCGCGAAGCTCGTACCCATCGACGCACGCGTGTTCACCTTGGCCGTCGAAAAAACCAATTCCAACTACCAGTCAAACACCTGGCCCTCTGACCACGCGGCCGTCGTCGCCGACTACTTTCTCCGGCCCGTCGATGCGGATGCCGACGGCTTGGGCGACGCCTGGGAACAGCAGCACTTTGGCAACCTGATGGCCCACGGTGGCGCCGGCGATCCGGATGCCGATGGCTGCGCCAACAGCCTCGAGCACGCCCTGGACGGCAACCCGCTGCGGGCCGATTGGGGATCCATTTTCAGCTTCGAAATAGTGGAAGGGGCCGCCGTGATGCAGTTCGCCGCGCGAGCCGTCGCCGGGCTGTCCATCCAAGTCAGCGACGACTTGCTCTCATGGATTCCCGCCAACCCACCCGACCTCACCGGCGCCTGGTCCCCCAGTGGCCTGCCGCTATGGGAATGGCGCGGCGCCACATCCACTCCGCGTGCCTACTACCGGCTCGGCCTCACCAGTCCCTAGAGCAAAGGAGGACTTCGAAGTTTACACCCTTTGATCCGTCCCAGAATCTGGTGGGCTGGGCAGGTCATTCTGGTCGATGGGGTTCAGCCCACTCGCCGGTGTCGAACGACCAATTGTTGCCGAAGTAGCCGGCCAATTTGCCGCTGGAGGCACCTGATTGGAGGAAGTCGGGGCTGGTGACGACGACGTCGGGGTAACCGGTGCCTGATGTGTAGAGCGGGAGTCGATCGGTGGCGCGCATGGCGGTGAGGGTGGTGCCGCCGATGGCGCCAACGAGGGCGGAGGAGCTATTGGGGCGAGGACGAAGGAGCAGGACGGCCACGGATTCGGCTACCAACTCACGCTCGGCGAGGCGCCACTGGTTTCCGGCGACGGCAACTGGGGAATCGGCGAGCAGTTCGGCCCAGGCGGCATTGATGGAAGCATTGCCGTAGACAATGACATTTCGATCATCGGCGGCGGCATCCCGCCAGCGGGCATCCGAGACGACGTCGACGGACCCGTTGCCGCGGTACCAGAAGATTTCGGCATCGTAGCGCGTGCGCTCGAGCATCCAGGTATTTTCCTCGGCAGTCCCCTGGGTACCGTAAACGAGGAGGAATCGATTTTGGAAGGCGGACTTGAATGATCCGCCGCGCCGTGGGTTTTTTTCCATGGGATCGGGGGGGCCAGCCTTGATCCAATCGTCCGCGGCGCGGCGGAGACTCACCGATTCGTCGGCGTCGACGGGGAGGTTTTCGATCTGGGTGCCGTCGATGTCGATCGCGAGGTGGGTGACTGGCGGGGCATCGGCGGCGCGGAACTGGCCGGGTCGGAGGGTGAGGAGCGCGACGTTTTTGGTGGTACCGGCGATTCGCACGGGCTGGGTGGCACATTGGAGGTCAACCTCGCTCAGTTCGCCTTGGCGTTGCTGGGCCTCCACGCCGACCCAGAAGCAGTCGGCGGAAGCGGCGGGATTTGGGGTGAGGAAGCGGACGTGCGGCACGTCGTGCGGCGCGCGGATGGCCCGCTCCTCGAAGAACCTCATCATGGGCGGGTAATCGCAGCAAACGTTCCCCCACCAGTGGCCGGCTCCCGGCTGCTCCTTGTAAACGAAATCCGGGTGGAACTGGGACAACTCCTCGCGCATGCGCCGGGCCTGGTCGACCGGCACGTTGTCGTCGGCGTCGCCATGCAGGATGAAGACGCCTTGGTACTGGAGGTTCCGGATCCGGGCGAGGGTGTCGCTGACAGCGAGCGGTCGGCGCAGCATGACGGAGACGGGATCGGAGGCTTGTTCGGGAGTGCGGCCGGCGTACGTACTGAAGCTGATCCAGCCGGCACTGGGTCCGAGGGCGGCGAAGCGATCGGGAAACAGGGATCCGATGTGCCAGGTGCCGTGGCCTCCCATGGAATGACCAGTGAGCCAGGTGCGGGTCGGGTCCGTCCCGAAGCGGGCGCGGGCGATTTCCAGCACTTCCAGCGCATCCCAGCGGCCCCAATCCTCCCAATCGAATCCAAAATTCCGACGGTTGGTGGGAGTAATGACCCAGGCGTTGGGACGGGGTTGGTAAACCGCGGCCTGTCCTTCGGCCTCCACCCCAGCCCCGTGCAGTGACAAGATGAGGCCGGGACGCTGGTCAGGGGTGGGGCTACCCGACGCGGGTGGCACGACGCCGTAATACTGCACCGCGCCCTCGATGCGGCTGCGAAACGTGCGGATGTGCGTTTGGTCCGGATTCCGGATGGTCCATGGGACAATGGTGGTGTCGGCTGTCCGGCTGGAATCGGCTTCCTTCAGTGAGAGGGCGACGGCCACCGTGTCCCCTGCCCAGGCACTGCCGTCCGGCGCCACCGGGTCCAGTCGGAAGGCGACTTTGCGCACCGAGAGCGGAAGGAGGTCGGGCACGGCGGTTTCGGTAGGGGAGAATCCCGGGCCATCGGCCAGCAGTTTTAATCCGGTGCGCGCCTGGTCGCTGGCATTGACAACGAGGATGGCACCCCAGAGCGGCTCAGACTCGCCGCGAATGACATGCGGGAAAGTCGAGTCCCTCAAGCTGAAGGCCATTTCCTTTTCCGGCCGCCGCAGGCGAGCCCCGATGGCGCCTCGACCGCTGGTGAAAGCGAGAGTATTGGCGCCCGCTCGCATCAGCACGGGGATCTCCACACGGCCATTGCCATACAAGTCGCCGACGCGGGGCACGCCGTTCACACGCACCGACCCGTGCCCCTGCGCGTCCAAGAGCCAAACTCCCTCTCGCTCGACATCGACGTGCGTGGCCAGCCAACCACCATCCAAGGATCGGCCGTCGAACTTCCCTTCGTTGTCCGCGCTCACTTTCTCCCAGGGCGACAATCCCTCGGCGCTTGGCGAGGTGGCGGCATCGCGTTCTGGAAACGCCAGCCGTCCCTGGATCCAGGCCCACTCAATCGGGTCGACCGGAAGCGAAGGGCGGGCGCGAGAACGTTCACCGCGTGGCAACACCCAGCCTTCGGTGATTTTGATTTCCGTTTCCGCGACGGGAGCGTGAGGCGCCTCCTGGCCGCACACCGAGCCAAGACCGAGCAGGAGGGGAAGCCATACGCAAACCGAACGGGGCAAGTGGTTCATGAAATCGAAAGGCGGTGCGAAATCAGCGTGACAGTGAGACGCCAGGCTCGGCAGTCTGAGACCGCGAATTGGATCGGGCAATCGCATTCGCCAGACGCTCGGCGTTTCCCCTACCCCACGCTGATCTTGTCGATCGGGCCGTTCCTCACAAAATGGCTTTCCCCGCTTCCCGAATTATTCAACAGTCCATCCAGCCATGTCCCGCTCGATTTCCCGCCGTCGTCTACTCGCTACTTCCGCCGCTGCCTTGGGGGGACCGCTGGTGCTTCCCGCTCGAGTCTTGGGCAAGGACGGGGCCGTGGCTCCGAGTGGCAAGGTGCGCCTGGCCGCGATCGGCGTGGGAGGCATGGGGACGGGCAATCTCCAGTCATTCCTCAACGACGAACGCGTGCAGGTCGTGGCCGTCTGCGATGTCGACGCCAATCACCGCGAGGCGGCGCGAAACCTGGCGGGGCTGAAGGTGGCTGACACCTACCGTGATTTCCGCGAAGTCCTCACTCGCGGCGACGTCGACGCCATCATGAATGCCACGCCCGACCACTGGCATGCCCTGATCGCGACGACCGCCGCCGCGGCCGGCAAGGACATGTACACCGAAAAGCCGCTGGCGGGTGGCATCGCCGATGGCCGCGCCGTGTGCCGCGCCGTCGAAATCCACCGACGCGTCCTCCAATGCGGAACGTGGCGCCGCTCGGTGATGAAAGCCCGCATGGCGTGCGAGTGGGTCCGCAACGGCTACATCGGGGATCTGAAGACCATCGAGATCGGCGTGCCCGGCACTTTTGCCATCAACGGCGGATTCACCGGACTCGAGGGGCCGGAACCGGTGCCCCCTCACCTCGATTATCCGATGTGGCTCGGCCCCGCGCCAGACGCACCGTACACGCCCGCCCGTTGTCACTTCAATTTCCGCTGGATCAATGATTATGCACCCGGATACATCACCGATTGGGGCGCCCATTTCCTCGACGTCGCCCAGTGGGGGGCCGACAAGGATGCGACCGCCGCCACGGAGGTCTCGGCCACGGAAGTCAAACACCGCAACAAAGGGATCTATGACGCGCCCGAGTCCTATCGGATCGAGTACCACTACCCGAACGGCCCAGCGATGATCATGTTCAGTACGAACGACAAGGACAAATGGGGGGTCAAGTTCATCGGCACGGAAGGATCCATCTTCACGGAAAACGAACGCCTCGAGACCGATCCCGCCTCCCTGCGCTCGGTCAAACTCAAGGACTCCGACACGCCGTTGTTCGAATCGAAAAACCACCATCGCAATTTTATCGACGCCGTGCTCACGCGCGGCCGCACCGCTGCCCCGGTCGAAGCCGCCCACCGCGCCGCCACCCTCTGCCACCTCGGCGCCATCTCGACCGCCCTTGGCCGACCGGTCAAATTCGACCCCGTCAAAGAAAACTTCGGATCGGACGAGGCGGCCAATGCCCTCCTCGCGCGGCCGCTGCGCGCACCGTGGAAGCTGATTCCTTCGTGATGCTCGCTTCGTGACGCTCGCTTCGTGACGCTCGTCGGGGCGCGGTCCAGGGGATGGGAGACGCATCGATCCTTCTCGCCAGTATGGGGGCCATCGTGTAGAAAATCCTCGTGAAATACCCTCACCCGTCCATCCTCGCGCGCTTCGCACCGCTCCTCATTCTGTCGCTCACACCACCCATGGCAGCCGCTCAGGAAGCCAATTACGACGAGGCCAACGTGCCGCGGTATACCCTGCCCGACCCGCTGCGCGCGACCGACGGCTCGGAGATCGC